>NZ_JAGEKK010000045.1:0-1029 GCF_049887855.1 Chryseobacterium sp. NFX27 | reverse complement strand
TTATCTAAAAGCTCTCCTGCGCTACTGTCATACTCTCGTTTTTCAGTGGGGCAAAGATAACAACTTAATACCACGCAAAACAAACTTATTTAACATAAATATCACATCACGTTAATATTGGGGATAAGTAGATCTGTATAATATTAGTTTATAATATGTTATAAGCATATTGGAGTTATCCACAATCGTCAGTGCTAATAGCGGTATGAAAAGCACAGGGGGAGTATAGGCCATTAATAAAGATTGAGCAGAGTGATAAGCCGTCAGGGGAGCGCCTTAAAAAGTAAGGTCAAAATACCAGGTTGAAAGATTCATGATTGGATAAAGGCGACTTTAGGAGCTCAGCTTTAGCTTAGCAGGGAAAACTTTAGATAGAACAGAAAAGTGTACGGCAAAGACAACGGTAAAAAAATGAAGGATTTTCTCCCACAGATCACGCAGATTGCACGGAGCTTTATGTTTATTGATTAAGCACTCTCACAGATTAGGCAGATGAAGCAGATTTTTAATAACCGCTGGATATTGATGTATAAATGGATACTCAGATTTATTTACTATAAGTTGGCTGAGCTCTTTTATACTTTTCTACATTCTAAGCGGGCTAAAGCCCGCTACTATTGAAGAGGAAATCTATTTGGGAATCATAAAGGGGAAGCAGAGCTTAACTGAGATCATTTTTACAAAGATTTTCTCAGTTAGCCGGAGCTTATGTTTATTGATTAAATATTAATAAATGGAGGATCATGTTTCCCCTGGAGTTTAAAACTGTTACAAAATATAAGTTGCACATCTTTGCGTGTATAAAATATAGCTGTAAACCTGGATGGATTTTAAACTGAATAAGATAGCTCTCGCAGATCAGGCAGATGAAGCAGATTTTTAATAACCGCTGGATATTGATGTATAAATGGATACTCAGATTTATTTACTATAAGTTGGCTGAGCTCTTTTATACTTTTCTACATTCTAAGCGGGCTTTAGCCCGCTACTATTGAATATATAGGAAGTCGTGCAGGATATCAGGTCGGT
>NZ_JAGEKK010000044.1:0-1073 GCF_049887855.1 Chryseobacterium sp. NFX27 | reverse complement strand
TGTCTCGTCCTGAAAATCCGATACAGATTAAAGGACAAAAATAAATAATTAAACCAGAGCAAATTTGTTTTTGCTTTGGTTTTTGCTTTTATAAGTTTTCATTTTGATTTCCTTTTGTTTATGCATTTGATTTGGGGTTAAATAATGATTCGAAAAATGAGGTCGTAATTCATTATAAATTCCAATAGCTTCATTGACTATTTTTCTTCTAAGGGAAGTTTCAAGATCATATTTATCGATATCAAATTCTTGTTTTAAAATACCATTCACTCTCTCTGCAACAGCATTTTCGTAAGGGTCTGAATTCTGTGTCATACTGCATTTTAATTGATGCTTTTTCAAAATCCTTTGATACTGATTTGAACAATATTGTAAGCCCCTGTCAGAATGATGAATCAGTGGTTCTTTTTTAATGTTATTGCTCTTTAATGCCTTTCTCAATGCTACGAGGCTGCTTTCTGTATTAAGGTTGTCTGCAACATGATATCCAACGATTTTCTTGGAATAAGCATCGGTTATCAGGCTTAGATAACTTGGCTTTTTTCTATTCCCGATATAGGTAATATCTGCTACCCACACCTGGTTGGGTTTGTTTATGCTATAATCCAGAATCAGGTTTTTATGCTTTCTGAATCGATGATGAGAATTCGTTGTGATACAATAGCTTCTCTTGGGAATTATGAGTAGATGATTAGCTCTCAGAATATCAAAAAACTTATCCCTCCCTATTTTCAAGGATCTTAAAGGTTCCTTTAAAAGAAAATACAGCTTCCTGCCTCCTAATTTTGGCATTTTTACACGAATATCTTCTACCAGTTTTATCACTTTCGAAGCTTTGCTTTGTGAGCTTTTATACCGTTTGATACTTCTATAATAGACTTGTCTATCCAATCCGAACAATTCGCAGGTAAAGATTAGCGTTTCTTTTTCTTCACTGCGGAAGCGGCTGATTGTTCGGATGGTAAGTTTTTTCTGATATCAATATCATATTCTTTCTCGGCAAGATTAATCATCATATCGAAAAATATGACCTTTTTATCTGCAATGTAAGCCTGTTTCTCTAAAAATGCTTT
>NZ_JAGEKK010000043.1:0-1266 GCF_049887855.1 Chryseobacterium sp. NFX27 | reverse complement strand
TGAACTTGCAACTATTTTTGAGACAAAATTTATATACTCTTTATGCTACATTTTTAGATAGATTAGACATTAAATTTTGATACTCTTTTATGGTTAAATTCCCTAAAGCCGAATGCCTTCTCTGAGTGTTATAAAATGTTTCTATATATTCAAACACAGAGTTTTTAGCATGATCTCTAGTTTCATATTTATTTTGATAGACAAGTTCGGTTTTCAGAGTTTTGAAAAAGCTCTCAGCTACAGCATTGTCATAACAATTTCCTTTTCCGCTCATGCTTCGGGTAATGTTTTTTCCGACTATTGATGTAAATTCTGTACACGCATATTGTATCCCTCTATCTGAATGGAAAATCAAGCTATCATGATCCTGTAAAGGACGATGGAGTCTTGCCATTTTCAAGGCCGCAATACTGGTGTCCTGAGCCTTCATCGTCTCACTTAATGACCAGCCGATAACCTTTCTGTCAAACAAATCAATGACTGTAGTAAGATACAACCAACCCTGACCTGTGCGGATATACGTAATATCAGACACCCAGACCTCTTTACTGCTTGTAACCTGAAAATTTTGATTCAAATAATTTTCAGCAACAGGGTATCGATGGGATGAGTTGGTAGTTTTCTTAAATTTTTTCTTTACAATACTTCTCAGGTTGCGTTCTCTCATTAGTCTGGCCACCAAAGGACGTGAAGCTCTCATTCCTTTTGCTTCCAGTTCTCGGGCAATACGAGGGCTTCCATATCTCCCACGGCTCCAATGATAAATACTAAAGATTTCTGCTGATAAAATGGCTCTTCTTTCTGATTGCTTACTCGGTTTTCTTTTCTTCCAATGATAAAAACTGCTCCTGCTTACCTTTAATACTTCGCACATCTTCCCGACAGGAAACACACCAGCGTGTTCTTTGATAAATTTATATCTTACCCGTCTCTCTTGGAGAAGATGCCTACCGCCTTTTTTAAGATATCACGTTCAAGCTTTGTTTCTTCTAGTTCTTTGCGAAGTCTCAATAACTCTTCCCTTATTGGATCAGAGGATATTAGTTTTTCCTTGCTAAGTTTACCTTCTTTGTGAAGTTTTCGCCAATTAACGAGACTTTCTTTACAGATCCCCAATTCTTCAGCTACCGAGGATACATTGCCTCGCTGCTCACTTAAAGATACTGCTTGGATCTTAAACTCTAGACTGTAATTTTTTCTGATCTTTTTCATACTCTTAAAGTTAAAGAGTATAAGAATCGTGTCCTAACAAAGTTAGCAACTCCA
>NZ_JAGEKK010000042.1:0-1328 GCF_049887855.1 Chryseobacterium sp. NFX27 | reverse complement strand
CTAAAATATTGTTAAGCTATTTTTTCATGTAATACGTAAGCTCTTTATAAATAGTTATGCTTATCTAAAAGCTCTCCTGCGCTACTGTCATACTCTCGTTTTTCAGTGGGGCAAAGATAACAACTTATTCAAACGCAAAACAAACTTATTTAACATAAATATCACATCACGTTAATATTGGGGATAAGTAGATCTGTATGATATTAGTTTATAATATGTTATAAGGATATTGGAGTTATCCACAATCGTCAGTGGTAATAGCGGTATGAAAAGCACAGGGGGAGTATAGCCCATTAATAAAGATTGAGCAGAGTGATAAGCCGTCGGGAGACTGCCTCAAAAAATAAGGACAAAATACTAGTTGAAAGATTCATGATTGGATAAAGGCGGCTTTAGGATATCAGCTTTAATTTAGCAGGGAAAACTTTTACATAGAATAGAAAAGTATACGGCAAAGAAAAGGGTTAAAAAATGAAGGATTCTCCCGCAGATCACACAGATTACACGAAGCTTTATGTTTATTGATTAAGCACTCTCGCAGATCAGGCAGATGAAGCAGATTTTTAATAACCGCCGGATATTGATGTATAAAATGGATACTCAGATTTATTTACTATAAATTTTGGCTGAAGCTTTTTTGTATCTATATAATTCTAAGTGGGCTAAAGCCCGCTACTATTGAATATATAGGAAGCTGTGCAGGGATATCAGGTCGGTGTAAGGGATTTGGCCAGGATTTAACCAACATATATATTAATAAAATAGTGTTGGGTTATGTTTATAAAATATAGTGATCAAAGTCGTTCCCATTCATTACTCATCGGTTAGATTTAAACAAAAAAAGTCCTGCACATTTCTGTACAGGACTTAGTTTTTAATTTTGTTTTTGTTTATCGGTACAAATAATTTGAGACTTATGTTCTTTATTATTTTATCCAGGGATGAAGGATAAACGATGAAGGATCAATGAGCATTTATTAAGCGTCGCGTCCTATTCCTATTCCTATTCCTATTCCTATTCCTATTCCTATTCCTATTCCTATTCCTATTCCTATTCATCAATGATCAATTATAAATTATAAATGATTTTGGGTGGTTGCTTATTGCTTATTGCTTATTGCTTATTGCTTATTGCTTATTGCTTATTGCTTATTGCAAAATCAAAGATTGCGCCGGGTTAGTTTGTTCCAGGTATACAACAAAAAAAAGTCTCATACAAATACTGTATGAGACTTTTAATAAAAACTGGCGGCGGCCTACTCTCCCGCTTTCGCAGTACCATCGGCGCTGGTGGGCTTAACTTCTGTGTTCGGAATGGGAACAGGTGA
>NZ_JAGEKK010000041.1:0-1350 GCF_049887855.1 Chryseobacterium sp. NFX27 | reverse complement strand
TGTCTCGTCCTGAAAAAGGTTGACTATAAAACCATAAAAACAGTCATCCTTATGAATTTAAAAAAAAGATTCCTCCCTGTACAAGAATACAGTGAGGCGTTCAAAAGACAAGTTGTCTCCGAATATGAGCGGGGTTTATTTACGAAATCGCAGTTACAGACTCGATATAACATTCGAGGTAATTCATGTATTTCCAGTTGGTTAATAAAATATGGTAACTTTACTTATGAGAAACAACTAAGTAAAGGCAGACCCATGAAAGATCCACAGAAACAGAAGATTAAAGAACTTGAAGCTGCTTTATCCGAAAAGGAAGAAGAGCTCAAAGTGTTTAAGAAATTTATAGAAATCGCAGAGCGTGAGCTGAAGATTGAAATTGTAAAAAAGTCTGGTTCCAATCAATCCAGGAAATAAGGCCGTATACGAATCTTTCACTGGAAGATATCTGCCGATTGTTTGGGTACAGTAAACAAGCTTATTACAAAAGGAGGAAACAGCCTGATTCTATCAATAATCAAGAAAGGATTATTGAACTGGTATTATCAATTCGTAAAAAGATGCCTAAAATAGGTACTCGAAAACTTTATGTCTTACTTAAGAATGACTTTGACAAAGAAAAACTTCACGTAGGAAGAGATCAGCTGTTTAAGGTTTTAAGATCAAATTATCTTTTGATTCCCAGAAGACACCGCTACTTTAAAACAACAAACTCCAGACATTGGATGAAGAAATACCCCAATATTATCAAAGGAAAAGAACTGGAATGTTCAGAGAAAGTCTGGGTTGCAGATATAACTTATCTCAAAACTAAAGAAAAGAATTATTATCTTCATCTGATTACCGATGCCTATTCAAAGAAAATTGTAGGATATGAATTAAGTGATAATTTACAGACAAGTTCTACGTTGAAAGCACTAAAACAGGCTATAAAGAATCGGATCTACAAGCATCCCTTAATTCATCATTCAGATAGAGGGTTGCAGTATTGCAGTAAAGAATACACCGAAATGTTGAGGAAAAGTGACATTCTCATCAGCATGACAGAGAACTCAGACCCTTATGAAAACGCCGTAGCCGAAAGAGTGAATGGTATTCTGAAATATGAATTTGGATTGATTGATACTTTTGAAAACTTTAAAAATCTATCACAACAGCTTAAGCAATCAATTTACTATTATAATAATTGGAGACCACATTTTTCGTTGAATTATAATATACCAAACCAAGTACATCTAAAAAATAATGTGAAATTAAAAACCTATAAAAAACAAAATCAGAATAGAAAAATTCCTACTCTGATTTAATTATATTTGGGTAATAAACCTAGTCAACCTTTTTCAGGACTAGTCA
>NZ_JAGEKK010000040.1:0-1503 GCF_049887855.1 Chryseobacterium sp. NFX27 | reverse complement strand
ATACCACGCAAAACAAACTTATTTAACATAAATATCACATCACGTTAATATTGGGGATAAATAGATCTGTATGATATTAGTTTATAATATGTTATAAGGTTATTGGAGTTATCCACAATCATCGGTGGTAATAGCGGTATGAAAAGCACAGGGTGAGTATAGGCCGAGCAGAGTGATAAGCCGTCAGGGGAGCGCCTTAAAAAGTAGGGCCAAAATACTAGTTGAAAGATTCATGATTGGATATAGGCGACTTTAGGAGATCAGCTTTAGCTTAGCAGGAAAACTTTAGATAGAACAGAAAAGTGTACGGCAAAGAAAAGGGTTAAAAGTGAAAGACTTCTCCCACAGATTGCACGGAGCTTTATGTTTATTGATTAAGATTGATGAAGGGGGATCATGTTTCCCCTGGAGTTTAAATATAAATTGCAGATTTACGTGCATAAAAGTATAAGCTGTAAACCTGGATGGATTTTAAACAGGAATAAGATAGCTCTCGCAGATTAGGCAGATGAAGCAGATTTTTTAATAACCGCTGGATATTGATTTATAAAATGGACACTCAGATTTATTTACTATAAGTTGGCTGAGCTCTTTTATACTTTTCTACATTCTAAGCGGGCTTTAGCCCGCTACTATTGAAGAGGAAATCTATTTGGGAATCATAAAGGGGAAGCAGAACTTAAATGAGATTATTTTCACAAAGATTTTCTCAGTTAGCCGGAGCTTAGGTTTATTGATTAAATATTGATGAATGGAGGATCATGTTTCCCCTGGAGTTTAAAACTGTTACAAAATATAAGTTGCACATCTTTGCGTGCATAAAAGTATAGCTGTAAGCCTGGATGGATTTTAAACGGAATAAAATAGCTCTCGCAGATCAGGCAGATGAAGCAGATTTTTTAATAACCGCTGGATATTGATCTATAAATGGATACTCAGATTTATTTACTATAAGTTGGCTGAGCTCTTTTATACTTTTCTACATTCTAAGCGGGCTTTAGCCCGCTACTATTGAATATATAGGAAGTCGTGCAGGATATCAGGTCGGTGTAAGGGATTTGATCAGGATCCAACAACATAATGCTAATAAAATGATTGTTGGTTATGCGTTATAATGATAAAGTGATTAGCGTCGTTCTCATTACTCATCAGCTAGATTTAGACAAAAAAAGTCCTGCACATTTCTGTACAGGACTTGTATTTTTTATTTTGTTTTTGTTTTTGTTTATCGGTACAAATAATTTGAGATTTATGTTCTTTATTGTCCCTTATCCAGTGATGAAGGATAAGGCGATGAAGGATCATTGATCATTTATTTACCACTGCGTGTTATTCCTATTCCTATTCATCAATGATCAATTATAAATTATCATTGATTTTTTTGTTTGATTTTTTGGTTAGTTGGTGTATGTATATAACAAAAAAAGTCTCATACAAATACTGTATGAGACTTTTAATAAAAACTGGCGGCGGCCTACTCTCCCGCTTTCGCAGTACCATCGG
>NZ_JAGEKK010000039.1:0-1537 GCF_049887855.1 Chryseobacterium sp. NFX27 | reverse complement strand
GAGGCTGTCTCAAAAGGGGCAGTCTTTTTTTGTGTCTCAAAGTTTGCGATCTACAATTTTTCAGGTTTAGATTTCCGTTATTTGTTTTTTCAGGAATTTTTTTGATATTTTAGTAAAAAGCAGGATTTTCTTATCCTGCAAGTGCCAATTTTCTTAGATTATGGGCAATAGCGATCAGGCCTGTTTCTATTTCGACTTTATTCTGGCCTCTGAGAAAGAACCTTTTAAATCCTTTGTTATGTTTGATCTGTGCGAAAACCGGTTCTACATCGTGGCATCTTTGTTTTCTGAGCTTTACTCCACGCTTTGTATTGAGAAGCTGATGGACTTTGTGCCGGAGCTTTGAAAGCTTTGGATTAGAGGGCGAAGAAGTTATTGTTTTGTTTTTCTGATCTTTATCAAAATAATTATACTTGATATAGGCTTTAATCTTTCTCTTTTGAAGAAAGATATAGTTTTCTTCTGAGCCATATCCGGCATCAGCCACTATCTCCTTTGGACGTTTATTATAGAGATGTTCAAAGTTCTCAATGTGAGGGAGAAGGGTTTTTGTATCGCCAGGATTGGGGTGCAGGGTATAATTAATGATGAACTGATTCTCTGTGCTGAGCTGAAGGTTGTAGGCAGCCTTAAGCTGACCGTTACGCATATGATCTTCTTTCATGCGCATAAAAGAAGCATCAGGGTCTGTTTTTGAATAGCTGTTTCTGCTTTTTAGAATTTCCTGTTGTTTCTCATATTTTTCAAGATTATCAGGCCAGTTCTTTTTTGCATAATTAATCTTCTGACGGGTTTTGGAGGGAATTTTCTTCTTCTTCAAAGTATGATCTATGGTTTCTATGACAGACTTTATTTTTTCTTTATCCATAGATTTAAAAACTATTTCCGAAGTATCCCTCATCTCTTCTTTGGCTAGCTGCAGAGTATAGTTCCATAATTCTTCAAGCTGGGATTCTATACGCTCTTTGTTATTCTTTATGGATTTTCCCCACACAAAGCTATAGCGATTGGCATTGGCCTCTATTTTAGTGCCATCTGTGAAGATTGTTTGCAGGCTGACTAATCCTTCATTCTCTAAGTAAAGTACAATCTGTGCAAATATATCTTTGAGTTCTCCTTTTAATCTTTCGCTCCTGAAGCGGTTCAAAGTATTATGGTCAGGACGGTTCATGGCACTAAGCCACATAAAATGAACATTTTCTTTAAGAGCCTGCTCTAATTTTCTGCTCGAATAAATATTACACAAATAACCGTATACCAATACTTTTAAAAGCATTTTAGGATGGTAAACCGAGGTGCCTCCGGGTTTATAATGACGGATTAAATTACTTATATCAAGACCGTCTATAACTGCTGAAACTGTTCGTACAGGATGGTCATTTTCTATCAACTCCGATAAATTGGGAGGAAAAAGAAAATTTTGCTTGGGATTATAATCTTTAAAGACTATTTTTGATTTACTTAACACACAGCAAATTAATCAATTTGCAAAAACTGGGAAAGCTTTGAGCTTTCCTTTTTTGCGCATAAAAAAAGA
>NZ_JAGEKK010000038.1:0-1934 GCF_049887855.1 Chryseobacterium sp. NFX27 | reverse complement strand
TAGAGGGAGTTAAGGTTACTAAAAAAACTTTAAAATTTTCCTTCGAAACATTTGGTCAGAAAGAAATAAATAATTACTTTTGCAACCGCAAATAGAGAGCAGAACGACAGAAAAGATTCTCTATGATATGCGGAAAGAAAAAAGATCATTGACATACAATATAACAACCAAGTAAGGAAAAAACTAAAGCGTAAAAAAACTTTGAGTGGGTCAGGAAAAACATACAATGGAGAGTTTGATCCTGGCTCAGGATGAACGCTAGCGGGAGGCCTAACACATGCAAGCCGAGCGGTAGAGATTCTTCGGAATCTTGAGAGCGGCGCACGGGTGCGGAACACGTGTGCAACCTGCCTTTATCAGGGGAATAGCCTTTCGAAAGGAAGATTAATGCCCCATAATATATTTTCTGGCATCAGAAGATATTGAAAACTCCGGTGGATAAAGATGGGCACGCGCAGGATTAGATAGTTGGTAGGGTAACGGCCTACCAAGTCAACGATCCTTAGGGGGCCTGAGAGGGTGATCCCCCACACTGGTACTGAGACACGGACCAGACTCCTACGGGAGGCAGCAGTGAGGAATATTGGACAATGGGTGAGAGCCTGATCCAGCCATCCCGCGTGAAGGACGACGGCCCTATGGGTTGTAAACTTCTTTTGTACAGGGATAAACCTTTCCACGTGTGGGAAGCTGAAGGTACTGTACGAATAAGCACCGGCTAACTCCGTGCCAGCAGCCGCGGTAATACGGAGGGTGCAAGCGTTATCCGGATTTATTGGGTTTAAAGGGTCCGTAGGCGGACTCGTAAGTCAGTGGTGAAATCTCACAGCTTAACTGTGAAACTGCCATTGATACTGCGGGTCTTGAGTGTTGTTGAAGTAGCTGGAATAAGTAGTGTAGCGGTGAAATGCATAGATATTACTTAGAACACCAATTGCGAAGGCAGGTTACTAAGCAACAACTGACGCTGATGGACGAAAGCGTGGGGAGCGAACAGGATTAGATACCCTGGTAGTCCACGCCGTAAACGATGCTAACTCGTTTTTGGGTCTTTAAGATTCAGAGACTAAGCGAAAGTGATAAGTTAGCCACCTGGGGAGTACGTTCGCAAGAATGAAACTCAAAGGAATTGACGGGGGCCCGCACAAGCGGTGGATTATGTGGTTTAATTCGATGATACGCGAGGAACCTTACCAAGGCTTAAATGGGAATTGATTGGTTTAGAAATAGACCGTCCTTCGGGCAATTTTCAAGGTGCTGCATGGTTGTCGTCAGCTCGTGCCGTGAGGTGTTAGGTTAAGTCCTGCAACGAGCGCAACCCCTGTCACTAGTTGCCATCATTCAGTTGGGGACTCTAGTGAGACTGCCTACGCAAGTAGAGAGGAAGGTGGGGATGACGTCAAATCATCACGGCCCTTACGCCTTGGGCCACACACGTAATACAATGGCCGGTACAGAGGGCAGCTACACAGCGATGTGATGCAAATCTCGAAAGCCGGTCTCAGTTCGGATTGGAGTCTGCAACTCGACTCTATGAAGCTGGAATCGCTAGTAATCGCGCATCAGCCATGGCGCGGTGAATACGTTCCCGGGCCTTGTACACACCGCCCGTCAAGCCATGGAAGTCTGGGGTACCTGAAGTCGGTGACCGTAACAGGAGCTGCCTAGGGTAAAACAGGTAACTAGGGCTAAGTCGTAACAAGGTAGCCGTACCGGAAGGTGCGGCTGGAACATCTCATTTTAGAGCGTTGAAGAACGTTAAACAAAATTAGTACAGCAATGTACATTGATTCTGCTTAAAGTAAAGCTTTAGTTTTTTATTTGGTTGATATATATTATAAAAATACAAAACCCACTAGAAATTAGTATCAGGGAACGAGAGACAAGAGATTGAAAGACAAGAGATATGAGACGAATAAAGAGTCTCGGGTCTC
>NZ_JAGEKK010000037.1:0-3319 GCF_049887855.1 Chryseobacterium sp. NFX27 | reverse complement strand
AACTAGAGGGGGAATTAGCTCAGCTGGCTAGAGCGCCTGCCTTGCACGCAGGAGGTCAAGGGTTCGACTCCCTTATTCTCCACAGTTTTGAAGACTTAATTTAAAAGTTACGGATGGAGCCAAAAACAACATCTGTTCATTAAGTTGACAAGAAGACATTAAGATCATTGACATTAACGGTAAAGACATCACAAAGAGAAAACCGAGCGCATAATAGCGCTTGAGTAACCAAAAATAGGAAAGAAATCGTTAAGGGCGTATGGCGGATGCCTAGGCTTTCAGAGGCGAAGAAGGACGCGGTAAGCTGCGAAAAGCTGCGGGGATCGGCACACACGAATTGATCCGCAGATGTCCGAATGGGGCAACCCGGCATGTTGAAGACATGTCACTCCGCAAGGAGAGCAAACCAGGAGAACTGAAACATCTAAGTACCCTGAGGAAAAGAAATCGAAGAGATTCCGTAAGTAGCGGCGAGCGAAAGCGGATTAGCCCAAAAGTCTTTATATGTTTAAAAGAATGTTCTGGAAAGAACAGCCGTAGAGGGTGATAGCCCCGTATTTGAAAGGCATACATAGATGATAAATGAGTAGGGCGGGACACGTGAAATCCTGTCTGAATATGGGGGGACCATCCTCCAAGGCTAAATACTCCTGAAAGACCGATAGTGAACAAGTACTGTGAAGGAAAGGTGAAAAGCACTTCGAATAGAAGGGTGAAATAGAACCTGAAACCGTACGCCTACAAGCGGTCGGAGCCCACAAGTTGGGTGACGGCGTGCCTTTTGCATAATGAGCCTACGAGTTAATTTTACTAGCGAGGTTAAGGACTTCAGGTCCGGAGCCGGAGCGAAAGCGAGTCTGAATAGGGCGCTTAGTTAGTAGGATTAGACGCGAAACCTTGTGATCTACCCATGGGCAGGTTGAAGCTCTGGTAACACAGAGTGGAGGACCGAACCGGTTGACGTTGAAAAGTCTTCGGATGACCTGTGGGTAGGGGTGAAAGGCCAATCAAACTGGGAGATAGCTCGTACTCTCCGAAATGCATTTAGGTGCAGCGTCGCAAATGAGTTTATTAGAGGTAGAGCTACTGATTGGATGCGGGGGTTTCATCGCCTACCAATTCCTGACAAACTCCGAATGCTAATAAATGTTCTGCGGCAGTGAGGGCATGGGTGCTAAGGTCCATGTCCGAGAGGGAAAGAACCCAGACCAACAGCTAAGGTCCCCAAATATATGTTAAGTTGAAACAACGCGGTTGGACTGCATTGACAGCTAGGATGTTGGCTTGGAAGCAGCCATTCATTTAAAGAGTGCGTAACAGCTCACTAGTCGAGCGGTCCGGCATGGATAATAATCGGGCATAAACATATTACCGAAGCTATGGATTTATACCTTAGGGGTATATCTGGTAGGAGAGCATTCTGTTTGCGCCGAAGCAGTATCGTGAGGTATTGTGGAGCGGACAGAAAAGAAAATGTAGGCATAAGTAACGATAAAGGGGGCGAGAAACCCCCTCACCGAAAGACTAAGGTTTCCTCAGCCATGCTAATCAGCTGAGGGTTAGTCGGGACCTAACGCGAACCCGAAAGGGGTAGTGGATGGACAATGGGTTAATATTCCCATACTTGCTCACACTAAAAAGGGGACGGAGTGCCGTACCTGCTGGAGACTGACGGAATAGTCAAGGCCTAGCCTTCGGGCGAAGCTGCTGCAGGGAAAGTGCTTCCAAGAAAAGCCGAAGTGAAGCAACCCGTACCAAAACCGACACAGGTAGTCGAGGAGAGAATCCTAAGGTGCTCGAGTGAGTCGTGGCTAAGGAACTAGGCAAAATAGTCTCGTAACTTCGGAAGAAGAGACGCCATCAGCAATGGTGGCCGCAGTGAAGAGGCCCAGGCGACTGTTTATCAAAAACACAGGACTCTGCTAAATCGAAAGATGCTGTATAGGGTCTGACACCTGCCCGGTGCTGGAAGGTTAAGGAAGGGCGTTAGCGTAAGCGAAGCGTTTGACTGAAGCCCCAGTAAACGGCGGCCGTAACTATAACGGTCCTAAGGTAGCGAAATTCCTTGTCGGGTAAGTTCCGACCTGCACGAATGGTGTAACGATCTGGGCACTGTCTCAGCCACGAGCTCGGTGAAATTGTAGTATCGGTGAAGATGCCGATTACCCGCAATGGGACGAAAAGACCCTGTGAACCTTTACTATAACTTCGTATTGACTTTGAGTAAGTAATGTGTAGGATAGGTGGGAGGCTTTGAAGCGGGCACGCTAGTGTTCGTGGAGCCAACGTTGAAATACCACCCTTTACTTACTTGGAGCCTAACTTCTTTTAGAAGGACATTGCGTGGTGGGTAGTTTGACTGGGGTGGTCGCCTCCAAAAGAGTAACGGAGGCTTTCAAAGGTACCCTCAGCACGCTTGGTAACCGTGCGTAGAGTGTAATGGCATAAGGGTGCTTGACTGTGAGACCAACAAGTCGATCAGGTGCGAAAGCAGGACATAGTGATCCGGTGGTTCCGTATGGAAGGGCCATCGCTCATAGGATAAAAGGTACTCCGGGGATAACAGGCTAGTCTCCCCCAAGAGCTCACATCGACGGGGAGGTTCGGCACCTCGATGTCGGCTCGTCACATCCTGGGGCTGGAGAAGGTCCCAAGGGTTGGGCTGTTCGCCCATTAAAGTGGCACGCGAGCTGGGTTCAGAACGTCGTGAGACAGTTCGGTCTCTATCTATTGCGGGCGTTAGATGTTTGAGAGGGCTTGATTCTAGTACGAGAGGACCGAATTGAACAAACCTCTGGTGTATCAGTTGTACCGCCAGGTGCACCGCTGAGTAGCTACGTTTGGAAGAGATAAACACTGAAAGCATATAAGTGTGAAACTCGCCTCAAGATGAGACATCTTTTAAGGGTCGTTGGAGATGACGACGTTGATAGGCTACAGGTGTAAAGGCAGTAATGTCATAGCCGAGTAGTACTAATTACCCGTAGATTTATAGCCTATGGTTGCTATATCAATATAATTTAAATTATACAAGCCTTTTATGCGCAGTCAAGGTTTTGTCTTTGTGAACGTTTTTATCGATTAAAATCAGAAGTTAGACACTAGATATTAGAAGTTAGTATATCACTAAGCTCTAAGTACTAAAGTCTAACCTCTTATATAAAGCCTTTAGGGTGGTTTTAGCGGTGGGGCTCACCTGTTCCCATTCCGAACACAGAAGTTAAGCCCACCAGCGCCGATGGTACTGCGAAAGCGGGAGAGTAGGCCGCCGCCAGTTTTTATTAAAAGTCTCATACAGTATTTGTATGAGACTTTTTTT
>NZ_JAGEKK010000036.1:0-7642 GCF_049887855.1 Chryseobacterium sp. NFX27 | reverse complement strand
CCTGCTTTTTACTAAAATATCAAAAAAATTCCTGAAAAAACAAATAACGGAAATCTAAACCTGAAAAATTGTAGATCGCAAACTTTGAGACACAAAAAAAGACTGCCCCTTTTGAGACAGCCTCTTTAACTTCAGCTTCTAATTCCATAATACGCTGTTCCGGAGTCTTTTTCATGCTAAATGACGTTTGGTTTTCCCAATCAAAGGTACCATATTTCCTAAGCCAACTAACAATCGTAGAGCGTGCTTGGATACCGTATTTTTTACGACACTCTGTGATTCCTGATTTTCCTGCTTCTATTTCTCTTACAATTTGAAGCTTTAAACTTAAATTGTAATCTCTCTGTGTACGTTTGATGTACGCGGTTTCTAAATGTTCTTCCATAACGATTCTTTTTTGTGTATCGATATTTCAGGACTAGACATTTATCGGAAAATAAAGACCGGCCGTAGCTCTACAGCCGGTTTTTTTATTCACAAATAAATCATGGTTCTAAATTTTAGTTTAAATTTCAAGTTTTCTGATCCCGTATTATTTTAAAACTTATTTTTGGTTTCTAAACTTTTAAGCCTAATGAAATCAGTTATCGGAATCTTCTGCGTTACAGCATTTATTTTTTCAACATCCGTATCTTATGGACAAAGCAAAAAAGATTATGCCGGCCGGATCGACAGTTTAATACAATCCCCCGCTTCTCCCAGACCTTTCAACGGAGTCGTTCTAATTACGCAAAACGGAAAAACCAAATACTCAAAGGCCTATGGTTTTCAGGACAGCCGTACGAAAATTCCGTTGAAAATGGATGACCAGTTCGAAATCATGTCCAATACAAAGCAGATCACTTCTGTATTGGTATTAAAACAATTTGAAAAAGGAAAAGTCGATCTGCAGGCGCCAATCAAAAAGTATCTGCCTTCTCTTACACAGCCCTGGGCCGATTCTGTAACAGTTCATCAGCTATTGAATCATACCCATGGAATTGTTGATGTAGAGAAACCTTTAGTATTTAAACCAGGCACAGAATTTAAATATGGAAATCTGTCGAATATCCTTTTAGGAAAAATCATTGAAAAGACTTCCGGTAAATCATATATTCAATCGGCTACTGATCTGTTTAAAGAGCTTCATCTGAAGAATACGTTCTGCTATTCAAAAGATAACCGCAGAAATCTTGTCTCGGGACATATGAATAAGAACAATAATTTTACGCCTGTTGAAAATTCATTCATCAATGATGAGAATATGCCTGCAGACGGTGTGATTACTACAGCAGACGATATGGCAGTCTGGAATTCACTTCTTCATAAAGGGAAAATTCTGAGCGCCAAAAGTTATAAATTAATGACTACTTCTTCTGTGCTATCACAGCATGATGTATTTGGAAAAGAAAAATCCGGTTACGGTTACAATATACGCATCGTAAAATATAATGATATTCCTTATTTGGGACACACAGGTTTAGGTGATGGCTTCGCTTCTATGAATGTGTATGTTCCCGGCTCAGACATAAGCATCATTATCATGGAAAATCAGATGAGTGAAGACAGCCATCTGTATTATTATCAGGAAGCAGTGATCAGAGATATTGTTATGGAAAGCAGCCTGATCAAAAGGAAATAATTATTTTTGAAAATGTATCATCCCGCTCATTCTACTGTGCGGGATTTACTTTTTTACGACAATCGAATTCATACCTACTAATTGATATTAAAAACCTATATAAATCCCCTAAAACAAAGGTTTAATTCAAATTTATGTTAAAATAATTAACATTTTATTGAAAAATACTTTGCCGGTATTTTATTTTTATTTACTTTTAATATCACAATAAAGTGAACTATTTTAAGATTCTACTCAAAAATGACACACCAAAAACTTAGAGCAATATATTACTAACCACCAAACTATGAGAATTATGAGAAATTTTTTGTTATCTATGATGGTATTTGTGACAGCCCTGTCATTTAATTCCTGTACAGACTCTGGCGCAGAACAGCAGATGAGTCAGAACGAAACCAGCAATAAAGCCCTGACGGATCTGGGGAAAACAGTTCCGGTAGGGATAGAAGATGAAAACGGTACCCTGAAAGTATCATTTATTGTTACGGCCCAATTTTATACGATAACGCCTACAAAAGAAAATGAGAAGTACATCAGCCTGATCAGAGAAGCGGTAAAAAACGAATCTCCGATCCAGGTTTTTATCAAGCCTAATACGCATGAAATTGCGAAAGTAGAAAAAGGGAGCGAAGAGGATATCCGATTTTTTAAATCTGCCTATACCAAAGAGGTTAAAAATGAAACCAACAAGCTAACAAGCGTTCTTCCTAATGTAGCCACATTAAACAGCATGTTTGCCCTGATCAAAAACCAGGCTTGCGGTACTTCTACGGCATCTTCCCCATGTATTACATTCAGATATCCTGTAGACGGATGTTATGCGAGAGCTCATAAAATGAGACAGATCCTGATCAACAACGGCTACGACTGTGAAAAACAGTTTGTATACGGAAACTTAAAAGCATCTACGGGTACTTGCTGTGTAGCCTGGAGTTACCATGTTGCGATCCTTGTAAGCTATAAAAATGCATCAGGCGTTACTGAAAAAAGAATCATAGATCCTTCCCTTTTCCCTAGCGGACCTGTTACAGATACGGCATGGAGAAATGCATGTATCAACACCAGCTGTGGATCTGCCTCTGTATCTTCCTATGCCAATACAGCAGGAAATGTATATTACAGAAGCCCTACCAATTCTTATCTTTATGACAATAATTTAGTGAATACCAACTGTGTACTGACTATATTCTCACCCTATTCCGGATGCTCGCCGTCACCGGCTCCAAGCGTTGCAAGCTGTGGATTCTAATTAACATAAACAGCTTCTGCCGAATCTTTCATAACTCAATGGCAGAAGCTGTTTACTAAATATTTTTTTATGAAAATCTGGACTTATCTCTTATTCATACTATTTATGATCGCATCCTGTTCCGGCAGTTCAAGTTCACAGAACCTGACCTGGTATAATAATTCCGTTATTACTAATGTAGCTGAAGACCCGGAAAAACCGGAAGAGTTCACCCGTATATCCATCGGAATAAGCCCGCAGATTTTTTATCTGTCTAAAAAATCAGATGACTATAAAGCTCTTTTGGAAAAGGCAAGACTGAGCCACAAAAATGAAAAACCATTTAATATTGGTATAGAAAACAATACTAATATTATTAAACAGGTCAATGAAATCCATTGACATGACAATCTTTGTGGTTAAAAATACTGTACTTAAAACTGACTGATGAAAGAAAATCAGATGATTTTCCTCAAAAATTCCCCATCATCTCATGATGGGGATTTTTAATTTACCTGATTACAGAGATACCGGCATCTACTTTAATTTCTATCCCGTGGATATAGGAAGATTCTTCCGAAGCTAAAAACAATACCGCATTGGCAACTTCTTCCGGTTCTCCCAATCTTTTAAAAGGAATAGTAGGAATAATATCATGAACGGCACTGTCAATCTGCTCAGCGTTCAAACCTGTGTTATTAAATATATTGGTTTTAATATGTCCGGGACTTACTCCATTAACCCGAATTCCACGTTCTGTAAGTTCTAAAGCGAAAGTTTTGATAAAAGACTGCACCGCTGATTTTGCAGCAGAATACATTGAAAAACTGGGCATTGCAATTTCAGTGGCCACAGAAGTATTGAAAATAACAGAACTTCCCTGTCCCATTAAAGGTAATATTTGCTGTACCGTAAAGAAAGAGCCTTTGACAAGCATATTGAAGAGCTCGTCAAAATGGTTTTCATCCACATGTTCAATAGGAGAAAACTTCCCATAACCTGCATTAGCAAAAAGCACATCGACGGTATCTGTATATTTTCTTACTTCCCGCTGCAGGTTCATAACGTCTTTCATACTGCCTGCATCAGAAGCAATTCCTGAAGCTTTATCCCCCAGTTTTTCTAATGCCCTGTTTACCGTTTCTTCACTTCTGCCTGTGATAATCACCTTGCCCCCCTCATTGATGAACTGCTGTGCTGTTGCGAATCCCATCCCATTGGTTCCTCCTGTGATCAAAGCTGTTTTGTTTTTAAATCTATGCATTGTTTCTTTTTATTAAATCTACTGCAAATTTCAAATAAAGAGCGTCATAAAAAATCCGATTCTTGTTGAAAACTAAGAAAAAAGGTTAATGTATTGCACTAATTTGTTTTTTCTAAAATGCACATCAATTAAATCTATCAAGATTAAATTGTGCACAATTTAATTAAACTTACATTTGTATCAGAATTTAATCACGACTTAAAAGTGATGAAAAACAAAAAAATATAAATTTAAAATAATTGAAATGTCATTAATAGAAGACTTACAATGGAGACATGCAGTAAAAGCATATGATCCTTCAAAAAAAGTATCGGAACAAGATCTTAACACCATTTTAGAAGCGGCAAGACTGGCTCCCACTTCATCAGGGCTGCAGCCATTCCGCGTTATTGTTGTAGAAAATCAGGAATTAAAAGAAAAGATGGTACAGGGAGCACTAAATCCTGAAGTGATGAGAGACAGTTCCCATGTTTTAGTATTTGCTGCCTGGGACAGTTATTCCAACGAAAAAATTGATAAGGTATACGATCATCATACGGATGTAAGGGATTTACCAAAAGGGCGTTTCAGCAGTTACACTGATAAGATCAAAGAAATGTACGGCGCTCAGACCCCTGAACAGCATTTTGCCCATACAGCGCGTCAGACATATATTGCCTTAGGCCTGGCTATGGCTCAGGCTGCAGAATTAAAGATCGACAGCACTCCTGCGGAAGGATTCAGCAATGAAGTTGTGGATGAAATTCTGGGATTAAAAGAACTGGGATTAAAAAGCGTAAGCCTGTTATATCTTGGTTATAGAGATGCAGCCAATGACTGGCTGTCTACCATGAAAAAAGTAAGAGTTCCCATGGAGGAATTCATCATTAAAAAGTAATATATTATTACAACTCTCAAGTTCAGCCTTATGGAAAATTCAAAATCACTACAATTAGAAAACCAGATCTGCTTTCCGCTTTATGTTATTGCCAAGGAGATTACAGGACTTTACCGTCCATTCCTTGATGAGATTGATATTACGTATCCGCAGTATCTCGTAATGATGGTTTTATGGGAAAACGACGGTCTTGCAGTGAACCATATCGGTGAAAAGCTGTTTCTGGACAGCGGAACATTAACTCCTCTTCTGAAAAGGCTTGAGACTAAGGGAATTATTTCCAGAAAAAGAAAAAAGGAGGATGAAAGAGTAGTTGAAGTCTTTTTAACGGAATCAGGAAGACAGCTGCAGCAGAAAGCCTGCGAAATTCCAAAAAAAATACAGAACAAGATCGGTGTGGAGACGGAAGACCTGCTTCATCTCAAAGAAACGATCTTAAAAATATTAAACAAAATAGAAAAATAAATGAAAACATTATATACAACCCAAGTAACAGCTCAGGGCGGAAGAAACGGCCATGTAAAAAGTGAAAACGGTGTTTTGGAACTTGATGTAAGAATGCCTAAAGCTTTAGGTGGTGGCAATGATGACTTTGCTAACCCTGAAATGCTTTTCGCAGCCGGCTATTCAGCTTGTTTTGACAGTGCTCTTAACAGGGTAATCAGCCTTTCAAAAGTAAAAACAGGTGAAACAACAGTGACTGCACAAATCAGTATCGGACAGCTTGAAAACGGAGGTTTCGGACTGGCAGCAGAACTGGATGTAAACATTCCGGGAGTTTCTATTGAAGAAGCACAGGAATTAACTGAAAAAGCACACCAGATTTGTCCATATTCTAATGCGACAAGGAATAATATGGAAGTGAAGCTTTCGGTTACAAATAACTAAATTTATTCTTCTGATTATAAATTAAATCTGTTTCTTTGGAGACAGATTTTTTTATTTACTGGAAAATTAAAACAGAAATAATATAACAAACGTCATGGATAATAGTTTTTTAATTATTTCTCTATTAGCTCTAGGTATTTTATTCCTATTCATTAAATATTATACTCCAAAAATAAAAGGATTTATTGGTGAAAATAAAGCTTCAAAAGCTCTAAAAAGGCTAAACAATGAAAAATACATCGTTCTGAATAATATTGAATTAAATATTAAGGGCTCCACTTCACAAATAGATCACATTATTGTTTCAGATTATGGGATATTTGTTATCGAAACTAAAAATTATAAAGGTTGGATTTTAGGTTATGAAAAAGATAAATCCTGGATTCAGGTGATTTATAAATACAGACGTAAGTTTTATAACCCTATTCTACAAAATCAAGGTCATATTTATGCTTTAAAACACGTATTGAAAAATTATAAATATCTGAGATATTATTCTATCATCACATTTACAAAAAGAGCAACGCTTAAAACTAAAACCTATACTGACGTTGTTTATATCAATAAGCTGGTCAAAACAATTAAAAAATATGATCACTATCACCTTAACGAACACACTAAGAACGAAATTGTTGCCATAATTCTAACGGCAAAAACAAACAATCGAAATAAAGATAAAGCAGTAAGAGTGAATTCTAGCATGAATAAAAATGGTTCATGCCCAAACTGTGGTGGAAATCTTATGGAGAGAAATGGTCAATATGGAATTTTTTTGGGCTGTAATAATTTTCCCAAATGTAACTATACCAGAAATAAAAAGTAACAATTCTATTAAAACATTTCAAATGGGAACAAACCATTATCTCGTCATTGAATCACTTTTTTTAAAAGCATCCACTTTTTTATAAGAATCATTTTTCTCTTTTTCTTTTTTATCTGAAATCAGGATCCCAAAAAGATGGTCTATTTCATGCTGGAAAATTACCGCTGTAAAACCTTCCACAATTTCTGAATACTTCTGTCCTTTCAGATCCACATACTCCAGCTGGATCACTTTACTTCTGTAAAACTGATCTCTGAATTCAGGAATAGAAAGATCTCCTTCCGGACCAAGATTCTGTAATTCTGATTTCCAGACAATCACAGGATTGATGAAGTATTCCAGAGGATCTCCCTCTTTATCAAAACGCTGTACCCAGATCAGTCTTCTGTTGACTCCGACCTGTGGTGCGGCAATTCCCACTCCACCGTCTGTGGAAAGAAGAGATTCCTTCATCCTTTTAACCAAAGTTGCGGTATTGGAATCAAGGGGATCTATTTCTGTTGAAAGACTTAATAAGGTTTTATGCTGATGAGAATCTGTAGTCTGATAAATCGGTAATGCTGTACTGATATCTCCCCGGTTAATAAGCGAAATTTCGTTTAATGTCAGTTTCTGTGCGTTGATGAGTCCGATAAAAAAGATGAGCAGAAAAGATATTTTCTTCATTTTAATGATTTGTGATACAAAGATAGCTAATGTGTTTCAAACATATCATTGGGCTGAAATAAATAAACGGGCTAAAGCCCGTTCCTATTGAATTTTAAGGGATTATTATTATGGTATCATCGAAGCCTTATTTGATTGCATTTGAAACAAAAAAAGAGGCTGTCTCAAAAGGGGCAGTCTTTTTTTGTGTCTCAAAGTTTGCGATCTACAATTTTTCAGGTTTAGATTTCCGTTATTTGTTTTTTCAGGAATTTTTTTGATATTTTAGTAAAAAG
>NZ_JAGEKK010000035.1:0-10174 GCF_049887855.1 Chryseobacterium sp. NFX27 | reverse complement strand
GCATAAACAAAAGGAAATCAAAATGAAAACTTATAAAAGCAAAAACCAAAGCAAAAACAAATTTGCTCTGGTTTAATTATTTATTTTTGTCCTTTAATCTGTATCGGATTTTCAGGACGAGACATCTAGGTTTTTCTACTCCTTTCCATTCATCGCCGGCTTTTCTGTACTGGCTTAAGATGTAAGTTTTGAAATCTTTTGTTTTGTATTCGATGTTATCAGTGTTCTGTTCAAACGGCATGATGTAGTAGTAGTCAACATCTGTTTTGTCTGATTTGTTTCCTTTTTTTACCGATGGAACGTATTTGGAAAATTTATAGCTAGGAAGATATTGTTTTAACCTTGCATAGAAAGCTTTGTTTTCTTTTTCTTCAGGGATAATATCTACAATATTGAAATCATCTTTTTTCTTATCAATCCACAGATAATATGTTTTTTCTTCGCCCATATTTCTGTTTAAAGAATTGAAGGCAAAAAGTTCTTTAGGCACCAGTTCCTTGATTTTTTCAGGATCTACTTTGGTATAGAACTGTCCTTTAGACGGGTCAACATAAGTTTCAAGGTTGTACATCAAAACTGAGTTGTTTTCGAATTTTTTGTTCTTAAAATATTGATTTAAAGATAATTCTGCAGTGGCTCTGAGCTCTTTTCCTCTGTCATCCAGTTTTTTTGTAGGATTCTGAGGATTTACTTTTTTTACAAATTCATATAAAACGACAGGTTTTACATCTTTAAGGTGAGGATACGTTTTAAGCTGTTCTGCTTTTACCAGCCAGTAAAACTGCTGATAATAGTCATCCTTATCTACATCTTTTACGCTTTTATAAGACAAAGCAAGCTTCTTTGAATTTAAGTATTTGCCGTATTTTCCCTGTCCAAAAGCAAAACTGATGGATAGTAAGGCAAATAAAACAGTAAGATTTCTTCTCATTTTTTTATAATTGATATTTTCGTTGTCCAAATATAATTATTTCTTAGATATTATTTTTGATTGTCAGTTAAATTATATTGATATTGTTAACGTTATTCAAAAGAAAATCCTGTATTTCTACAGGATTGATAAAATTCTATATTTTGAAGCTAGAGTTTAGAAGTTAGAAGTTAGAAGTTAGAAGTTAGAAGTTAGAAGTTAGAACAGAAAACTTCACATTGTGAGATCCGGGAGTTAAGACTTTATAATTTCATATTCTAAACATTGAAGCTCTCAGTCTCTCCGGCCACTTAACTCAGCATCCAAAGCTTATTCATAACTCGTTTCATGTACTTTCACCGCTCTTCCGCTAGGGTCGTTCATTTTTTTGAAAGCTTCATCCCATTCTAAAGCAATAGGAGTGGAGCAGGCTACTGAAGGAACCGAAGGAACCGTTGCCGCAGCTGTTTCACTTGGAAAATGTTCTTCGAAAATAGTTCTGTAACGGTATTCTTCTTTATTCTGAGGAGTGTTCAGCGGGAACCTGAATCTTGCATTGGCCATCATTTCATCGGTAACCTCTTTTTCAGCAACTTCTTTTAATGTATCGATCCATGAATAGCCCACACCGTCCGAGAACTGTTCTTTCTGTCTCCAGACAATAGATTCCGGAAGAACATCTTCAAAAGCTTTTCGTAATACCCATTTCTCTATTTTCCCTTCTGCAGCGCTGATCATTTTGTCTTTTGGGTTGACAGTCATGGCAATGTCCATAAATTCTTTATCCAGGAAAGGAACTCTGCCTTCAATTCCCCAGCTCATCAGAGCTTTATTGGCTCTTAAGCAATCATATAAATGAAGCTTGCCCAGTTTTCTTACTGTTTCATCATGAAATTCTTTAGCATTGGGAGCTTTGTGGAAATATAAATATCCTCCGAACAGCTCATCAGAACCTTCCCCGGAAAGCACCATTTTGATTCCCATAGATTTGATTACTCTTGCCAGAAGATACATCGGCGTGGAAGCTCTGATGGTAGTCACATCATAAGTTTCGAGATGATAAATGACATCACGTACTGCATCCAATCCTTCCTGAACGGTAAAATTAACTTCATGATGTACAGATCCGATATGGTCCGCGGCTTTTCTTGCTGCAATTAAATCAGGCGATCCTACCAACCCTACCGCAAAACTGTGAAGTCTTGGATACCAGGCTTCCTGAGTGTCTCCGCTTTCAACCCGCTGTCTTGCAAATTTTGCAGTCACCGCTGAAATAACAGAGGAATCCAGGCCTCCGGAAAGAAGAACCCCGTAAGGAACATCGCTCATCAACTGTCTGTGAACAGCATCTTCAAGGCCTTTTCTTATTTTAGAAATATCAGTTTCGTTGTCTTTTACGCTGTCAAAGTTTTCCCAGTCTCTTTTGTACCATTGCTGAAGCTCTGCTCCATCAGGACTGTACACAAAATGCCCTGGAAGGAAAGTTTCTATGGTTTTGCATATGCCTTCCAGCGCTTTTAATTCAGAGGCGACGTAATAGTTTCCGTTTTTATCCCATCCCTGGTAAAGAGGGCAGATTCCCATATGATCACGGGCGATCAGATAGATTCCTTTTTCAATGTCATAAAGAGCGAAAGCGAAAATTCCGTTCAGCTTTTCAATGAAGTCTTTTCCATATTTTCTGTAAAGGGCAAGAATCACCTCACAATCCGACTGGGTCTGAAATTCGAAATCCGGAAACTCTTCTTTTAATTCTCTATGGTTATAGATCTCTCCGTTCACTGCAAGAACTACTTTTTCGTCCTTGGTGAATAAGGGCTGCTTTCCTGAAGTAGGATCTACAATAGCAAGCCTTTCATGAGAAAATACCACTTTGTCATCCTGAAATACACCGCTCCAGTCCGGGCCGCGGTGACGGATTTTTTTTGACATTTCTAAAACCTGAGGTCTTAATATTTCGGTCTTTTGTTTGGCATCAAACAAACATACAATTCCACACATGTTGTTACTTATTTGAAGCAAAATTAGCTTTGGTGTTTAAAAATAACAATAAAAAATATCTAATAGTTAATATTTTTAACTTAATAATTTATTTTGGCGAAAAATATTAACTATTTAGGTCAATTATCGAGTATTTAATTGATTTTTTTCACTAGTGAAAAATAGAGTTATTGTTATCTTCTATACAAAATTAAAATGAAATAATTATTAATATATGGTAATTTATTATATGAATTTTAGCCCTTACTTTGTGGCTCGAAATAATTTTTTTTCATCATTTGTGTTTTTACCTTCTTGCAATTCTCTTTGCAAGAAGGTTTTGTTTTATTGAGACCCAAGCAATACCCCTGAAACATTCCATGAACTGAAGCTTGTGCCTTCCTTTTCCCCCTGGGGAATCTTTATCTGTATTGTATGTTTGCCTGCCTTCAGATCTCCAAGAGGAATAAAGTTTGGATTGGTAACTGTTCCAGGACACCAGTTGGACCTGCTGAGGTCTGATGAAGAAAGTCCGTCCGGAAAGTTTCCCGATGCAGGGTTGTAAAGCCGGTAAGAGCCACAGTCTGATCTCCACGGAACAAAAGAAAATGTCATTTTCCCATCCAGGAATATAGAATTAGGCTTGGGAACAAATTCGTCTCCGTTTTCCCAGCCTCCGTGCCCGGTCGTGATGTATCTCAGCTGAGCATTCTTCAGGTCTTTTTCTAATGTAAACTCTACAAAAAGCCCTTTATCCTTATCGAACATCGTTGAATAATCCTGACCTGCCATTTCCATGATATTCAATGTGTTAAAAAGAGGAATTGCCATATTATTCTTATAAATATTCTGGTCACTTTTATGAATAGTGATCTCAAGACTTACTCTATGGCCGCCTTTATCATAATTACCGATAAAAGCACCCACCCATAGTTCTTTTTCGGAGAGAGAAGGCTTTAATTCTGTGATATCCTGTCGGTACGGACTTACAGTCTGCCAGTCTTTTCCTTTCAGTTGAATATGATTGAATTTCTGAATCCCGAAAGCGGTGAAAAATCTCATCATTTCTATAGCAGGACTGTAATTTTCGGTAGTTGTTACTCCGTAATACTGTTTTCCGTTGCCGTTGTCGTAAGCAGGAAGTGTTTTAGCTCCTTTTTCCAGCCCGTCAAAAAATGAGGTTGTTTTGTCCAGCGGAATAAGAAATACAGTTCCTGTTCTGTCGTATGCATCTCCGTTGGACTTCTGCTTTACTTCGACAAAAATATTTTCACCTTCTTTAATTGAAGGAAATTTAATTTTTTTAAGGATGATGGTTCCGTTGGCCAATCTTTTTATCTTTTCATCTGATTTGGATTCATCTGAAAAATTGATGGTTTCATTGTCAAAAACTTTGAGTGTGGTAAAACGGCTTTTCCAGAGAAGATCTTTGTAACCCAACAGATCGGTTGTCTGTATGGAGCCTTTTAAAATAGAGTCAATATCCGTTTTTTTTACTTTTTTAATAGAACTGGCAGTGACCTTCGAATTTTTATTTCTTTCGATTTCCAGAACAAATCCTAGATTCTGTCCTACTACAGATGGTCCTCCATTCATTTTCAAATCACTGGTATACCAAACCTCGATCGTATTGGAGTTTATTTTTGTTACTGCTTTTTTACAGGTGTAGCCCAGAATTTTCTTGGTTTCATTAGTTAATTCAAAGGTCTGTTTTCCGATAGATTCGGTATCTGAAGAAGAAATAATTTCTCCCGGTTTCAGAAAGGCATAAGAAACAACCGTATTGGAAGGTTTCTCTACTTTGGTGATTTCAAATGGATAATCACTTTTCTGTTCTCTGATCTTATTATTCAGAATGAAATTACTTTTTCCATCCGCCCAGACAAGAGTAGGGGACTGGTCGGTAAGAGCTTTCCCGTTATAAGAGCTGGTGTATTCAATCTCATAAGTCTGTGCATATGAAAGACAATATAGAAATAAAGCCAGGAAGCTGAATAGAACTCTTTTATGCATACGTCTGGTTTTTCATAAGTTAATTTCAAATTTCCGGCAGGATCTTAAACAGTTTACGATATTATAAGTAGGGATTAATGATACATATGTTACAAACCGTTTTTCAATGTAGAGAAAAAGGATGTATCTGACTGAAAATTTTTTCAATAAAAAAGCTGCCCTGAAATAGAGCAGCTGTATATTTTATAGATGAGTTAAAATTAAGAAACTCTTTCAATAAGGGCCATATAGAAACCATCATAACCATGGCTAGGCATTACTTTATCATCTTTAATTAACTTGTAGCCTGGGTTGGTTTTCAGAAACTCTTCTACCTGTAAATTGTTTTCAGAAGGTAAGATAGAACATGTAGCATACACCATTTTTCCGCCTACTTTAAGCATTTTGGAATAATCCTGAAGAATCTGCTGCTGTTCTTTTTTAATTCTGTCAATAAAATCCTGGTCGATTTTCCATTTACTGTCCGGATTTCTTTTTAAAACACCAAGTCCTGAACAAGGAGCATCAATCAGAAGGCGGTCCACTTTATCGTAAAGACGCTTGATTACTTTGTTGTCAGAAATCATACGGGTTTCGATGTTGTGCGCTCCTGCTCTTTTTGCACGGCGTTTCAGTTCGGCAAGTTTCCATTCAAAGATATCCAAAGCTACGATCTGGCCTTTATTCCCCATCAATGCAGCTAAGTGAAGGGTTTTTCCACCTGCCCCTGCACAGGCGTCCACCACTCTCTGTCCTTCTTTCACATCCAGGAAATACCCGATCTTCTGTGAAGAAGCATCCTGAACCTCAAATAAACCTTCTTTAAAGGCTGTTGTAAGGAAAACATTTTTCTTTTCCTCAAGCTGAACAGCATCCGGATAGTTTTTTACCGTGTACGCCATGACACCCTCATCTGAAAGATCAGAAATAAGTTCTTTTGGAGTCGTTTTAAGGCTGTTTGCTCTTAATACGGTCGGAGCCTGCTCATTTAAAGCGTGCATTTCCTTTTCCCAACCCGGTCCTAATTCTTTTTCCAGAGTTTCAGCCAGCCATTCAGGAATAGAATGCTCGATAGCTTTCGTAGGAACGGTGTTCTTTTTAAGCTTGGTAAGGATATCTGCGATTTTAATTCCGTCAAATTCTTCAAACTTTTTGTAATTGGTCTTGCTCCAAAGCAGATACGCAATCATCAGCTTATATATATTGGTTGGTTTTACCCCTTCCCCCATATAATATTCAAGACGTTTTTTCCAGCGGATAATGTTATAGAAGATCTCAGAAACAACGGCTCTGTCCTGGCTTCCCCATTTTCTGTGGGCCTTTAAAAGTCTTTCGATTACCTTATCGGCATATTTATTTTTCTCGAAAAATGTTTCCTGTAAAGCATCGTGAATTCCGATCGCTAGGTTTCTGTGAATAAGTTCCATAAAATTGCTTCGCTGTTTGAATCTGCAAAAGTACGAATTATAGTTGAGAGTTGCAGAATTCAAGTTTTAGAGTGGGAGAGTTTCAGAGTGAGAGAGTTTGAGAGTTGTAGAGTACGGGTTTGTGTTAAAGAGTTTGGAAATATAAATTGTGAGTAATTAGTTTTGGGATAAACGACAATATCTGGTGATTGAGGCTCCCGAAGCTCACCTGGTAGCTGATATCTGAAATCTAAACTCTGCATTTATCCCAAAAATCCTACCTTTGCAAAAATAAAAAATATGAGTGATACTGTACTTTGTCCAAAATGCAGCTCCGAATTTACCTATCCGAGTGAAAATAATATGATGACCTGTTCACAGTGTTTTTACGAATGGAATCCTGAAGAAACGGCTGCTGAAAGTTCCAACGAAGGAAAAATACTGGATTCAAACGGAAATGAGCTTCAGGATGGAGATTCTGTGGTGGTGATCAAAGACCTTCCAGTAAAAGGAGCGCCAAAACCGGTAAAAGCGGGAACAAAAGTTAAAAACATCCGTCTCAGACCGGATAGCGATCATAACATAGACTGTAAAATTGACGGTTTCGGATCGATGGCTTTGAAATCAGAGTTTGTGAAGAAAGCGTAAGATTTACTGCATAAAAAAAGGAAAAGATTGGACAGTGTAATCTTTCAAAGACTTAATTGCAGGGATGTGCTAATGTCCGTCTCAGGGCAGAAAGAGAATTAACCAAAAATTTCCTTATGCTGTGGAAATACAAATGTAAGAAAAAGTTTCAAACTGCTTCTTATATTTGTATTTTTTTTATCCACATATTAACAATAACTGTAAGTAAATGTATCAGTTATGAGAAATTAACGAGGAATCTTTGAGTTTAATCTTTCACCGGTTCAGGTAAAGGAAATCTTAATATTCCCTTCTATCTTACCGTCTGTATAAACAATAAGCTCTTTATTTTGAACCTTAATCTTATTCCAGTAATGGTTTCCTGCAAACCTGCTTTCCAGCAATTCAGCTTCAGCTCCGTTTTCGGAGATTTTTATTTCTTTGGGATAATATGAAAATTTAGGAAGTCCGAACTCTGTTTTTTCTTCTTCACTGAATATATTTACTTCACCAAAAAGTTTGGCGACATAAGAATTATAAGGATGTTTGTAGGTTTCTTCCGGGCTGTCATTCTGGATCAGTCTTCCATCTTTCAGAATAACAATTTGATCAAGCCAGGGCATAATATCCTGAAGTTCATGGGTAGAAATAATTAAAGAGATCCGATGCTGTTTCACGTATCTGAACAGTCTTTCACGAAGCTCTATTTTTCTGGGGAAATCCAGGTTGCTGAAAGGTTCGTCTAAAATAAGCAGTTTCGGCAATACAGAAAGTGCTCTGGCTATGGCAACCCTCTGCTGCTGGCCTCCGCTTAAATATTTGGGAAGCACGTGGGCAAATTCCTGAAGTCCTACCACTTCCAGAAGCTCCATGACCGTTTCTTTTTTTTGAGCTAAATTGATATTGGAAATAAATTTTCCTACATTTTCGGCAACAGTGGCATAAGGCATCAGGTCAAAATTCTGGGCCACCAGTTTCATTTCGGCTTCTCCGGGAACAAGATTTCCTTTAGGACCCAAAAGCCGTTTTCCGTTAAAAACAATTTCGCCGCTTTCCCAGTCCAGAAGACCGTAAATCAGGTTAAGCAATGTAGACTTTCCACAGCCGCTTTCTCCTGCCAGAGCAATGATTCTGCCTTCCTCAAAACCCAGATTTAGGTTCTGAAACAGTGGATTATCTTTGGTGTGGGAAAAATATAAATTGTGTATTTCTAAAAGCATAATACAAATGTAAGGTTTTTATGAAAAAATAAAATTTTTTATTATATTAGCGGAAGTAATAAAAATATATCAAAAATGAGAAAAAAACTGTTTTCACTAGCTATTCCTGCTTTATTTGTTGCGGCTGTAGCGGTTTCTTGTAAAAAAGACAAACCGGTTACCAGCGAAAGCAATGAAGTGACAACTACAAAAGACGGGAATCAGTATACAGTGGACACATTAAACAGTAAAGTGGAGTGGAAAGGATATAAAGTTTTCAAGTCTGAAAGTACCAGTCATTTCGGAACAATCAAGTTTGAAAGCGGTGACGTTACGATAAAAGACGGGAAGCTTGAAAGCGGAAAATTTGTTGCTGACATGAACTCTCTGACGTCTGTAGATCTTAAGGACGACGCTGATCAGTTAGGAAAACTGAATGGTCATCTTAAGAGCGGCGATTTTTTTGAAGTTGAAAAATTTCCTACTGCTTCTTTTGAAATTACAAAAGTGACACCGGCTATGGAAGGAGATTACAATACACTTTTGGATGGGAATTTAACCATTAAAGGTATTTCAAAACCTATTCAGTTTAAGGCCAATGTCTCTGTAAAAGACGGAGAAGTAAGTGTGGCTACTGAGCCAAAAGATATTAAAAGAGAAGAGTTTGGCGTAAAGTTCCAGGCTCCTGCTGAAAACGGAGTGATTAAGGATGAGGTAACTCTTCAGATCAACGTTAAAGCTTTAGAAAAGAAATAATTTTTTTATTTAAGTGAAATAAGTGATTGAAGTCTGCCTCCCGTAAAGGGGCAGATTTTTTTATCACAGATTCATTATTAAACTTAAAAAACGTATTTTTGCAAAACATTTTGAAAGGGTAAAACAATGATAGAAAAGATAGAAGAACTACTTACCGAAGTAAACAGCTTCAATGCTACGTCTAAAGAGGAAATTGAAAACTTCCGGATTAAGTATAATGGTAAAAAAGGTGTTCTGAATGATTTTTTTGAAAAATTTAAAGAAGTTCCAAACGACCAGAAAAAGGAATTCGGACAGAAGATCAATTCTTTAAAACAGGCTGTCGCAGGAAAACTGGAAGATCTGAAAGATGCTTCCCAGTCTGCTATTGTCACAGAAAAAGAAGATCTTACAAGACCTGCTTTTCCATTGGATCTTGGGTCAAGACACCCGATCAATCTGGTGAAGAACAGAATTATTGAAATCTTTAAATCTATTGGTTTCGCAGTTGCCGATGGTCCTGAAATAGAGGACGACTGGCACAACTTTACAGCGCTTAACCTTCCTGAATACCATCCGGCAAGAGATATGCAGGATACTTTCTTTATTGAGCAGAACCCGGATATTCTTTTAAGAACGCATACGTCTTCTGTACAGATCCGTTATATGGAAGAAAACCAGCCGCCGATCAGAATCCTTTCTCCGGGAAGAGTATTCAGAAATGAGGCTATTTCTTCACGTTCGCACTGTATATTCCATCAGATCGAAGGTTTGTATATTGATGAGAATGTAAGCTTTGCAGATCTTAAGCAGACGATTCAGTTCTTTACCACTGAACTTTTTGGAAAATCCAAAATCAGAATGAGACCGTCTTATTTCCCTTTTACAGAGCCTAGTGCTGAAATTGATGTATACTGGGGATTAAACTCTGAAACCGATTACAGAATTACCAAAGGAACAGGTTGGCTTGAGATCATGGGATGCGGAATGGTAGATCCTGCCGTTCTTAAAAATGTAAATATCGACTCTGAGAAATATTCAGGATATGCTTTCGGAATGGGAATTGAAAGAATTACAATGCTTCTTTACCAGATGAGCGACATCAGAATGTTCTTCGAAAATGATATCAGAACTTTAGAACAGTTTAAATCACTATAGAAAATTAAACCTCCGGAATTTCCGGAGGTTTTTTGTTTTTATGTCTCGTCCTGAAAAAGGTTGACTATAAAACCATAAAAACAGTCATCCTTATGAATTTAAAAAAAAGATTCCTCCCTGTACAAGAATACAGTGAGGCGTTCAAAAGACAAGTTGTCTCCGAATAT
>NZ_JAGEKK010000034.1:0-10298 GCF_049887855.1 Chryseobacterium sp. NFX27 | reverse complement strand
TTAAAGACTATTTTTGATTTACTTAACACACAGCAAATTAATCAATTTGCAAAAACTGGGAAAGCTTTGAGCTTTCCTTTTTTGCGCATAAAAAAAGAACTGTCTCACTTTTGAGACAGCCTCTTCTCTCTTTGCCTTCTAGTCTATGCATCATTACATGAAACCTTTGCGTTAAAAAGCATAACCTATTGGCTGGTTGTACTTCTCCCCTCTCCTTTCCAGAATAACATGCGCTGCATCCAGCCCCGCTACCGCACGAATCCTTTCGTGTGGTTAAGTATTATAAATCAAACATTCTAAAAACAACAATATGATCTAAAAGTCCTTTTTCATCAGAATAATCTATTGCACTGCTGTATCTATAATCTTCTGCACGAAAAACTAAACCTGCTTTTACCGGATTTTGATGTACATAATTAATTTTCTGGCTAATCACCCTGTTACTCCATAACTCAATAGGCTTATTATCATGTCTCCAAAACTGAAATTGAGTTACATTTGAAGTTTTTGAGCCTTCTTTAAGGAAGAAATCTAGCAAGGGGTATATAATACCATCAATGACAAGACTGAAGGTCTAGTGTCTTTCAAAATAATGGAAATTTATGACAGTGTAAAATAATTTCTATCTGTCTCTTTCTATTCTAAAGTGTGATATGGATCACATATAAATAGTGATTTAGATCCTTTTTTTAAAAGAATGATATTGCCAACTTTACAGTACTAATTAAATAAATATAAATGAGTAAAAAAGTTTTATTCGTGCTTACGAGTCACGACGAATTAGGAGATACCGGTAGAAAGACCGGATTTTGGACAGAAGAATTGGCAGCTCCTTACTATGCATTATCTGATAAAGAAGTAGAAATAACATTGGCGTCTCCAAAGGGAGGTCTTCCGCCAATTGATCCGAAAAGTGAAGAACCATCATCTCAGACCGATGCTACGCGCAGAATGGATACTGATGAGGTATTACAGGATAAATTAAAAAATACACACAAGTTATCGGAAGTTAAAAGTGAAGATTTTGATGCCGTATTTTATCCTGGTGGTCACGGTCCATTGTGGGATCTCGCTGAAGATAAGGTTTCGCAACAGCTTATTGTTGATTTTTATTCCAATGAGAAACCTGTAGCATTTGTATGCCACGCACCTGGGGTTTTGAAGGATGTAAAAATAGATGGTGAATATCTGGTAAAGGATAAAAATGTTACCGGATTTACAAATACTGAAGAGGACGCCGTACAATTAACTGACGTAGTGCCTTTTCTGGTTGAAGACATGCTCAAAAGGAATGGCGGTGTGTACAGTAAGATCGAGGACTGGAATCCTTATGCGGTTGTTGACGGAAGATTGATTACCGGACAAAATCCTGCATCTTCCGAAAAGGTGGCAGGAGAGTTACTAAAACTCATTTAAAAGATATTCAACATATCATTTATATTAGAAAAGCGGCAAAAGCCGCTTTTCTAATATACGTACGTTCATTCTCCGCGCTACCGCACGAATCCTTTCCCCCTGCTACCGCACGAATCCTTTCGTGTGGTTTTAGCATTACATCAAACATTCAAAAAACATCCAAACATCAACAAAACCCCACCACAAAGCCTATAGGCCCTTCCAAAGACCCATCAGGCGCTTCTCCAGCCCCCTGTAGGGTCTTCCAAACAACCTACCCCCCCTTGAGGAACGGCCGGCACCCCCTTACCCAACGGGGTAAAACCGGTTATACAAGAGGGTAAAGCGGCTTCCAAACGGCCTCTATACTGTTACCCAAAAGGATGCAGCCCCTTATCATACGTCCTTGAGAAGGTTATGGAACAGCGTGCAGGAATAGATGATGTAATGATCAGAAATTGTTGGTTAAATTCCTTATGTTCTCCGCGGTATTGATGATCAATCTAGCTTAAAAAAGAAATAGACTACTGCTGCCCAGTCCTTTTTAACGCCTTTGGTATAGCCAATAGTACTGTGACTGCTGTTTTCTACCGTTCCATCGTCTTTGATGTAACCCACGGTGGAATGACTGCTGTTTTCTACCGTGCCATCTTTTTTAACATACCCTACGGTAGAATGACTTTCGTTTTCTATGGTGCCGTCACTTTTAATATACCCGATGGTCGAATGGCTTTTATTCTCGATCGTCCCGTCTGGCTTGATGTATCCTACGGTGGAATGGCTGCTGTTTTCAATCGTACCGTCCGGTTTGATGTAGCCTGTCGTGCTGTGGCTTCCCGACTCGATGGCTTGTGCACTTACCAGGAAAAGACTGAAGAGAAGGAAACCAGAGACTGCTGTTTTTATCATGATTTTAAAGTTTTTAATCGATTATTATTTTGTTTTGATGATGTATTAAAGATAGCGATTAGTTTAAAAAAACAGTGCCACTTAAAGATAAGTGGCGCTATTTGAAAGGTTTAAGGTCTAAAGAAACCTTTTTTGTATTAAAGTTTTACTATTTACCGCTTGATAACTTTCACCATTCTTACCAGGTCATTAGCAGCGTTCACTTTAACCAGATACCCCCCTGATACAAGTCCGGAAACATCAATAGTTCCCTTAGTATCATTAATTGCCTTCGTAAGTACCTGCTGTCCGGCTGCATTGTAAACCGATACCGACAGAATCTTCTGATCAAACGAAATGGTCAGAATATCCTGTACAGGATTGGGATAAACTTTCAGCTGATCTGCCTTTGCTGAAACTTCATCAAGCGCTAGACCGGCTTTAGCGAAAGTAGAAACTTTATGAACAGTCACACTACCTGTACCACAGGCAACAGGTATAAAAATTTTCTTTTGAACATAAGTACCGTCTCCTAACTGTCCCTTGAGGTTATAGCCACTGATTGCCAGAAATCCTTTATTATTTACAGCAAGTGTATTATTAGCTCCTGCTGCAATACTTTGCCAATCAGTTGCGGTTCCGATACGCATGGGTGTAGATCTGTGTATTTCTGTACCATCTCCTAATTGTCCCCAGCCATTATAACCCCAGGCCCATAGCGTTCCATCTGTTTTTATAGCTAAAGTAGAACCATATGTGCCAGTCTTCACACTTTGCCAGTCGGCTTCTGCTCCTACCTGTGTCGGAATATTCTTTGAAATTGTAGTACCATCACCTAATTGTCCTCTGTCATTATATCCCCAGGTCCATAGCGTTCCATCTGTTTTGAGTGCTATCGAATGATCGGTTCCTGCAGTAACAGTTTTCCAATCCGTTGCCGTTCCGATTTGAGTAGGGGAACTTACTGCTATGGCGGTACCATCACCTAACTGTCCTCTGTCATTATACCCCCAGGCCCATAGCGTTCCATCTGTTTTTACAGCAAGGGTATGAGATTCTCCGGAGGCGATACTTAGCCAGTCTGTTGCGGTACCGATTTGTACAGGTATGCTTTTGTTGATGATTGTACCATCACCTAACTGTCCTCTGTTATTATAACCCCAGGCCCAAAGTGTTCCATCTGATTTTATAGCAAATGTCTGCTTTTCCCCCGTTGCAATATCCACCCAGTCTGTTGCAGTTCCTACCTGCATTGGAATATTTCTGGTGGTTGTAGTTCCATCACCTAATTGTCCTCTGCTATTCTCTCCCCAGGTCCATATTGATCCATTGGTCTTCATACCTACTGAAAAATAAGCTCCAGCCAGTATTTTCGCCCAATTATTTTCGGTCCCTATTGGTGTCGGGGTATTTCTATTGATCATAGTTCCGTCTCCCAGCTCGCCATCATAATTATTTCCCCAGGCCCATAGCGTTCCGTCTTTTTTGATCCCCATTGAGTAATCAATACCTCCACTCACACTTTGCCAGCAGCCTATTGCGGTGGTAGGAAGTGTAGTAAAGGAACCTCCCGACATCCAGACAAACGGACTGAATCCACAATTGGATCCCACCCACCAATAGTACGTGGTATCAGGTAGTAAATTGGTCAGATTTGCTGTTGTAGAAGTAGAGGGAACACCTCCTTCAATACCTCCAAGTGTTGGGCTGGTACTGTAAAGATACACATACCCCTGGCCAGGAGTCACAGTTGCTGCCGTCCAGTTAAGACTAGCCGTTTCAGAAGTGATATTGGATGATGAAAATGGTGTTGGAGGAATACAGTATCCGGGACAAGCCATAGCAGTTAACGTATTTTTGTTAACTTTTGTACCGTCACCTAACTGTCCATTGTCATTTCGTCCACAAGCTTTTAGAAAACCATCAAATTTTTGTACAAGAATATGACTCTCTCCGGCAAAAACCTGCTTGTTATCTGAAGAGGAATCTACCTGTACAGGTGTTGTACTATTTCCTGTACTTGTACCATTACCCAACTGTCCAAAGCTATTGCCACCCCATGACCAGATTGTTCCGTCTGTCCTTGTTGCAAATGTAAAATTATTCCCAACCGCTGCAGTTTGCCAGTTGGTTGCTGTTCCTATTTGTATTTGGCTATATTTTGAAACCGTAGTTCCGTCTCCAAGCTGCCCATTACTATTATTTCCCCAGGCCCATAACGTTCCGTCTGTTTTTAGCCCTACCGAATGTTGAACTCCCGTATCAATACTTTTCCAATTAGCAGCAGTTCCAATTTGTGTCGGGATATTTTTTGAAACTGAAGTTCCGTCTCCAAGCTGTCCAGAGGTATTAATTCCCCATCCCCACAGCGTTCCATCGGTTTTTATCGCTAACGTCTGATAATTTGCTGCACGAATACTTTTCCAATCAGTGGCAGTTCCGATTTGTGTCGGGATATTTTTTGAAATGGTAGTTCCATCTCCCAATTGCCCATAGCCGTTACGCCCCCAGGTCCAAAGCGTTCCATCAGTTTTGAGTCCTACCGAATGTTCAATTCCGCCGCCAAGACTTTGCCAGTCCGTTGCTGTTCCTATCTGAGTCGGAACCTTTCTGTCAATTAAGGTTCCATCACCTAATTGCCCAAATGCATTATCTCCCCAGGCCCATAGTGTTCCATCTGTTTTAATGGCTAGTGTATGCTTATGGCCTACGTAAATGCTTTTCCAGTCATTTGCGGTTCCTATTTTTACAGGAACAGATCTGTAAGATATGGTTCCGTCCCCTAATTGTCCATCGCTGTTAACTCCCCATGCCCACAATGTTCCGTCTGTTTTGAGTCCTACCGAATGGTCTCCTCTTGTGGCAAGGGTTTGCCAGCAGCCCGTAAAAGCTGTGGTCTGTACATCAATAACATTTCTGAAAACAGGGCCCCAAACACCCGTATTGTCTTTCACACGGACATTCAATACGTGCAGGCCATTAGCAGGTAAAGGAATTCCTGCATCAGCCAGTTGCTCAAAAGAGCTGTTAAAATTGGCATCAGCAGCCAATAAAGCGGTTCCATTTCCCACACCCGGATCAGTATCCCAAAAATACTCCGCCTGGGAAACAGCAATTATAGGAGATGCCGAAGTTTGCTGAATATTAATGACATGGGTAAAAACCGGTCCCCAAATTCCCATATTGTCCCGGATGCGGACACTGAATGTATGCAAACCGCTACCCGGTGTAGCAACTCCTGCGGTACTGAGTTGTTCAATAACGCTGTCAAAAGTCCCATCGGCTGCCAATATGGGATTCCCGTTTCCGGCTCCCGGATCAGTATCCCAAAAATATTCCGCCTGGGAAACAGCTATGATGGCAGAGGTCTGATTGGGCTGAACATCAATAATGTGGGTAAAAACGGGTCCCCAAACTCCCGTATTGTCTTTGACACGGAGACTGAATTTGTGTAAACCACTGCCCGGTGTGGCAATGTCTGTTTTGGAAAGCTCTTCAACAACGTTATCGAAAGTCCCGTCGGCAGCCCATACCGGAGTCCCGTTTCCTGTTCCCGGATCGATATCCCAAAAATATTCTGCCTGGCTGATCAGTACTTGTGCCGGGCACAGCATGACCATCAACAAAGCAATTATACTGTAGATATAATTTTTCATATGCTATATCATTAGAAATTATTTAGAAAAGCCAGACCCGCTGATGTTAAATGTTCCGCTGGTAACAGATCTTGGGGTGGACAGATAGTTTACCCGAGGTTTATTACCATTATTTGCCGGCCAGTAATTCGTCCAGCTGTTAGAGCCTCCATAATGCCCGGCGTCGTTTCTTGTTAAGTCCAAATCTGTGTATTTTATACCGGGATTTCCGGCATTTACATTCATCCCGGTTACCGTATAGGCTACATTGTCGAAGTTCAGGTTCAATGATCCTGAATTGTCATTTTGCGTCATGCTACCTTCTGTTACAAAAGCATTGGTGAATACATTATAGTTAGCTGTTACCGTAACACTATTGCTTTTGTTTTGAATGCAGGCATTGGTCCCTCCCACTTCAAAAGAAGCGGCATTGTTCATAATAGCAATATTCCCTGCATTAGTGCTATTCCCTAAGTTCACGTAAAGCGGAGCCGTATCTGCGGGAATAGGATTATAAACGGTATTGTTAATGATTTCGTTAGAGCTTCCTGCTTTAATATTATAAATATAAATACCGGTACAGAAATTATTGCTGAACTTAAAATTATAATTGGATTGTGAATTGGATATAAATGAGTTGGATATATTCCCGTAAACCTCAATATCAGATCCGACAGGACTGTTATCCTGCGTAGCTACCACGGCAATACTTTCTGCTCTATTAGCCGTACATCTTCCGTGAGAAAACTTCAGGATTCCACTAATCGTACAACCGGAGATGTTGGTAGTGAAATTCACTTTATCCGTTAAAACATTATGCAGATCACAGTTCACAATATTAACGAAGGTTCTTCCTGTACCTATCGGAAAATTTGCCTGTACATTATAACTGCCGTAATAGCCTGAGCTCATATTGCTGATCGTCACCGTTCTTCCTGTTGCCGGATTGATGCTTACATTTCCCTGAATGATATACTTGGCATAATTGGTTTCGGAAACAAAAGTCAGCGATTTGTTGATAATCAGATTTTCTACATAAGCCCCTCCATTGGCTTTAGGCTGAATGATGATACGGTCCCCGTCTGAAGCTGCTGTGATTGCTGTACTTACAGTAGGATAAGCTCCGCCTGCTCCTCCATCTCTAACATATAGATCCGCTGCAAAAGCCATAGTACACGATAAGCCTGTGAAGGCAATGGTTAGTAGTTTCTTTGTCATAATAATGTAAAAATTAATGAGTTTGATATTAAATTATTGTTTGGTTTTTGAAATCACTGTTAGCTGCCATTTTCCCACCATCCTTTTGCCGAGCACAGGATTATAGAATAAGGATTTAAATCACTGAATAAACATTGATTTTGAAAGGGTCCGCAGATCAAAAAGCATCATTACTGACACCATATGAAACGTCCCAAAACTTCAATAAAACAGTGCCCACCCGGATCGAAAGCGAAGTACCGGCCATACTTTCATACCGGATATTCTTTATTTCCGATTGGCAGAAATTATTAAATAAATCCTATGGGGTTTATAGGGCTATGGTGCTAAAGAAATTGTGAAATTTACTGTTGTTTTAAATTGCTGGAAACAAGGAATTTTGATGTATTCCTAAGAATAGGTACAGCGTAATTTTGTTCATTTTTCATGATGTAATTAGTTTTCTGGTTAGTTTTTAGTTTTTTTAAAGAGCAACACGTTCTGTTATCAGAACTTTATGTGTTGATTACAAAAGTATATTTTTATTATGGATCATCAAAGCTAAAAAAATAAAAAGGAATTTTATCTCCACTCCCTTGTTCTCCGATCTGATATTGAAATATGTTCAAATATTTTTTTATTTTGCGGGCTCAAAGTCGGGAGACTTTGTACAGCGAGTCTATAAAAAATTTGTCTTTCGATATTTTTTTACAGGATCTTTCAAAAGAAACTCCTGAATATTCCGTTTAATTCTTAAATTTAACTCATGCAAAAGTATCTTTATCTCATCATTATATCATTTTCTCTTAGCAGTTGCTACACGTACCAGGTGAAAAAGCCAGTGGATCCGGCGGCCGACGCTAAGCAAAATACCACTGCACAAATGAAAAGCTCAACAGCTGAAACCCAAAGCCCGAACGCACCACAGGCACCTGCTCCCATTAATGTTCAGGAGAAACTGGCAGCTGGAAAAAATGTTAGAATTGAAGCAGATGGCAGAAGTTATAAAGTAATCGTTGACAGATGGGAAAGCGACAGCCTGGTGGCACACCCGGTTCATAATCCAAAGAAAATTCTGAAATTCCATAAAAACCAGATCAATAGCGAGAAAATTGCAGAAAAACGCTTTTCCCAACCTATCGCTGATATTCTTACGGTTACAGCTTACGCTGCAATTGGTGTTGGAATCTATCTTCTTCTCCGCTAGTTTTTTACCTTTCTGGTAATTATAGAAAATATCAGAAGTTATTATTTCGCAGTCTGCAAGTCTGTCGTATGGGTCAACCGTAAATTCAATGTCGTTTTTCTGAAGCCATAATCTTTTCCTCTCAGAAAATTATTTGAATCGATAGCTAACATTCACTCAGAGCTTACAACTCGTCTGTTATAATATTTTCTAACCATTGCTGAGCAAGGGTTTCTACATAATCAACAAATGTCGTTACACGATTAATTGTGTAAAATGTATATTCTGATTGTTCTTTTAAAACTTCAACATTTTCAAAACTATGGTCAGTAGCAAAAAGTAAAACCTGCTTTGTATTGGGGTCATAAAAGGTTTCATTTCCATTCGCTTCTTCGGCGAAACAAACCAGATCTTTTGTGTCAATTTGTTTTACATTTTCATCTTTACAAACCTGGTCATATAAGTCAATCCAGTCACCTAAACCTTTTGAGAGTTCGGATTTGATGAAAATAAAATTCTGGTTGTCAGTCAACATTTCAGTTTCTGTATCAAAACAGTGGTAAGTTTCCTTTATCCCGCCCATTTCGTCTAAGAGTAACTGGTGTTCAGATAAAACATCAATTTCAGTATGAATTTGTTCAATCTTGCATAACCAGCCACATTTAAAGCCATTCTTGTCCGTCCAAGTATATAGATAATAGTTTGCTTTTTTGTTTTTAGATGTTGTTATATCAACACTCAAAATTGAAGTCGATTGTAATAATAGTTGATATAAAGTTGGAAATATATTGATAAATTCCGGACTAAAAGTTTTACTGATGATATTAATTTCAACGCTATCATTTTGTCCTACAAACCAACTTACCTCTTGTTTGAAATTTTCAAAATCCTTTGTATCCATTGTTTTCTTGATTAATTTAATGTTTTTTTAACAGGTAGCGTAAAATGATAGCTTGACGATGGTTAGCAAATTTTGTATAAATTTTAACCTGTATTTTATCATATAACTTTTTGCTTTTAACTGCCGAATATACACTTTTAAAAATTTCTTTAAGATAGCCAATGAGCTGTTTGACTTGGAAGGCTCTTGTTTTATTCGTTTAACTTATTGTTGACAGTTAGAAATCTATTGATTAATCACTAAAGAAGAAACAATGATCAGAAGTTATTATTTCGCAGTCTGCAAAGCCCGTCGTATGGGTCAACCGTACCTCTAATAGCCAGAACAATGCTGTAAAAAATTCATCTGATTCTTTTTACAATCATAATTTTATTTAATATTGCAAAAAAGAACCATGAAAAACTCAAAATTAGTATTAGCAGCTATTTTAATGCTATTCTTGGCAGTGAACGTAACTGCACAAAAAAAGAAACCGGCAGCTCCGTCAAGGCCTGGACCGTTAGAAATGCCTAAAGATACCGAAATCAAGGTAATGCCCGGGGGTGAAGAATTTGAAAACAGTCTTTATGAGCTTGAAAAACTGGTCACCTTCAAATTTGATGCAAAACATAAAAATGCAGAGGTGTATATTACCGAAAATGGCAAACAAAAATTAATGTATAAAGCCAGGCTGGATGAAACCGGTGTTGATACAAAATTAAAGGCAGGAATCGATAACCGTAAAATATATAGCTTAGACGGTAAAACACTTTTGTTCACCTACGAAACGGAACCATCGGCTACCAGCTTAATAAAAATGATTTATAATTTTCCGGAAAAAAAATCTGCCATTTTTGATTTTTCAAAAGTATACGGGAGTAATGAATACACTATCGGTAAAACAGAAACTTTTAAATATTATCCTGTATATCTGTATTACTCAACATTTGATGCACCTAAATAATCACTGCATTATTTTACAGAATATAGAGAGGCTGTCTCAAAAGGGGCAGTCTTTTTTTGTGTCTCAAAGTTTGCGATCTACAATTTTTCAGGTTTAGATTTCCGTTATTTGTTTTTTCAGGAATTTTTTTGATATTTTAGTAAAAAGCAGGAT
>NZ_JAGEKK010000033.1:0-16078 GCF_049887855.1 Chryseobacterium sp. NFX27 | reverse complement strand
CATAAACAAAAGGAAATCAAAATGAAAACTTATAAAAGCAAAAACCAAAGCAAAAACAAATTTGCTCTGGTTTAATTATTTATTTTTGTCCTTTAATCTGTATCGGATTTTCAGGACGAGACAAAATAATATTTTTAAAGATCGAGAGCCGGCTCAAGAATCTTTTCCATTCTTTTCTTTACCATATCTACAGATCCTGAATAATTGTTTACCATTAAAGAAAACACTAACGTTTTTCCAGAGTTGGTCTTCAGGTAGCCAGCTAATGTTTTTACTTTATTTAAAGTTCCTGTTTTCGCAAAAACCTGTCCGTTTCCGGTACCGATGAACATTCTTTTCAGTGTTCCGGACTGCCCTCCTACCGGCAGTGAAGTGAAATAAGTCTTATAGTATTTCTCATCCATTAAAGATGTTAAAAACTTCACCTGAGAAATCGGCGTTACATTATTGCTTCTTGAAAGTCCGCTTCCATCCATATAATTCAGTCCCATCATATCAAAACTTTCCTCTTTCAGGTGGTTTGTTACTACCATTCTTCCTGATTCCGAGGTCTGGTCACCCATTTTCTGGAAACCTACTGTTTTCAGTAAAGCTTCTGCCAGAGAATTGTCACTGTGCTGGTTCGTATAGAATACAATATCCCCCAGTGTAGGAGATTTATAGGCTGAAACCAGCTTTCTGCTCTCAGGAGCTGCATCTGTCATTTTAGGGGTTACTTTACCGGTAACACCAATTCCGCTTTTTACCAGCGTTGTTCTGAAAGAATTGGCTAGATAAGCCGGAGCATCGGGAAGCTTTGTCGTTAAAATTCCGTCCCCTTCATATTTTTCTGCATACACCATCTGGTTGGCGTAAGGAGACATATAGAAATACTTTTTTTCAGACGTTAATCCTGATTTTTTCATAATCAGCTTTTCATTGGCAGGATTGATCTCGCGGGTAGTTCCTACAGGCAGATAGTAATTATTGTTTTCAAGCCATACAACATTTTCCGGAAGCCTTGTAATATTGCCTTTGAAAAGCGCTGTCTGGATGATAATATCACCGTTTACCTTTCTGATCCCTTCGCGCGAAAGTCCGCCCATAAAGTCTGAAATAATATCCCTGTAAGACCATGCCCCGGCTTTATTGGTTCCTAAAGAAGGATCACCGCTGCCTATGAGATACAAATTACCATTCAGAACTCCGTTTTCATCAATAGTTCCTGAATATTCCAGCTGTGTCATCCAACGGTAGTTTTCACCTAAAAGGTTCAACGCAGTTTCCGTGGTGAGTAATTTTGTAGTAGAAGCCGGAACTAAAGGAGTACTTTCATTATACGAAGAAATCACCTTCTTCGTTTTGGGGTCATACACTACGAATCCCCAGGTTGCATTTTTCAGCACAGGATCCGTCATCATTGTGTTTACATTAATATCTACAAGCTCTTTGGCCGACAGAATCGTTTTCTCCGCCATTGAGGTAACCGGAGAAGGTAGATTCAAAGTATTTTTCTGATTATCGTATGCCTGTGAGTAAAGAACTGTAGAAACGGTAGATTGGGCAAGGAAAAACCCAGAAGCCAATACCGCTACACCTGAAATATATTTTCTGTAATTTACCATCTATCTTTTTTTGTTTCCATAGTTTGACGCTATAAAAAATGATAAGTTAAATCATCCGTTTAAAGAACCAAACATTTAATGAACGACCAAAAGTAGAAATTATTGTTATAAAAAGAGTTACAGAGTTCTTATAAAAGAGTGTAAAGTTTGTTAAAAAATGTTAAAAATCCACAAAAACATCTTTTTTAATACTTTGATAAGCAGTGATTTCATCAAATTCATTCAGACTTAACAAAACCATTTTTTTAAATTCATCATACTTTTTGCCACGGGGAAGCTTCAGCATAATCTGAAACTGGTATAAATTATTCAGCCTTGCAATCTGGGCTCTTTCCGGTCCCAAAACACATTCTTCAGGAAGATATTTTCTTAAAATAGATCCCAGAAACTGGGAAGCCCGGTTCACTTTGTCTTCTTTCCTGTGTTTAAGCTCGATCATAATAAGCTTGGTGAACGGCGGATAGTGAAATTTCTGGCGTTCTGTGAGGATATATTTGTAAATTTTTGCAGGATTATTCATCTTGATCAGCTGAAAAACAGAATGATCAGGATTATAGGTCTGAATTAAAATTTTTCCTTTACCGGAAACCCTTCCCGCTCTTCCGGAAACCTGGGTAATCAGCTGATAGGCCCTTTCTTCCGCTCTGAAATCCTGGACATACAATAAAGAATCTGCTTTAGGAATAGCGACAAGTTCAATATGATCAAAATCGAGTCCTTTTGATATCATCTGTGTCCCTACAATAATATCTGTTTCGCCTTCTTCTATTTTTTCGTACAGTTTTTCATACGCAAACTTCTTACGCATGGAATCCACATCCATTCTGTCCACTTCATGGTCAGGAAATATTTTGGATACTTCTTCATGAATCTGCTCTACTCCCACTCCTCTTTCATTGAGATTTTCCGAGTGGCATTTCGGGCAGGTTCTCGGCTTGGAGGCTCTCTGTCCACAGTAATGGCATTTCATTTCGTTGGCTGCCTTATGGTAGGTCATTACGACATCACAGTTGGAACAGTAATTAACATAACCACAGGTTTCACATTCAATCACATTGGCATAACCGCGGCGATTGTGGAGCACAATAGCCTGATTTTTTTCGTCCAGTGTTTTTTTGATCTCATCAACTAAGTGTAAAGAAAAATTTCCGGACACTTTTTTAGATTCCTGGGCTTCTTTAAAGTTGATGAGTTCATATTCCGGCAGGTTTACATTCCCGAATCTTTCATTCAGGAAAATATATTTTATTTTATCTTTTCTGGCGTTATAATAGCTTTCCACAGAAGGTGTTGCCGACCCCAGAATTACACCGGCTCCATAAAGATTTCCCAAAACCAGCGCAGCATCTTTAGCATTGAAATAAGGCGAAGCTTCTCTTGGCCTGTACGCAGAGTCATGTTCCTCATCCACTACAATAAGTCCCAGATCCTGAAATGGCAGGAACAATGCATTACGCGTTCCTATAAGAATTTTAATATCATTCTGCTTGATTCTTCTCCAGACTTCAACTCTTTCAAAATCAGTTAATTTCTGATGATAGAAACCAAGCTGCCTGCCATATTTTTTTTCTAATCTTTGAGTAATCTGTTTCGTCAGAGAAATTTCGGGAAGGAGGAACAGTACATTTTTTCCTTCCTGTATATATTCTTCAATTTTCTCTAAATAAATATGGGTTTTTCCTGATGAAGTTACACCGTGCAGCAATACATTCTTTCCTTCCTCAAAGGCTTCATCAATCTCGGTTTTAGCTTCTTTCTGCTCTTCGGAAAGCTCTTCCAGTTCTTCAATTTCACCTTCATAACTTTCGATCCTGTCCTTCTGCATGTGATATTCTTCAACAAGGCCTTTATCTGCAAGGGATTTAAAATGGGAACTTCCGAAATATCCGTCCTCAAAAAGCTCTGCTTTTTTAATGGGAACTTCAGGATGCTCGGTCTGCTTTTCTAAAATAGCCAGAAAAAGATCTTTCTGCTTCGGAGCTTTATTAAGTTTTAAAAGAATATCCGTAAGATTCTGGTTGTTTAAAACCTTATCACTGATCTTAACATAGGCCACTTCTTTAGCCTTATATTTTTCAGCAATTTTTTCATCAATTTCAATATACTGCAGATCGATGAGGGAATTGATTGTTTTGATGATATCTTTTTTAGGGATAAATGCTTCAATATCCGTAAGGTTGATCAGCTGGCGGACCTCCAAAGCCTGAATAAGATACATTTCATTGACATCCAGGTTTTCAAAATCAACTGTTATATTGGGTTTTAATTTTAAATAGGTTTCACTTTCCAGTTTTAAAGAAGATGGAAATGCAAAACGGTAAATTTCTCCAAGTCCGCACAGATAATATTCTGAAAGCCAGTTCCAGAAGTTGATCTGCTCTTCAGGAAGGATGGGTTTATCATCCAGAATACTGATCACTTCTTTCGCAACAAAATTCTCCGGTGCGTTATCATGAAGTTCAAAAACAATTCCCGTATAAATTTTCTTCCCTCCAAACGGTACCAATACCCGCATTCCCGGCTGAATATGGGATATCAGCTCTTCGGGAACTTTGTAGGTGAAAGATCCTTTTAAATTAAGTGGTAAAACGATTTGGGCGTACTGCAAAGGGAAAATTATTAAAGTGTAAAATTAGATTTTTCTTCAGAGAACTGCAATCTTTTTGTTGAGATACACCAATGATATGGCAGGGAAGAATACCCAAATGATTTTTTTATAGATTAGTTTTACTTTTAATTATTTTTTACTTTCGCAGATTGAGCGAATTAAGCAGATAAAAAATAACGCAAACATCTGCCAGATCTGCGCAATCTGCGAGAGACTATTCTCTGTATATAAATCATTTTTTGTGTGAATCCCTATAGTTTTTACACGCAAAGGTCTGATTTGGGATTTCTTTGATTTTAAGAAGGCAAAGACGTAGCTATGCCGTTGATAAAGCTTTATGATAAAACGTTCGCTTAGTCAAATCAATGCTGCTTGATTCCTCTTTGCTAAACTGAATAATAAGATTTTAGTTAATCTTTTGCGTTAAAAAAGCAATTATCTTTTTGAAATTCTTTCGCTTCGCTCTGAGTGACGATTTCCTATCAATCAGAATACCGACTTTAGAAAAGCAAGTTTATTATCTGATACCAAACTGCAGAAGTAAGGAATCCTACAATAATACTAAAACCAATGATAAGATTGGTAAGCTTGGTATTGAGCCTGAACTGTTCCGCAATAATACTTGAGGTGACAACAGTAGGCATGGCAGCTTCAAATACAGTGATCTTTGCCACATCTCCTTTGATATTAAGAAGCAAAGCCAGTCCCAGAACAATGGCAGGGGCTAAGATCAGTTTATAGAGCATGGAAACGGACATCTGCGGGATCAGCTTTTTCCAGCCGTTGAATTTTAGCTGGAGTCCTACAGAAAATAAGGCCAGCGGACTTACCGTTGCTGCCAGCTTATCAAAAAGTGGTTCCGCTGATGTGAAATCAATAAATTGGGATAATATCAATGCTGCAATGCATCCTATCAATGGCGGAAAAGTGACCAGTCTCTTAAAAATAAATTTTGCACTTACCTTTCCTGATCTGCTTCCTCCTTTTACTGCCGCGATGATTCCTAATGTGGAAAGGGCAAAAAACATGGTCTGATCGCAGATGATGGCGATACTTAAAAGACTTTCGCCATAAAAAGCACTTATGAGAGGGAAACCGATAAAGGAGGTATTGCTGTAGCCGCTTGCCAGTTCCATTGTGCTTCTGGACCTTCTTGAATAGCCCTTACTTTTACAGTAGAACATCATAAAGAAGAAACAGAAAACAGAAATAAGAAAGGTAGCTGCAATCGGAAACAGCATTTCTGTTGTCCATTTTACTTTTGGCAGATATTTAAAAGAAACTGCGGGCAGCGCAAGGTACAGAATCCAGGTATTGATGCCTTTGTGCGCATCGGGATGGATTGATTTTGTTGCTTTGAATACCATACCGGCAATAATGCACACTGCAATCAGAACAAAATTGACCATCATATTTAAGAAATATACTACAAAGTTACGGTTGATTTTCCAGTTTTAATCTCAAAAAATAATTTTTTAAACTCTCGCAGATTGAGCTGATGGTATAAATTTTCTTTCTGCTATGATACTTTAGTTTTTCAATGTATCCCAAAGGCTCATCACTTCGATATTTTCCAAAGGTTTTGAAAGTTTTATCTTTTTTGATGTACCGGGAAGGAGATCAAAGAAGTTATCGCTGAAGTGGGTATCTCCTATCAGATAAATATCTTTCGCCAAAACATCTGTGGAAATTTCAATTTCGTCTGCTGAGATCTTTTTTATCTTAATGTCTGGTTTTGTCAGCTGGAGATCTTTAGGTTTGGAAAAGAAATACTGATTGGCAGCGATGATTTTCCCATCTTTGTCTTTTAGTGTTAAGTGTAAAAAGACTTTATTTTTATCAGATTCAGATATCAGACTTTTAATTTCAACAGGATTTAATTTTAGAATACTATCCCATAGTTTTCCTTTTAAGTCTGCCACTGTTTCTTTTAAAAGTTGACCGTCAAAACGTACTGCTTTCACTTCTAATTTAATATCCCTGAAATGTTCCGGTCCGTCATTAATGGCATAAAAATTTAAAAACCCTTCTTTTTCTTCAACCAAAATGGCTTGTTGTTCAAAGCTTTTTTTCATCTGGTAATGCAGGGCTTTCCAGTTTCCTAAATAATCAATGGATGACCAGGAAACAACCGGCCAGCAGTCATTGAGCTGCCAGTATAATGTTCCCATATTATAAGGCTTTGCACGGCGGTGGGCTTCTACGGCAATTCTCATTCCACGGGCCTGGAGCAGCTGGGAAATATAATTGTACTTCACGAAATCTGCAGGGGTTTTATAGTCCCTTTTCATATATTCAGTGATGATATCCCAGCCTCTGGCATTTTTTTCATGAGCTTTAATAACCGGGTTCTGAAGGCTGAGATCCGGGTTTCCGGAAAACATAGATCTTATAGCTTCCAGACTTGGCATTCCCTGAAAGCCATATTCTGACATGAATCTACCTACTTTCTCATTATAAATTTCAAACGGTTGCTCTCCCCACCAAACGCCCCAATAGTGGGAATCTCCTTCTGTGAGACTTTCTTTATGTCCCCATCCGATAGACGGTGAAGTCGGCCAGTAGATATTTTTATCCGGAGTGAGAATTTCCTTCATTGTAGTAGGAATCACTTCATGAAACAACTTTTTATAATCTTTCCAAACCTGAAGAGAATCATTTTTTGAGTATTTGAACTGTTTCTGATAACCCCAGTTGACAATAGCTTCATCAATTTCATTATTTCCACACCATAAGGCAATCGAAGGATGATTCTGAAGCCTGTTGATCTGATCTTTTACTTCTTCCTTTACGTTATTTAAAAAATCTTCATCAGCTGGATAAAAGCTTCCTGCAAACATAAAATCCTGCCAGACCAAGATACCGTTTTCATCACAGGCTTTATAAAATTCATCATCTTCATAAATGCCGCCACCCCAAACACGGATCATATTCATATTGGCCTCCTTCGCGTCCTTGATCAGCTTTTGATATTTTTCTTTGGTTATTCTGGGTGAAAAGCTGTCGGAAGGAATCCAGTTTGTTCCTTTGGCATAGAATGGTTTTCCATTGACTTTAAAATAGAAAGATTTTCCTGCCGGATCTTTTTCCTGAATTAATTCAATGGTTCTTAACCCAATTCTTTCAGTTTTTTCAGAAAGGAACTCTGAGCCTTTTTGCAGAGAAATTTTTATGTCATATAAATTAGGATCACCCCATCCATTGGGCTGCCAAAGTTTTGGGTTGTTAATTTTAAAAGGAATATGAATTTTATTTCCTCCTTTTTTTAACTGAAATTTCTTTGACTGACCATTAACTGAAATAGAATATCCGCCTTCTTTATCTGCAAAAATTTCTGTTTGGATGTTGAGTTCCGCCTGTTGTTTTGTTAAGCTTTTTTGTTCAATTTTTACGTTTTTTAATTGAGCATTATTCCAAAAACGAAGTTCTACGTCTTTCCAGATTCCGGCAGTAACCAATCTCGGACCCCAATCCCATCCAAACTGATACTGAGCTTTTCTCACAAAACTCCTGGGTGACTCCGGCATGGTAAACGGAACTTTTTTTGCCAGTTCTTTTCCTTCCTTCACTGCTGATCTGAATTTGATCTTCAGCTCATTATCTCCTGCTTTCAGGAACTCTTTCACAGGAATTTGCCATTTCCTGAACATATTGTCTGTTTTTTTCAGCATTTTTCCGTTCAGGTAAATTTCTGAGAAGGTGTCAAGGCCGTTAAAAACAAAATCAGCATGATCATTCAACAATTCTTTTGATGATACTTTAAAACTGGTTTTATATTCCCAGTCTTCATTTTCTATCCACTGTACTTTCTTTTCATTTTCATCTTTGAAGGGATCGGAAATGATTTTGTTAGCCATCAGGTCAAGATGAACAGTACCGGGAATTTTTGCAGCCAGCCAGTTCTGCTCCTGTGTATTTTTGAACTCCCATTTTTCGGAAGACAAGCTTCGTTCTGTTATCTGTGCACCCATCATAGTCTGAATAAAAAGGAAAGCAAAAAGGATAGATTTATTCATTAACAAGTTTATTTACAATTCTGTGAATCCCATATTTAATAAGTTCAGTATTAAAATTTATCAGTAGACCTAGTTTTACATTAGTCAGTTTCAGATAGGTCAAAACCTGGGAATAAAAGACTGGATTCAAATCAAGAACAGCTTTTACTTCAATAATAACCTTACCTTCTACGATTAAGTCAATTCTATATGCATTTTCTACTGTAACTTCTTTATACTTTAAAGGTAAGGAAATTTGTTGTTTCACGTCCATTCCAAGCTGTTTCAGTTCATACGCCAGAGCTATTTCGTAAGCATTTTCCAACAAGCCAACTCCAAGAGTTTTATGAACTTCAATTGCAGCTCCTATTATTTTGTAGGATAGTTCGTTTTCTGTCATTCATTTGTGTTTTATATTTTAGCATTTTATATTGAAATCATTATTTTTAAATTTAATGAAAATCTTTTTGACGCAAAGTTTTCATTATCTACATCTTAGATTTAAGGAATGCAAAGGAGGAATCAACAAGTTGATTCAATTAAGCGAACGTTTTATCCAGTTAGCTTCATCAATGACGTAGTCAATTCTTTGCTTTCTCAAAACTCAGCGTTTTTAAAATAAAACTTTGCGTTTAAATACATTCTATAATTTGACGCAAAGATTCATTTAGATATTACATATTTAAGTCTGCAAAGACGGAATCAATTACATTGATTCGTTTAAGCGAACGTTTTATCCAGTTAGCTTCATTAATGACGTAGTCAACTCTTTGCCTCCTCACAACTCAATGTTATTTAAAATAAAACTTTGCGTTTAAATACATTCTATATTTGACGCAAAGAGTCATTTAGATATTACATATTTTAAGTCTGCAAAGACGGAATCAATTACATTGATTCGTTTAAGCGAACGTTTTATCCTGTTAGCTTCATCAATGACCTAGTCAACTCTTTGCTTCCTCAAAACTCAGCGTTTTTAAAATAAAACTTTGCGTTTAAATACATTCTATATTTGACGCAAAGATTCATTTAGACATTACATATTTTAAGTCTGCAAAGACGGAATCAATTAACATTGATTCGATTAAGCGAACGTTTATCCAGTTAGCTTCATCAATGACGTAGTCAACTCTTTGCTTCCTCAAAACTCAGCGTTTTTAAAATAAAACTTTGCGTTTAAATACATTCTATAATTTGACGCAAAGATTCATTTAGACATTACATATTTTAAGTCTGCAAAGGAGGAATCAATTACATTGATTCGATTGAGCGAACGTTTCATCCAGTTAGCTTCATCAATGATGTAGTCAATTCTTTGCTCCCCTCACAACTCAACGTTATTTAAAATAAAACTTTGCGTTAAAAATTATTTATTTTTCAAAGCCAGGACCTCATCTGCACTGGCAAAAGCCCCGCTGTCTGTAATTGCTGAAGAATGAAAATACCCGGCATTGGTAAATTCTCTGATCTCTTCAATATTGGTTGAACGAAGTCCGCCTCCAACCAGAATTTCTATTCTTCCATTGGAAAGCTCAACCAGTTTTTTCAGGTTTTCTTTACCTTCTGAAACGTTCGGCTTCTGCCCTGAAGTAAGAATGGTTTTAAACCCGCAATCAATTACTTTTTCCAAAGAACCTTCAAGGTCTTTTACTCTGTCAAAAGCACGGTGAAAAGTACAGGGAAGAGGATGCGCCATTTCAATCAAAATTCTGTTCTGTTCTATATTCACCTCATCATTTTCATTTAAAATTCCGAAAACAAAACCATCTGCTTTTAGAGACTTTAGCTGTAACAGGTCTTTTTTCATCTGTTCAAATTCAGCATCTGAATAGGTAAAATCGCCACCTCTGGGCCTGATCATCACAAAAATCGGAATATTTATTTTTGCTCTGAGCTGTTTTGTTGTTTCAAAGTCAGGGGTTGTTCCGCCTTCATTCAATCCGTCACATAATTCTATTCTGTCGGCTCCGTTTTCAAATGCAGTCATTGCAGATTCAGGATTGAAACAGGCTATTTCTATTTTTGACATTTTCCGTTTTTATTTAAATTTTCACTCTTCCTCAATAACATCTGCTATCAGAAATTGATGATCTGTTTTTATAACTTTAACTTGGCGTAGATATTTAGCTTTAAAACCATCATCAGCCAGGACTACATTAAAAACATAATTATTGTCTGACGAGGATTTTAAGTCACAATTCCGAACCTCAATATTAATCCAGTCCTGTCCCGAAATAAGAAATCCTGAGTTTATTCCAGCTTTACCGGTATCAAACTTACCTTTCCATTTGTTCTGAAATTCTTTTAAGGTAAGGCTTCCGTCAACATCCATATCAACATTCATTGCATCCGTTTTGTACTCGTAATATTCTTGGGTTGTTATTTTCTGCATTTCTTTATCCAGACTTCTCAGGTCTTCTTTAAAGTAATTCTTAATACTTTTTCCCAGCCATTTTTTTGCTTCTTCAGATTCATTGGGCTTATTTTCTGCTGCTGCCATCTCTTTTGGAAGAGGTTCCTTCTGTATAACAGCCTCTTTCTTCTTTTCTCCTTTACATGCTGCCATTAAAAATAAAGACGCAATGATTATTTTTTTCATATTCCTATTGATATTTTGAAAACGGGCTAAAGCCCGTTTCTATTGAATTTTCAAGCTGAAAAATTGATATATCTTAAATAAATTGATTACCTATTGATTGATTTTGATCGTAAAGCTTTTATTATTTCAATGCAAATTCAGGTTTTTCCAAACGGTTTCCTTTCTGGTCATAGACGGCGTAATTAAACCCATCCTGAATGCAGTAAGAACCGTATTCCCCTTTTTTATTTAAGGCTATAAAACCAACCTGAATATCTTTGAGATTTTTATTTCTTCTCTGGGCAATTTTCACAATTCTTTCTACAGCTTCTTTACAGGCCTGCTGAGGATTTCTTCCCTGCCGCATCAATTCAACTACCAGATGGGTCCCGACAGTGCGGATCACTTCTTCGCCATGCCCGGTAGCTGTAGCAGCTCCCACTTCATTGTCAACAAATAAGCCTGCCCCAATAATGGGAGAATCTCCTACCCTGCCATGCATTTTAAAAGCCATACCACTGGTGGTACAGGCTCCGGAAAGATTTCCCTGCGCATCCAGAGCGATCATCCCGATGGTATCATGGTTTTCAATATTGGCAACCGGCTTATATTCGCTGGTTTTCAGCCATTCTTTCCATTCTTTTTCGGACTCTGGAGTAAGAAGGTTTTCTTTTTTAAAGCCCTGTGATAATGCAAACTGCAACGCTCCATCGCCAACCAGCATAACATGTGGTGTTTTTTCCATAACGGCTCTCGCCACGGAAATAGGGTTTTTAACATATTCTAAACAGGCTACTGATCCAATATTGTAATTTTCGTCCATAATACAGGCATCAAGGGTTACCCTGCCATCCCTGTCCGGGCGTCCGCCATAGCCGACACTTCTTTCATTAGGATCCAATTCTACGAGACGGACTCCTTTTTCCACGGCATCCAGTGCTTTTCCGCCTTTTCCAAGGATGGTCCAGGCTTCTTCGTTGGCTTTCAGTCCGAAATTCCAGGTGGAAAGAACAATAGGTTTGCCAGCTATTGCTTGGTTCTCCGGCAATTCTCCGGCGATGAGATCCAGCGGATTTACGGCAAGTGCCAGGGAAGCTGCAGCCGTTTTTTTAATGAAGTTTCGTCTACTTTGCATGTTTAGATATATTTGACTCCCAAATTAGCAATTTTCCTGCTAGCTGAAAAGGAAAAAGACCATAGAATGTACACTATGGTCCTTTATTTTTTATGTTCAATGCTATAGTTGAATAGTATTTTACATGTTATATTTGGCTTTATGACTAATTTGCCCCTATTTCATCTACAAACAGCCACGCTTTTGAGTCTGCTCCGGGATTTCCGGCAGGAATAATACCTGCATTTTCTACTTTTAGTTTAATGTATCTGGAGTTCTGGTTTCCAATATTCAGCCTTATTTTTCCTTTTGAGCTTTGGATCTCATCTTTTCCTATCTCTTTGATCATTTTAAAATTCTTTCCATCATCTGAAACAAAGACCTGTGCAGATTTCGCCAGGTGGATCCAGCTTCCTTTATTTTCCAGGGTATTAAAATAAACTTCTGAAAAGGCTGTTTTCTGCCCAAGATCAATGGTTGCAACAACATCTTTTCCCTGAAAACCCAGCCATGTTTTCCCAAGCTGTCTTGTGTTTCCGATAATCCCGTCCACGAGGGTAAAAGCTCCGCCAAAAGAATAGTTTTCACTTGGCTGCTGTTCCAGTGTTATTTTTTTTCCTGTTGTTTTTGAAACTGTAAATTCCTGTGTAGAGACCGCACTTTTAAGCTTTCCTTCTTCAAAATAAGCGGATTTAACGGTTAGAGATTTCGAAACAGCAACAGGCCCCTGATAAACCGGTGAATTGATAGAGGGTTCTGTTCCGTCTGTGGTATACCGGATTCCTTTGGGATTTTGCGACACTGTAAGTTCGTAAGCAATACCGTTGTTGGCAGGAAGTACCTTTCCGGAGATATTGTAAATGCTTTTTGCATAATTCACCTTCATTTTGTCGAGAACTTTGAACTGTCTGATTACCCTGTTTTCAAACTCCTTATAATTCTTAGGATCTGCCGTTCCCCATGCCACTTCTGAAAGGGCCATCAGTCTTGGAAATATCATGTACTGTACCTGCTTAAAATCAGTGATATATTCTGTCCATAAATTAGCCTGAACACCTAAAATATATTTAGCCTGTTCTGCATTCAGCTCTGCAGGAATGGGATTATAAGAATAGACTTTATCTAAAGGCGTAAATCCACCGAAAGCATTAGGCTCTGACTGTGGGTCTCCCTGGTAATGATCAAAATAGCAATAGGCACCCGGTGTCATTACTGCGAAATGTGAAGATTTTGCGGCTTCTATTCCTCCATTCACGCCTGTCCAGCTCATAACAGCAGCGTTGGGAGCTAAACCTCCTTCGAGAATTTCGTCCCAGCCAATGATCTTTCTGCCTTTGCTGTTCACGTACTTTTCAATTCTGTGGATGAAATAGCTCTGCAGGCCATGTTCGTCTTTCAGATTATTCTTTTTGATCAATTCCTGACAGTGGGCACATTCTTTCCATCTTGTTTTCGGACATTCATCACCACCAATGTGAATGTACTGGGACGGAAATAATGCAATGACTTCGTCAAGAACATTTTCCAGGAATGTGAATGTTTCTTCTTTCGGACAGAAAACATCGTCAAAAACACCCCACTTTGTAGCAGATTCAAAGGGACCTTTTGTACACGCAAGCTCCGGATATGCTGACAAGGCAGCTAAGGCGTGGCCCGGCATTTCAATTTCCGGCACTACGGTAATATGTCTCTGTTGAGCATATTGAACGACTTCTTTAATCTGCTCCTGTGTATAGAAATAGGGGCCGTAAGGCTTTCCGTCAAATGTATTGTCTACGTAAGCACCAACCATTGATTCTTTACGTTTTGAACCTATTTCAGTCAGTTTCGGATACTTCTTAATTTCAATTCTCCAGCCCTGATCGTCTGTAAGGTGCCAGTGGAAAGTATTCAGCTTGTACATGGCAAGATAATCAATGTACTGTTTTACTTCATCAACACTGAAAAAATGGCGACAGACATCCAGGTGCATTCCCCTCCAGGCAAATTTGGGATAATCATTGATTTCCATGGCAGGAATAGCTTTATCATCTTTATATTCTTCAAATAATTGTATCAAAGTCTGAAGTGCCAGAAAATAGCCCTGATCTGTATAAGCAGATATAAAAATCTCTTTTGGGGAAATGTTAATACGGTATTTTTCTTTATATTCTTCAGGATTTTTGTGTTTTGGCATTGAAACGTATACCAGATGAGTTCCCTCTATCTTATTACTGTTCTGAAATTTAACCTGGGAGCCAAGACGTTTTTTGAAATACTCAGTTTCTTCTTTTGGAAGTTTGTCATTCAATATCAGCGTCTCAGGAATAACAAACTTACCTTTCTGCATGGTTACGCTTTGGGGATAAGGGATCAAATCAGGCTTTTTCTGAGCATGAAAAACTGTGGAAAAAATAGCAGAAAACATAAAAAGAAAACGTCGCATTTAGATAGGATTAAGGTTTTAGCTAATATAATTATTTTCTAAAACTCTTTGGTGATTTAACTTATTAAATAATAAAACATCTAAATTTGCAAAAAAGATACAATGAGAAAAAATATTCTATTCGCTGCTGCCCTATTATTTTCAGTTTCTTCACAGGCACAGCTCTTAGACATTATCAAATCTACCGTTAAAACAAAAACCGGTGTTGATCTTGATAATCCATCGAAACCTAAAAGTTCTACAACAACCACTACAGCTAATCCCACTACAACTACCCCAACCCAAGCTTCTCCTGTCAATCTGGGAAATTTAACCTCAACACAGATTTCTTCCGGCTTAAAGGAAGCGTTAAGCCTTGGGGTAACTGATGGCGTAAAGAAGCTGGCTTTAACAGACGGATTCTTAAAGAATGAAGCAGTAAAAATTTTAATGCCTGAAAAATTAAGAAAGGTTGATACTACGCTGCGTTCTCTGGGAATGGGAAGCCTGGCTGATGAAGGGGTGAAATTATTAAACAGGGCTGCCGAAGACGCAGTTACAGAAGCCGCTCCTATTTTTACCAAAGCAATTACCTCGATGACGATCACGGATGCTAAAAATATTTTATTAAGCAGTGATAATGCAGCAACCAATTATTTACAGACCAAAACGCAAAGTCAGCTTTTCACAGCTTTTCAGCCAAAAGTGAAGGCCTCGCTAGGTAAGGTGGGTGCAGATACGGTATGGAAAAACCTGATTTCAAAATACAACACTTTTACAGGACAATCTGTAACAACCGATCTTAATGAATATGTGACAACTGAAACTATTAACGGTGTATTTAAAATGGTGGCTGATAAAGAAAGCGGGATCCGAAACACTCCGGCGATGAGAACAACTTCTATTTTACAGAAGGTTTTTGGGGCACAAGACGGGAAATAAATGAAGGTAAAACTTAGTTTTATAATCTATTTATTTATTCTAAGATAATTTTAAAGTATAAAAACTGTTTCATTTTGAGACAGTTTTTCTTTGTTATAATAAAAAGATTTGTGCTATCTGCTAAATCGGCGAGAGAAAAAAATCTTCTGATTATATTCTTTCTTTTGTCTGAAACAAAAGAAACAAAAATTCAAGACCTGGAAATTTCCGCTAAAAAGAAATCCTGATCTCTAAAAATTCTAAAACTTGCGCGAATTCATTATTTGTTCTTCGGTTCAAAATTTGTCTCGCGCTTCAAACACTAGAATTTTCTTAACGTTCACAGGTTTTATTTTCTTAACGCTACATTTTCCTATGTCGGTTGAGTAGTGTTTCCATAACACTTTTTGAGAACATTTACCATTCTTTAAATTTACAGTGAGAAAAATCGGCGTCATCTGATAAATCGGCGAGAGAAAAAAATCTTCTGATTATATTCTTTCTTTTGTCTTGAAACAAATGAAACAAAAATTCAAGACTTGGAAACTTCCGCTAAAAATAAATCCTGATCTCTAAAAATTCTAAAACTTGCGCGAATTCATTATTTGTTCTTCGGTTCAAAATTTGTCTCGCGCTTCAAACACTAGAATTTTCTTAACGTTCACAGGTTTTATTTTCTTAACGCTACATTTTCCTATGTCGGTTAGAATGGCTCAAAAAACATTATCTGACTAGTCCTGAAAAAGGTTGACTAGGTTTATTACCCAAATATAATTAAATCAGAGTAGGAATTTTTCTATTCTGATTTTGTTTTTTATAGGTTTTTAATTTCACATTATTTTTTAGATGTACTT
>NZ_JAGEKK010000032.1:0-18119 GCF_049887855.1 Chryseobacterium sp. NFX27 | reverse complement strand
TAAAGACTATTTTTGATTTACTTAACACACAGCAAATTAATCAATTTGCAAAAACTGGGAAAGCTTTGAGCTTTCCTTTTTTGCGCATAAAAAAAGAACTGTCTCACTTTTGAGACAGCCTCTTTTTATTTGCATTAAACTTTAACATATATTTAACATTTTGATTTGTAAAATTTAATTTTATGTTAAGTAACCATTAATACTGAAAATATTCATAGACTGTTCCTAAACAGGTGAATTAAGTTCCTGCATTATACGTTTTCAGTTATTCTTTTTAGTAATTTTTATCTACTTTTGATGAAATTATGATATAAAAAAACAGAATTTTAAATCATAATTAATTTATTATTGGCAAGAAATTTGTTAATAGTAGACAACACAAAACAACACAAAAAAATTATTTCGAAATGCACAAGATTATTACTTTAATTTTGGTAATGGCTTTTTGTACCATTACTGCTCAGGTGGGTATTAACACTTCTACCCCAGATCCAAGCTCAACTTTAGACATTACAAGTACTTCTAAAGGAGTTCTTTTACCAAGAATCAGCAACGTTGCAACAGTGACCAATCCTGCTACAGGGTTAGTTATCTTTGATGTCAACAAGAAATGTATCAGCCAAAACGTAGGTACTCCTGCCACTCCGGACTGGGTATGCCTTTCTCCGTATGTAGCTAAATTTTTCTACATGCCGAGCGTAGTTTTTGATACAACTACCATTGCAGCAGGCCAGACAAAAGACCTGTATACTTTGTATAAAAATCAGTTTTCGAATGTACCGGCGAATGCAAGAAGCACATCCGCTCCGGCTGCGATTCCGTTTTTTCCAAACGCAACAGATTTACACTATTATGTAACGGGATATGATGCCACTGTTTTCAGGATAAACAGCATCAGCAACACAGGTGTATTGAATTATGATGTTTTATCCAATGCTACTTCAGCATCTTTCATCAACATCGTATTTGTTGTAAAATAAGCAGCTATGAAACAAACTTTTAGAGGGCTATCTTTGATGAGCCTTGTTTTCACCCTGCTTACCAACTTCGTGTATGCACAGACAGACAGTACTGAAACAGCAAGTATTTATGGGTTCTATTCTTATTCAAGTTCATTAATGAATGCTTCTTCGGCATCAGAACTTTCGATACAGGGAAGCGCCTCCCATACTTCTACAGGAGTACAGCTTACTCCAGCCAGCTCGGGACAGTTTGGAGGATTGTTTATCAACGGAAGAACTTTTACATCAGTAAACGGGCTACACGTTGAATTTGAATATGACATGAAAAATGGATCGCCACTGGGTGGTGCTTATGGAGATGGCTTATCTTTTTTCCTTTATGACGGAGCTGTAACAAGCCCCACTATTGGAGCGCCGGGTGCCGGTCTCGGATATTCCTATAACAGAACACAAAATACCTATGCAAGCCAAAGAAAAGAAGGTTTATCAGGTGCTTACCTGGGTATTGCACTGGATAAATTCGGAAATTTCAAATCTAAGCGTTTTCAGGGTGAATCCAGGGTAAACGGTATTTCAGGAGTAACGTGGGCGCAGGCGTCAAGCCATGTCACGTTAAGAGGAGCAAGAGGAGCAGCTATTAATACGAATGGCTTAGGCTTAGGATATACGGGATATCCTGTATTGGTTACCCGTTCTACCTTAAGTAACACTGGTGCGGTAGGAAGAATCCTTCAGGCTGACAGAAGCTATCTGGCTACCTCCAATTCACTTGCCTCTGTATTTGACCTCAGGAATAATGCAGGAGAATTCAGGAAAGTATATCTTGATCTGATCCCGCATTTTACAAGCCTAACTACAACGGATGGATTTGATATTAAAGTGGATATTCAGACTACGCAAAATGGCACACCTGTCAATGTGATCAACTATTATCATTACAAAACTTCAGTGCCTTATACTGAGAATGCAAATCCGCAGACGACTGATTTTAATACTTCAGATACGGAAGGGACTCCCACGCCTCAAACTCTGAATGCAACCGTTCCGTCTGTTTTGAAGCTGGGCTTTGCAGCAGCTACGGGAGGAGCTTTTCAGCAGCATATTATCCGAAACGTGAAACTTACCCTTCCTTATGCCGCTGTTACGAATAACGATGTAGCTTCTACCTGTAAATTTCAACCGGTCAATATTCCGGTTCTCAATAACGATATTGCTTACAAGGGCCCTATCAGTATTACAACTCCACCAACAGGAAGCAGTGCTAATATCGACTATTCGACATTCAGTTTTACGAAAACCAGTGATACAGATCTTACACTGTACCGTAAAAAAGTAACCCCACAGGGAACATGGACTTATAATAAAACGACAGGAATCGTTACTTTCACGCCTTCAAGTGGATTTACAGGAACAGCGACGATGACTTATACGGTAAAAGGAAGAACTCTAAAAGATTCAAACGGCAAGATCATTGAACCTTACGGTGATACGGCTTACCGGTCTACTCCTGCTACCATCACTGTCAATTTAAAAACCACAGGCTGTATCTATTCTGTTATTTCGAACAGAATGGTAACACAAGGGGTAAAATAAAACAATACTATGCAATTATAAAAGGCATTACAAAACCATAGAAATTCTATGGTTTTTGTTTTATATTTGTTTAAGCAGTTTAATCCTTAAATATTAAATATGAAATTCGGACAAGTAGAAGACCCTTCAACAATAGATTTCACACTTCCTAAAGACCATTCCAGAACTAAGGAAATTTTAAGTCAGAATAAAAAAGGGCTGGAAAACATTTCCATCGGATGTGCAAAATGGAACAAAACCGATCTTAAAGGATTTTATCCTAAGGGAACCAAGGACGAATTGACCTATTACGCCAAGCAGTTTAATTCTATTGAGCTTAATGCTACTTTTTACGGAATGCCTACCCCTGAACAGGTAGCAGTCTGGAAAGAAAAAACTCCTGATAATTTTAAATTTTTCCCAAAGATCACCAATACTGTTTCCCATTTCAGAAGGCTGATTGACGTTACTGAACCGGTAACCAACTTTGCATCAGCGATTATGAATTTTGATCAAAAACTGGGCATGGCTTTTCTGCAGCTTCATGATAATTTTAAGCCTAAAGATTACGACAGGCTGGAAAAATTTGTGAAAGACTGGCCTCAGGAAGTTCCTCTTGCCATTGAACTCCGTAATACAGAATGGTTCACCGATGAAGAGATTTTCAATACAACCTGTGAGCTTTTTGAAGCCAACAATATCACCAATATCATCGTGGATACTGCAGGAAGGAGAGACATGCTCCATATGCGCCTTACTACTCCCAATGCTTTTATCCGATATGTAGGAGCCAATGCCGAAAGCGACTATGAAAGGCTTGACGACTGGATGAAACATTTGACAAAATGGAAAAAAGAGGGTCTGCAGAATGTATACTTCTTTGTCCATCAGAATATTGAAAAAGCCTCTCCGCTTCTTTCGGCTTATTTCATTAAAAAAATGAATGAAGAATGGAAAACCGATATTCATATTCCTCAAATGGCTACCGATAATAACGGAACACTGTTTTAACTAAGATATTTGTTTTATTGCATTTTTCAGACATAACTGCAAAAATATGCTCAAAAAGCTGTTTTTGTTGAAAAAAATTAGTAAATTAGGGTATACTGATGTTTGTCATGCAACACGGTACTTAAAAAAACAAATGTCATGGAAAAAGAAATTTGCACAATCAGTATTGCCAGTACGTGGCTCGGTGATGAATATACGTTTTATGAAAACCATAAGATAAAAAGGCTCTACGATAATCACAGCCTGAGTGCCAACCGGACTGAATGGCTGGAACCTCACCAGATCAGTAAGCAGAATAAAGATAAGCTGATCAAAAACTGTCCTGAAGAATTTAAGGAACAGGTGATGCAGATCCTGGATTATCCGTAATATATATAAGCAGTGAATAATGAATAATTCTTTAAACCAACAGTTTAATATGACTCATTATTCACTGCTTATTTTATTTTTTCTTAACAAAAGTACCAGGTTCAGGAACAGGAGCAGAAAGTCCAGGGAAACCCAGATTCCGAGTTTTGCATTCTCATAATTATAGGTCTCAACCTGTTTTTTTGCAGCTTCCGAAAGTTTTACGCTCTGGTTGATATAGTTCTGAACTTCCACAATCTGGTCGATATTTTTGTTCGGTACTGCATGTTGGGAGAAATAAACCATGTTCTTTTTACCCAGGTATCCTATGATCCAGTATTCATCGGATTGGTCCATTTTAAGATATTCTATTCTGTAATATTCCGGACGTATTTTCCCGATATGTTTAGGCTCCAGATTTTGGATTTTGGCAGTATCCACTTTGATCAGATAAAAATCCAGAGTCTGTGGAAGTTTATTGACGACCTGCAGTCCTACGGAATTATCTACAAAACCTACCGCACTCTTTTTAATGAACCAGTACGTAAATATTGAGATTGAAAAGACCAGGGTAAGGATACGGAACAGCTTTGCCCATTTTGCCATCCTTCCCGATTTCACTTTACACAAAATCAAAGAAAGAACACAAGCCCAGAAGATAACAAAAATGATAAATACCATACTGCAAAGATACTGATTTAAGATTTTTCAGAGGAATGTTAATCTACATTCCATTCTTTGTAGAACTGATCCAGGAATCCCAGCATATAATCATGTCTTTGCTGAGCAATCTCCTTTCCTTTCTCGGTATTCATCAGATTTTTTAAAAGCAGAAGTTTTTCGTAGAAATGATTGATCGTGGTGCCGTTGGATTTTTTATATTCATCTTTAGACATATTCAGGCTCGGCTGAATTTCCGGATCATACATAGGATTATTTTTAAAACCTCCGAAATTGAATGTCCTTCCGATTCCAATAGCGCCTATCGCATCTATACGGTCTGCATCCTGTACAATTTTAAGCTCAATAGGCAGTTCAGCCGGCACTTCGCCTCTGTTTTTAAACGAGATATTTTTAATGATAAATAAAACCTTTTCTATTACCTCTTCAGAAACCTGCTGACTTTCCAGAAATTCTCTTGCTACTTTTGGAGCAATGCTTTCATCTCCGTTATGAAATTTGGGATCTGCAATATCATGCAGCAATGCGGAAAGTTCTACAACTTCCTGATTACAGTCTTCTGCTGCGGCTATTTTTCTCGACAGCTTCCATACTCTTTCAATGTGATACCAGTCGTGCCCGGCTTCGGCTCCTTTTAATTTTTCTTTTACAAATTCTACGGTGTTTTCGATCGTACTTTTCATTTATCTGTCAATTCGTTTAAAATAATATTCCAGAGTTTTTTATTATAATTTCTAAAAAAATTGACGTGTCCGATTTCATTTTTGTCAGATTCAGAGGCTTTTACCAGCCTGTAAGAAGGTTTAAGGTTGGGATATGTATTGTTTAAAAGGCTCAATACCCCTTTTTCAGTCAGCCATATATCGTCTTCTGCACGGATCACAAACACTTTTTGCGTCAAATTTTTAGAATAGTCATCAATTTTCTCCAACAGCCTGTTGGTTGATTTCCTGTTTAAAATTAAGGTTCTCCAGTCATATGCGCAATTTTTTGGAAGACTTTCTCCAAGTCCGAACCAGTTTGCCGGAAAATACCCTAACAATCCGGTAGTTAATGGCTGAACAATTCCAAACCCGAGATAAGCTTCTATTTTTGTCCTGAGCTTCAGGTTTCCGACAAATGCATTCTGAGTTCCCACAAAAATAAATTCATCAAACATGATGGAATCTTCATTCATACCCAGAATCAATGCTCCCACCGAATGTCCCAGACAGTACTTTTTATATTCCGGAAATTCTGTTTTAATATAGTGGGTCAGCGTTTTATAATCTTCAGAACCCCAGATTCTCATGGAAGCTTTAAAACCTTTCATATTTTTAGGTTTTGAAAGCCCTATTCCTCTGTAATCATAAGAAATGACCGTAAATCCCTGCTCTGAAAAGAAATGGGCAAATGAGAAATACACCTGTTGTTTCACCCCTGTTGCAGAATTGATCAGAAGCAGTTTTCCGTTGCTTTTTTCAGGTCTGAAAAGATGAACCGCCAAAGGCATATGGTCTTTTGTAATGAGTTCCAGTTTTTGCATAGTATAAAAAGAAAAAATCCACTATAAAAGTGGAGATTTTACTTATATTTTTATGTTAAGTTTACAACTTTCGATATGTGGTAAATAGCTTTAGGATAAGAAATCCGACATTCTGGGAAGTCCTGTCTGTGAACCTTTTCCCCCGGAAACTCTTGAAGAAACTTCATTACCGAATTTTACACAATCTTCGATAGAATTTCCATGACAGAGTGCTATAGCGAATCCTGAAGTAAAGGCATCTCCCATTCCCATTTTGTAAACAGTCTCATCTTTATCATTTCTATAATATTTCATTTCCGTTCCGTCAAAATAGACCGTAGAATTGGTATCATCCCTCACGAAAACCTTATTGAAATACTTTTTAAGGATCTCTTCTCTCTTATCTTCACCAAAAACAGTATGCAGTTCGCTGCTTTTGGTCACAATAAAATCTACATTTTCTATAATTCCTTCATGAATTCTCATCGCCGGTGAAGCATAAAGACCTACTTTTTTGCCATATTTTTTAGCTTTTCTGATTGCATATTCTACTACCTCCATAGCCACTTCAAGCTGAACAAGCACAAGGTCCACGCTGTTAAAATAACGGTCCGCATCTTCCACATGCTGAATGCTGAGACGTTTATTAGCTGCAGGAACCACGACAATAGCTGCATTTCCATGACTGGTAGTTACATATGCTGTGCCCGTAGATTCCATATCGGTTTCATGGACAAAGCCTACATTTACACCCTCACCTACGAGATTTCTCATAATCTGCTGGCCAAGAGGATCCATCCCCACACAACCTATAAAATAGACACTGGCTCCCAGCCTTGCGGTTCCCACCGCCTGATTGGCTCCTTTTCCACCAAAATAACTGTCTGAATTGACAGCCAAAACAGTTTCATTAGATTGAGGAATTTTTTCGGTTTCTAAAACGAGATCAATTGATGAACTGCCTACTACAATAATTTTGGGTTGTTCTGATGAGAATTTCATTGGTGTTTTATCTTAGTTTAATATAATATTTTCAGAAAACTAGGTTTCAAAAATAACTAATTTAATTAACTTATTTCAATAAATTCGGTAATTATCTTCACAGGCTTGTGATCTTTATCGTAAGCAATATAGCTGGCATAAAAACCTTCACCGTATCCTGTTTCAAAGGCAAAAATTGTTCCAGGATGCCCATCAGCCGGCTTCAGAAATGCATACTGATCTATAGCCCCTTTCTCATCAAAGAAATAGTCATGGAAAAATTCTTCATAGATTCCCATGAAATCTGCCCCTTTATTATGATACAATCTTTTTTCCAGCTCATTAAGGTGATGCTGGGTATCTGCATCCATCAGGCATCCCATACCACTTTCTACAGGATATCCGAAAACTTCCTCTTCAGCAAGATCTTTAATATCCTGGCCTTCAGTAACAGCCATTTTCCATTCTGTAATTTCCGTACTGCTGAAAATAACTTCCGCATACGCGACACAGTTGCTTTCTCTTTCTTTATGCAGTAAAACGGAGAAATTCCCTTTAGGAAATTCTGTCGTGAAAGGCAGCATATCATTAGTGATCAAAGGATCACAGGCAACGAGCTTCCCGCTGGAAAGATAGAGTTTTCCCACTTCGAAGCTTTCCAGTAAAGGACTTTCCACGAAGTTTTTTGAGAATAGTTTTTTTATGTTTTCTATGTGTGTCATTTATTCTTTGTTGTCTAATTGGTCAGGCTGAGCACAGATAAAATAGCCTGAGTACTGTCATTAAATTCACAAAAGAAGACTAGCTTAACAGGTCTTCTTTTGTGAGTATAGCTGTCTGGAAATTTCCCAGACTGATGCTGAACTAATCTGAATTCAATATCATTGGTAATTCCCGTATAATAAGAGTCGTCAGAACGTTTTAAATCAACTGTCTATCTTTTAAATTTACAAACTTTTCAGTTTCTCTTCTAAAATAGCTATTTTATCCTGAGCATCTTTCTGTTTCTGGCGCTCTGTCTCCACAACTTCAGGTTTGGCATTGGCTACAAACTTTTCATTGGAAAGCTTCTTATCCACAGAGATCAGGAATCCTTTTAAATAAGCCAGTTCTTCTTCTGTTTTCTTTTTCTCTTCACCTAAATCTAAATTTTCGCTCAGAGGAATAGAAACTTCTGTTGCGCTAACAAGGAATGTGAAACTAGGCTTATCTGTTTTTTCTCCAAAATGGATTTCGGCAACATTCCCCAGTTTTCTGATCACGGCTTCATTCTCAAAACCGGCCGCATTCGTGTAAACCTCAACCGCTTCTCTAGGAGAAATTCCTTTGGTCTGACGGTAATTTCTGATTCCGGAAATGATTTCTTCAGCAGTTTCGAAGTTTTTAATGATTCCCTCATTAAATGTTCCTGCTTTTTTCTGCTGAGCAACAATTAATGCTTCTTCAATGCTTCTTTCAGAAATAGTCTGCCATAATTCTTCCGTTAAGAAAGGCATAAATGGATGAAGTAATTTCATTAATTCTTCAAAGAAATATATTGTTTTATGATAAACTTCTTTAGAAATCCCTTCTCCATAATTCGGCTTAATGGCTTCAAGATACCAACCGCAGAAATCATCCCAAATTAATTTATAAATTAAATGAAGAGCATCGGAAATTCTGAACTTTTCAAACTGATCATTTATTTCAGCAATTGTTTTATTAAGTTTATTTTCAAACCATTCAATAGTTTGGTTGTCTGCAAAGTTTGCCGGTTTGTCTTCATGATTCCACATGTTGATCAACCGGAAAGCATTCCATATTTTTGTCGCAAAATTTCTTCCCTGCAGCATCAGATCTTTATCAAAAAGAAGGTCATTCCCTGCTGCAGAACTCAATAAAATCCCAACACGAACTCCATCTGCTCCAAATTCAGAAATTAACTCTAACGGATCGGGAGAATTTCCTAAAGATTTTGACATCTTTCTTCTCTGGCTGTCTCTTACAATACCTGTGAAATATACATTTTTGAACGGAACTTCTTTTCTGTATTCCAGTCCGGCCATGATCATTCTGGCTACCCAGAAGAAAATAATATCCGGTCCTGTAACAAGGTCAGCAGTTGGATAATAATAGTTGATATCTTTATTTTCAGGATCAAGCAGACCATCAAATACAGACATTGGCCATAACCATGACGAGAACCAGGTGTCAAGGGCGTCTTCGTCCTGTCTTAAGTTGTCAGCTGTCAGTTGTTCGTTTCCGGATTTTTGCTTTGCAATTTCTAAAGCTTCTTCTTTAGTTTCTGCAACGACAAAATCGTTTTCCCCTTCCCCATAGTAAAAGGCCGGAATCTGCTGCCCCCACCAAAGCTGGCGGGAAATATTCCAGTCACGGATGTTTTCCATCCAGTGCTTATAGGTGTTTTTGAACTTTTCCGGGTAAAATTTTACCTCATCATCCATTACTACATCCAAAGCAGGTTTAGCAATTTCAGACATTTTTAAGAACCACTGAACAGAAATCTTAGGCTCAATAACTGCGCCCGTTCTTTCTGAAGTTCCTACTTTATTTACGTAATCTTCTGCTTTCAGTAAAAGATCTTTTTCCTGCAATTCTTTTGCAATCTGCTTTCTTACATCAAACCTGTTTTTACCTGCATAATGTAAACCATACTCGTTAAGATTTCCGTCATCATCCAAAGCATCGATCATTTTCAGCTGATGCTTCTGTCCGATCTCGTAGTCATTGGTATCATGTGCAGGCGTAATTTTCAACGCTCCGGTTCCGAATTCAATGTCTACATATTCGTCTTCAATGATTGGAATAACTCTGTCAACGATTGGTACGATTACATTTTTTCCTTTCAGATGAGCATATCTTTCATCATTAGGGTTAATGCATACGGCGGTATCCCCAAAAATAGTCTCGGGACGTGTTGTTGCTACGGAAAGAAACTCTTCCGAACCTTCAATTTTATATTTAAGGAAATATAATTTTCCGTTCTGTTCTTTAAATATTACTTCTTCATCGGAAATATTGGTCTTGGCTTCCGGATCCCAGTTCACCATTCTGTAACCTCTGTAGATCAATCCTTTATTATACAGATCTACAAAGCTTTTGATGACCTGTTGGGAAAGTTTCTCTTCCATTGTGAAGCGGGTTCTGTCCCAGTCGCATGAACATCCCAGCTTTTTCAGCTGCTCCAGAATGGTTCCTCCATATTTATCAGTCCATTCCCAGGCATGTTTTAAGAATTCTTCGCGGGTAATATCTGATTTGCTGACCCCTTCCGATTTCAGTTTGGCAACAACTTTGGCTTCAGTGGCAATTGAAGCGTGATCTGTGCCCGGAATCCAGCAGGCATTAAAGCCCTGCATTCTTGCACGGCGGACGAGAACATCTTGAATGGTATTGTTCAGCATATGTCCCATGTGTAATATCCCCGTTACGTTTGGCGGAGGAATTACCACAGTATATGGTGGTTTCTCATTAGGCTCCGAATGGAAAAAATTGTTTTCCATCCAGAAGTTGTACCATTTCTGCTCAGTTTCCTGTGGATTGTACTTTTCTGAAATCTGCATAAAATTCTATTTCTTTTGCTTACAATTTGCAAAAATAGTCTAAAGAAAAAAAATTTTAAGTATGAATTAAAATAATTTTTAACTTTGTTTCTTGAAATTTATCTAACAAACATATTAACATTCAAGAATATGAAAAAATTAATTGCAGGAATTGCATTATTTGGAACGTTTGCATTGGCATCTGCACAAACGATTACGTTTGACAAAACTACTTTTGACTATGGTACTATCAAGCCAAGTGCTGACGGTACAAGATTCTTTACAGTAACGAACACAGGTGACAAACCTTTGATCCTTTCTAACGTAAAGCCTTCTTGTGGATGTACTACCCCTGAGTTCAGCCAGGATCCTATCATGCCAGGAAAATCTGCTAAGATTAAAGTAGGATATAACACTACTCTTAACGGACCTTTCAATAAAATGATCGAAGTTTTCTCTAATGACCCTGCCAACAGCAGAAGCGTAATCTACATCAAAGGTAACGTAGACGCAAATGCTCCTGAACCAAAGCCTTTAACAGCTGAAGAACAGAAAGCAGCTGCAAAAGCTGAAAAGAAAGCAGCTAAACTTGCTAAAAAAGAAGCAGCGAAGTAATCTCTACTAAAAAAAATAAAAGAACCGTCTTCATTTGGAGACGGTTTTTTTATTACATTTATTTTTATAAGATTTTAGAGGTTAGAAGTTAGATTTTAGATGCTAGATCTCAGACGTTTGATGCTAGTTAGAGACTTTCCCTTAATTTCTTAATCTCTCAACTTTTAAGTTTTTCAATCATTAAATATTAAAAAATATGGACACTAATTTTTCGGATGACTTCCTGGTAAAAGGAAAAGTCTCAATAAAAAAAATCTCAACGGAATATCAGGGAAAGCTCACAAAAGAGGAAGGTGAGCAGTTGTTAGTCGCTGAAAAAGAGAAGCTGAGGGAACTGCAGGAAAAACTTTATGCTGATGGCAGCAAATCCCTGCTTGTAGTCCTGCAGGCAATGGATGCAGCGGGGAAAGACAGCTTGATAGAGCATGTTTTCGGAGGTGTGAATCCACAGGGCTGCAGTGTCACAAGTTTTAAAACCCCAAGCTCGAAGGAATATTCCCACGACTTCCTGTGGAGACATTACCTGGCTCTTCCTCAGAAAGGAATGATTGGTATCTTCAACAGATCTCATTACGAGAGTGTTTTGGTATGCAAGGTTCATCCTGAGTATAACATCAGCGAAAAAACATGGTCTTCCGTAAAGGATTTCGATGCTAAGTTCTGGGAAAACAGATATGAAAGTATCCGGAATTTCGAGCAGCACCTGACACAAAACGGAACTACTATTGTGAAAATATTTTTAAATGTTTCTAAGGACGAGCAAAAGAAGAGGTTTCTGGACAGAATCGAGGAACAGGAAAAAAACTGGAAATTTTCTGCTGCAGATCTTCCTGAAAGAGCACTTTTCCCTAAATATATGGAAGCTTATGAAACCGCTATCAACGAAACTTCAAAGGATCACGCACCTTGGTATGTGCTTCCGGCAGACAATAAATGGTTTGCAAGAGTAGCGGCCATCCAGATCATTATTGATACTTTGGAAAAAATGGATCTTAAATATCCTCAACTCGGTGAAAAGGAAAAATCAGAACTTCTGGAAGCTAAAAAAATACTTGAAAACGAATAAATTAAGCGTAAAATATTCCATCATAGCTAAATAAATATAAATAAATTTAAAAATAAGACACTAAAAAGTGTACAATTTATTGTTTGTGTGATTTTTTTTCATAAATTTATCAAAAATTAATTTATAATCACCAATCATTAAACTTTAGCCATGAAAAAACATTTATTATTAACAGCAATCGCTGTAATAAGTCTTATTTCCTGCAATAATGAGGGAACGGCTGTAAATACGGTACAAAGTATGAAGACTCCACAGATGGAAAGCTTCGACAAAGCTTTCAAAAGCCTGGGCGATCCCCAAAACAGGCCTACTGAAGAAGAAAAGAAAAGGAATACCTCTGAATTAAGTGACAGAAGAAAAGCTCTTCTTGTTCCGGCATCTAAAGAACTGATTATCTCATCAGGCGTTACGGAAGCTGAGCTGATGAGAAAAACCGGTGGCGACATGAGCCAGATCATTGTCTGGGCTACTCAGATCTATATGCAGAAAAGTGACGCGATCCGCACAAACTTAAAATCTGATCAATAGATCATGAAGAACATTCTACCTGTTTTTGGAATCTGTTCTTTTTCCTCAGCATATGCTTACACTTACCTGATCATCCAATAACCCTTATTACTATGAAAAAGATATCCTTACTTTTATCAGTATTGGCAGGAGTTCTTTCTTTTGCCCAGACTTCTCCTTTGGTGATACAAAACTATAACACTTTTGATGCTGTAGGAAGACTGCGTACCGGTATGCCCGGCGGTGTTCCCGGACCTTATATGTACGCTGCCCCCAATGCCCCCTACAGCACGTACACTGTACCCGGAGGAGCGGATACCATATATAATACATTCGATACTTCCGGAACTGCTTCACTTCCCATAACGATCTGGTATGTTACAGATCCAACTAATCCCGCCAACAGCGGAACATATCCTTATAATCATCCTTTTATCACCACTGTAATGAATCCTTCGAATGTTTGGGCCGGATTTCATTTCTGGCTGACAGATCCTTCAACCGGAGCCACTGATACTTACCAGTTGGGCGATCCTACGGTATATCCAGGCTTCAGTGCTTCAGGAACGGGTACTTTTTCAAGTGCAGACTGGTTCACAATAACTACACCTAGCGGCCCGGTCACTTACCTGCAGATCTATTAGATAATCGGCAGCTGTCCTGCAGATGCCTATTTTATTGAATATCCTATACGGAAAGCAGCTGTTTTGCTCTCCGGGGGATATTATATGTCCAAATTTCACTAATCATTTACCTTATATTTTAATAATTTAATCATGAAAAAAATCTTTTTATCGGCTTTACTGGCCGTTTTAACACTGGCATCATGCAGCAATGAAAGCTCTGCCATAAATACTGTGGAAAGTATGAAAACCCCACAGATGGAAAACTTTGACAAAGCTTTCAAAAGTCTGGGTGAACCTCAAAACCGACCTACGGAAGAGGAGAAAAAAAGAAACACTTCTGAACTGAGCGACAGAAGGAAAGCGCTTTTAGTTCCTGCTTCGAAAGACCTGATCCTTTCAACAGGGGTTACAGAAGCTGAACTGACGAGAAAAACCGGTGGCGATATGAGCCAGATTATTGTTTGGGCTACTCAGGTTTATATACAGAAAAGTGATGAAATCAGAAGAAAACTGAAGTCAGATCAATCATATTAATCACATAAATAAATTATACCATGAAAAAACTAAGCATTATTTTAGGTATTGTTGCAGGGATAACTATTGCTGCCCAATCTTCTACGCTGATGATCAATAATTACAGCAGTTACGATGCTGCAGGCAGATTTATGACGGTTGGATCAGCAGGCTCAGGATCATCACAGCCTTATATGTATGCTCTTGCTAATGCACCTTACAGCAGATATACAGTTCCCGCCGGAAGCTATACCAAATATGATAAATTTGACAATACAGGAGGATCCAATCCAATACCAATTCCCGGTTGGTATTATATTGATCCTCTAAACAGCGCCAATACAGGAAACTACCCTTATAATCATCCTATTATCACAGCGGTGACGGCCGTAGATGAGTGGATGGGTTTCGCTTTTGTACTTACGGACAATACCGGATACAGCTATGACAGTTTCGAGGTAGGTGATCCTGCGCTTTCGGGAGGCTTCTTAACCAACACCCAGACCGGAGCAAATACAGGTATTACTGCAGACTGGTACACGATCACAACACCAAGCGGACAAATTACTTATTTCCAAATCTATTAATAGTTCATCAAATAATCAAACTGAACATTTAAAAATATCCCTATGAAAAAACTACTGTTATCGGCTGCTTTTGCCGTTTTACCCCTGGCATCATGCAGCAATGAAAGCTCCGCCATAAATACTGTGGAAAGTATGAAAACTCCGCAGATGGAAAATTTCGACAAAGCGTTCAAAAGTCTTGGCGAGCCGCAGAACAAGCCCAATGAAGAAGAGCGGAAAAGAAATACCTCTGAACTAAGTGACAGAAGAAAGGCACTTCTTGTTCCGGCCTCCAAGGAACTGATTCTTTCCACGGGCATTACAGAAGCAGAACTGATGAGAAAGACAGGTGGCGATATGAGCCAGATCATTGTCTGGGCTACCCAGATCTACATGACAAAAAGTGATAAAATACGCAACAATATAAAAACCAATAACTAGAATATTATGAAAAAACTATTAACATTGATAGGAATAGCTGCCGTTTCTCTGGCGTATTCTCAAGGCATTTTTATCATTAATAATTATTCCGGATATGATTTTCACGGAAGTCTTTCGGCCAACAATTTTGCAGGAGGATGCTATCCCTATGTTCATGCGCTGAATCCTGCAACGATTATTGCTCCTGCTTATTCTAATATGAGCAACAGCAATGCAATTATTTATAAGAATTACAAGGACCAGTTTACAGATTCCCTATTTCCTATTGGGCAATGGACTGTAACTACAAGTCCCACAAACTCACAACCCCGGGCCTGGAACCATGCTGCCGTTATGCCAGGCGGAACGGTGGCCAACAATACCAGATGGGCTGCAACCAAATTTCAGATGTATTTTGCAGGAACCAACACCCCGGAAACGTTTTTTAATGGAAATGTAGGGAACAATGCCAATCCGTGTGTTATGATTGATAACCTGATCACTACTCCCTATGGAACAGCGGAATGGTTTACCATAACAACTGGTACTACAGTCACAACTTTTTTAGAAATTTACTAATACACTAATTTTCTTATTCCATTTTAATTATGAAAAAAACAATCTTATTAATTGCATTCGCCGTTGTAGGCCTGATATCATGCAACAATGAAGGAGCTGCCGTAAATACAGTCTCCAGCATGAAAACTCCGCAGATGGAAAACTTTGATAAAGCTTTCAAAAGTCTGGGTGACCCTCAAAACCGGCCTACGGAAGAGGAGAAAAAAAGACATACTTCTGAACTGAGCGACAGAAGAAAAGCGCTTTTAGTTCCTGCTTCGAAAGACCTGATCCTTTCAACAGGGGTGACAGAAGCTGAACTGACGAGAAAGACCGGTGGCGATATGAGCCAGATCATTGTCTGGGCTACCCAAATCTATATGAAAAAAAGTGACGAGATCCGCAAGAATATAAAAGCCGAAAATTAAAAGCAATGAAAAAAATTCTAGCTATAATTTTCATTGCGGCAGTATCACTGATTAATGCACAAAACCTGAAATTAATTGTGAATAACTACTCTACCACTTTTGATTTTCATGGAACCTTAAGTGCCCATAATTTTGGAGGAGGCTGTTATCCTTATGTCACTACAAACAGTCCAGCAATGGTTGTTGTGCCTGCTGATGCCAACATGAACAATGGAAATGAACTGGTATATGCTAATTTTAAAGATCAGTATCTAAACTCTCTGTATCCTAATGCAAACTGGGTAGTACAGCTAAGCGCTACAACACAGACAGTAAGAGCATGGAATCACGCCAGTATTGCACCCGGTGGTGTAATTTCTGCGAATACAAAATGGTCTTCTTCTCAATTTCAAATGTATTATGCAGGAACTTCTACTCCCGAGCCTTCTTTCAGTGGCCTGATTGGAGAGCCTCAGGATCCATGCACGGGAGCAAGCTCCAATATATCTACACCATATGGCGATGTAGAATGGTTCAATATTACCACAGGAAATGTGGATTACTCTTATTTACAAATTTATTAATATGAAAAAACTAATAGTATCAACCCTTGTATTATGTGGTGCACTTTCTTTTGCGCAAAGCACCCCTTTAATGATCCATAATTACAGTAAGCTAAGTCTCGAAGGAAGGCTGATGGCTTGTAGCAGAATCAATCCAGGCGGATATCCTGTAGCATTTGCTGCTCCCAATCTTCCTTATGGAGTATATACGGTTCCACCGCTAACGACCGATGTAGAATATGTCACATTAAATACTTCCGCCGCTTCGTTACTGCCTATTTTAAAATGGTACGTGACTACAGCCGGTGGCACCACTGCTTATAATTACAATGATCCGTCCATGGCGGGGATAAGTTCTTCGGTAGAATGGGCGATGTACCATTTCGTCACTAAGGATGATCAGGGAAATGGCGTCGATACTTTCACGATGGGTAATCCTATTGTATCGAATATGGCAGGATTCTCAACTAATCTGTATCAGCTGGGGACTACGGCAGAAGCGGAATGGTTTTCCATTTCAGGAATGGTCTACCTCCAGGTTTATGATTACTAAAATTCCGATTTTATTCATTAAAATTCAACAAAAACCATAACATCCTACCTATGAAAAAATATTGTTTACTAACAGCTTTTACTGTCCTGGGACTTATTTCATGTAATAATGAAGGAACTGCCATTAATAACGTGGCCAGCATGAAAACTCCGCAGATGGAAAATTTCGACAAAGCGTTCAAAAGTCTTGGCGAGCCGCAGAACAGGCCCAATGAAGAAGAGCGTAAAAGAAATACCTCTGAACTAAGTGACAGAAGAAAAGCTCTGCTGGTACCTGCTTCCAAAGAACTGATCCTTTCCACAGGGATTACAGAAGCTGAAATAACAAGAAAGACCAGTGGCGATATGAGCCAGATTATCGTTTGGGCCACCCAGATCTATATGCAGAAAAGCGATGAGATTCGTAAAAATATAAAAACAGAAAATTAATCATTATGAAAAGAATTTTAACAATATTAGGAATAGCAGCAATGTCTTTTATGTATGCTCAGGGAGGAACTCTTATCATTAACAATTATACTCCTTATGAATATAGAGGAGATATAATAGCTAATAATAGTTTGGGATGTTATCCCATCGTAGCAAATACGGATAAGATTATTGTTCCTGCCGATTCCCATACCGGTAACGGGCAACAGCTGCAGTATGATAACTACAGAGATCAATACACTTCATCTTTATACCCCAACCCCAATTGGACAGTAAGTACTTCGGTAAGCACCACAAATGTCAGACCCTGGAATCATGCCAGCTTAATACCCGGAGGCACGATATCCAATAACACCAAATGGGCTGCTACAAAATTTGATATGTTCGATACCGGAACCGGATCGTATGTAACAGGCTTTAATGCAAATTTAAGTGTCAGCACCTGTAACTCTTCAGCACCTACTCCTTTCTACAATACCCCCAGCGGGCTCAACAGTGCAGAGATGTTTGTGATCGGAAGCATTACCTACATTCAGCTGTATTAAAATGTAAACAGTAGGTATTCATAGAAAAAGAGGCTGTCTCAAAAGTGAGACAGTTCTTTTTTTATGCGCAAAAAAGGAAAGCTCAAAGCTTTCCCAGTTTTTGCAAATTGATTAATTTGCTGTGTGTTAAGTAAATCAAAAATAGTCTTTA
>NZ_JAGEKK010000031.1:0-26568 GCF_049887855.1 Chryseobacterium sp. NFX27 | reverse complement strand
ATTTCTCTTACAATTTGAAGCTTTAAACTTAAATTGTAATCTCTCTGTGTACGTTTGATGTACGCGGTTTCTAAATGTTCTTCCATAACGATTCTTTTTTTGTGTATCGATATTTCAGGACTAGACATTTTAATAATCTAAAAACCTTTTAATCAATGATTAGAAGGTTTTTTTTATCTTTGGTTAATATCTAATATTCTGAGTATGAGAAAATTTTATCTTCTAATTCTGGGATTTTTGGTCTCCCAGCAGTTCTATGGCCAGGATCAAAATATTGAAATGAAAGGGCTCATCGCAAAAGAAATGAATGCTTTTGCTAATAAAATGACCACCTACAATATTAATCCCAATACTTTAAATTATGACCTTCAGTATCAAAGAATGAATGTCACTTTAGATCCTGCAGTATATAATATTTCAGGTTCTGTAACGTCTCATTTCAAGCCTACTCAGAATATGAGCAGTATTTATTTTGATCTGTCTGATATCCTGGTCGTTTCTCAGGTGCAGTATCATGGAAGCAGTCTTACTTTTCAGCAGCTTCCGACAAAAGAAGTGAAGATAGATTTTCCGGCGTCAATTCCGGCCAATACCCTGGATTCGTTAACGATTCATTATTCCGGTGCTCCTTCTGCCACACAGAACGCCTTTGCAACCACTACACAAAGCGGCACACCTATTCTTTGTACGTTAAGTGAGCCTTATGGTGCACAGGACTGGTTTCCAACAAAACAAAGTCTTAATGATAAGATCGAAAGATTTGATTTTAAAATTACCACACCCTCACAGTATAGCGTTGCAGCTAATGGAAAACTGATGTCTGAAACAGTACTTCCGGGAAGTCAGAAACTTAGTTTTTGGAGAACAGCTTATCCCACATCGGCTTACCTGATTGCCCTTTCCATTACCAATTTCGTTAAATTGAATGATATCATGGGAAATCCGCCGTTTCCTTTCGTGAATTATATTTATCCGTCTACCAATGCGAATGCAACAAGTATGTCTAATATTGAATGGACAAAAACGATCATGAATACTTTTGAAACCTATTTCGGACCTTATCCTTTCCGTAACGAAAAATACGGACACATGGAATTTAAATTTGGAGGAGGAATGGAGCACCAGACCATGTCGTCCATGGGAAGCTGGAGTAAAGGGCTTATTGCCCACGAGCTTGCCCATCAGTGGTTTGGTGATAAAGTGACCTGTGGTGCCTGGAATGATATCTGGCTGAATGAAGGTTTTGCCACTTTCGGAGCTGTTCTTGCCAATGAAAAACTATTGATGACCAATGCCGAGTTCAAAAACTTTCTGCTGGGAGAGATTAATAATATCACTTCTGCTCCCGATGGTTCTACTTACGTTCCGGATTCCGGTCTTTCCAGTGTAAGCAGAATATTCAGTAACAGGCTTAGTTATACAAAAGGAGCTTATATTTTAAGAATGATTAAATGGATTCTTGGTGATACCGCTTTTTACCAGGCGATAAGAGAATATCATGCAAGACCGGATTTAGCTTATAATTATGTGAGAACTGCAGATTTTAATGCATCGCTGCTGCAGTCTACAGGAAAAGATTTTACAGGCTTTTTTAATGACTGGCTATACGGTGAAGGCTATCCTACCTATACGACAAAATGGAAACAGACCGGAAATCAGATCCTGTTTAAAGTTTCCCAGACCCAAAGCAGCCCTTCAGTAAGCTTTTTTGAAATGCCGTTACCAATCAAAGTAAACGGAACCGGCGGACAGACTGCTTATTTTGTTCTGAATCATATATCCGATAACCAGTATTTCCTGAAAACAGTTTCTTTCCCTGTAGCCAGTGTTGAGTTTAATTATGAATACCAGATCCTGGAGAAAAACTCTACAGTGATGCAGGATAATACATTAAGTGTGTCATCCGTAGAGAAGGAAGATTTTGCACTGTACCCCAATCCTGCCAAGAACGAAATTTATATAAAAGGAATTGACAGGGCAGTTGAATATTCCATTCATTCAATGGATGGGAAACTCATCAGAAAAGATATATATCAGCCCGGGAAATCAGTTGGAATTTCAGAACTTATTCCTGGAACTTATGTATTTACGATTAATGAAAAAAACATAAAGTTTTTAAAGCAATAGTATAAACAACATTCAGTTACTCTTCTAGTGGTAAGAGAACTGTATGTGAGCTTACAAATAACTTTTAATATGTGATAAACCTTCAGTAATGAAGGTTTTTCATTTTTGTTCTAAACAATTTAAAAAATTGGATAAAAGATATACAGAGGACGTTCAGCGGATAAGATTACATATATAAATTCCATTGTTAAATAATTTAATTGTTAAATGATACTGTGGAGGCTTTCAGATTAGAAAGGTCTTTTGTTTTCTGGATGCTGTTGCTGCTCTTTTTCTGGCAATTTTCACTTTGTATCTGAACCATTTTTCTTTAAAGAGCTTTCGCATGATGTTGTCAAAGTTCCTTGTTACTACCATATTTTTGAACCCGCGCCATTTTTCCAGAAAACTGGAGGGGAGCGCTCTTACAGAAACAGAATAGCCTTCAGTTTCATATTGTATATAATGCCACCAGCCGGAAGGAATATAGAGTGTCTCACCAGGTTTTAATACCGCTTCATACCCGTCCAGGTAGAGCAGAGCCGGGAACTCTCTGTAGTCCGGATCTTTAATGTTGGGTAAGCTGTGAAAGTTATAAGGCAGCTTATACATAAGATCCGACTGCTCCCAGGGGAAAAGCCATATCCTTTTGACCCCGTGAAATTGAGTGATAAAAACATGGGACATATCAATATCGATATGATTTCTGGTAACAGAACCTTCACCCCCAAAGAACATAAAAGGCAGCCATTTCAATATTTTCCCATTTGTAACATCATTATAATGAATGTCATCCTTAAGTTCCGGCCTGATAGAAAGCAGATTGAATAAAAATAATCTGTGTTCCGTAGGAGTGCTGCTGATCAGATCAAGATATTCAGCAAATGTAGTCTTACCGATCGGGCTGCTGGCCACTTTATCCAGAGATTCCAGTTCGCTTCCATAAATATTGACTTGGTGATTTCCAGCTATCTCTTTGAAATACTGATAATCCCATTTTGCGAATGCTGGGCTTTCCGGATCAATAAAATCCTCTAAAATAACAGGAAAACGCGGCTTCATATGGTTGTTTATAAAGCTCCTGGAACTTATTTTTCTAGCTTTTTGTATCGGAGTCAATCTCATATTCCTGAATTTACAGACAAATATAATTATTATCCTACTAAATTAGTAGACTAATTGTGTTAAAACTGAAATTGAATGTCTATTTTTAGAATTAAACTGATAAAAGCTGATATTTTAACGCCTTTTTATTAAATTAGCACATCTAAAAAATTACTAAAAATGATCTCTGAAAAATATCTTCAGCATTTACAGAACGAACTGCAAAACATTGAAAATGATGGTCTTTATAAAAGAGAAAGAATCATCACTTCACAGCAGAGTGCAGAAATTGAAGCGAACGGAAAGAAGCTTTTAAACTTTTGTGCGAATAATTACCTGGGTCTGTCAAACAATCCGGAAGTAATGAAAGCTTCCCAGGACATGATAGAATCTCACGGTTATGGAATGTCTTCTGTACGTTTTATCTGCGGAACACAGGATATCCACAAACAGCTGGAGAAGAAAATTGCAGACTTTTTAGGTCTTGAAGATACTATTCTGTATGCAGCGTGCTTTGATGCGAACGGCGGTGTTTTTGAGCCGTTGTTTACCGAAGAAGATGCTATTATTTCAGATGAACTGAACCATGCATCCATTATTGACGGAGTACGTCTTTGTAAATCGGCAAGATACCGTTACAAAAATAATAATATGGCTGATCTGGAAGCCCAGCTGATCGCTGCTTCCGAAAAGAATCACCGTTTCAAAATCATCGTTACAGACGGGGTTTTCTCTATGGACGGTATTGTCGCTGACCTTAAAGGCGTATGCGACCTTGCTGATAAATACAATGCTCTGGTCATGGTAGATGATTCTCACGCTACAGGTTTCATCGGGAAAACTGGTCGCGGAACTCATGAAGCTAATGAAGTGATGGGTAGAGTAGACATTATTACTTCTACATTAGGAAAGGCTTTAGGAGGAGCTCTTGGAGGGTTTACTTCCGGTAAAAAAGAGATCATTGATATGCTGAGACAGCGTTCACGTCCCTATTTATTTTCAAACTCACTGGCACCCGGAATCGTTGGGGCTGCTTTGAAAGTTCTGGATATGATCTCTGAAGATACTTCACTTCGTGACCAGGTAATGGAAAACGCTGAATATTTCAGAAAAGAGATGGTGGCTAGAGGATTTGATATTCCTGAAGGAGATGCAGCTATCGTTCCAGTGATGCTGTATGATGCTCCACTTGCCCAGAAAATGGCTGAAAAGCTGATGGACGAAGGAATTTATGTGATCGGATTCTTCTATCCTGTAGTACCGAAAGGAAAAGCAAGGATCAGAGTACAGCTTTCTGCTGCCCATACAAGAGCCCACCTTGATAAAGCAATTGCTGCTTTCGAGAAAGTAGGAAAGGAGCTTGGTGTTATTTCTTAACTAAAAATTCAGGATATAGATGCTTCGGCTTTGCTTAGCATGACAATGTTCATTATTACGTTTGATTTTTAAATTAAAATTAAAACAGTGAGTATAAGCGATGTCATGCTGGTGAAGACGAAGCATTTTTATAATATTTCTATCAAATATTTTTGTTATTAACATTATATTTGCCATTATTTTAAAAAATGCTTTATACAATAATCAAAGCACTGCACATTATCTTCATGGTAAGCTATTTTGCGGGAATATTTTATCTCGTAAGGATTTTTGTTTACTACAAGGATACGGATGAGTTTGCAGAAGAGAAAAAGAAGATTCTTAGAGAACAATATACTTTCATGGCCAGAAGACTGTGGAACATCATTACTGTTCCGGCAGGAATTATTATGGCAGTCTGCGGTATTGTTATGATCTTTCTGAATACCGGGCTGATGAAAATGCCCTGGTTTCATTTAAAACTGACTTTCCTGATCGGTCTTGCCGTTTATCATTACTGGTGCTGGAAAAAAGTACTGAAACTGAAAGAACTGAACGGAGAAACTATCGAAACACCTAATATCAAGCTAAGACAGGCCAATGAAATTGCAACGTTCATTCTGTTCCTGGTGGTTTTTACAGTGATCCTGAAATCTTCAGTTATTGAGTATTGGTGGCAATTAATTGCAGGATTTTTCGTTCTTGTATTTCTGATCATGATGACCGTTAAACTCGTTAATAAGAATAAAAAAAACAAATAATTGTTTAAGCAGAATGACTACATTCTACTTTTTACATTTTACAAAAAAACTATGATTGCAATTTTAAAGAAGGAACTTTGGAGTTACTTTGGAAACTGGAGCGCATGGGTGATCATCGCTGCATTCAGTCTCATCACCGCTCTTTTCCTGTTTTTTTTCGAAAATGATTCTAATATTTTCGACATCGGGATGGCCTCCCTGCAAAGTTATTTCGTACTGGTTCCATGGCTGCTGATGTTTATTATTCCTGCACTTTCTATGAAAACCTTTGCCGAAGAGCAGCAGACAGGAACGCTGAACTGGCTGTTTTCCCAGCCTTTAAAAGTTTCAGACCTGGTCGCAGGAAAGTTTCTTTCAGTATGGATTGTTGGGGTTTTATGCCTTATTCCTTCACTGATTTATCTTTATACCGTATATGTTTTAGGGGTTCCGGCAGGGAATATTGACCTTGGAATGACCTTCGGAAGCTATATCGGATTAATCGTGTTAATTGCAGCTTTCTCAGGAGTAGGGATTTTAGCTTCTTCGCTTTCTCAGAACCAGATTATGGCTTATCTGCTGGGCGTTTTTATGTGCTTTATCATGTATTTCGGAATAGAGCAGCTGGCAAGCTATAAGCTGTTGGGCGGTGCAGATTTTATTCTTCAGAATATTGGTTTTTATCAGCATTTTCTTGGCTTTACCAGAGGCCTTATAGATCTTAAAGATGTGGCTTATTTTATTCTGATCATCGGTGCTACGTTATTATTGTCCAACCATTTTATCACTAAAAAGAAGTAGCATTATGAAGAAGTTCAATATCAAATCTCCATTAGGAATTTTCTTGATTGCGGTGATCCCTTTGGTTATTCTGCTTACGTATTCAGGAATCAGATTAGATTTAACCAAAGAAAAAAGATATACCCTTTCGGATCATACGGTAAAGGTACTGGAATCGGTGAAAAAACCGCTTACGGTAGATGTTTATCTTGAAGGTGATTTTCCGGCAAGCTTTAAACAGCTTCAGAGCGAAACCAGATTTATGCTGGAAGAGTTCAGGAAGATCAACCCGAAGATTGATTTCAAATTTATTGATCCTATTAAAACAAAAATGTCCCAGGATACGCTGATGGCAATGGGAATGCAGCCTTCTGTTCTTCCGGATGTTAAAGACGGAAAGATTTCCCAGATTACCCTTTTTCCCTATGCTGTTATAAAATATGATAAAAGGGGAGTTTCTATTCCGCTGGTTGTACAGCAGGCGGGAATAGATGCCGATCAGCAGCTGACAAGATCAATAGAAGGTTTGGAATACAGTCTTGTTTCCAATATCAAGAATATTGCCGCCAATAAAAGAAAGAAGGTAGGAATCCTGGTGAATCATGACGAACTGGGACCTGAAGAGTTCCATAGCTTTATGCAGCTGGCACTGGAAAATTACGATGCAGGACCGGTGATCCCGAAAAACCAGACGGAGCTTACCCAGGAAGATCTTCCTTTGCTGAAACAGATGAGTGCTCTGGTCATTGCAAAACCGAGAAAAGCATTCACAGATAATGAAAAAGTGATCCTTGACCAGTTTATTATGAACGGCGGAAAAACGCTCTGGATGATTGATGCGGTAAATGCCGAAATGGATACACTGACAAGATCTCAAAAGGTAATGCCATTCCCTGTGGATATCAATATGACGGATTTCTTTTTCAATTACGGGATCAGGATCAATCCGGCTTTGGTAAAGGATGTAAAGAAATTTGCGCTGCTGAAACTGGTAACCGGTGAAGTAGGAGGGAACCCTCAATATACAAGTCTGCCGTGGCCTTATTTTCCTTTGGGAATTGCTGAAAATGACAATCCGATCACTAAAAATATCAACCCGGTAAAATTTGAATTTCCAACTTCTATTGATACTTTAGGCGGAAGAAAAAATATTAAGACAAAAGTACTTTTTGAATCCAGCGAAAGAACCCTGCTGAAGCAGGTTCCCAACTATGTAGATCTGAAAGAGATTGCCAGTGTAGACAGTCTGGGACAGATGGAAAAACCAAGCACCCCGAAAATTTTTGCCGTTGCACTGGAAGGGAAGTTTAATTCTGCCTATGCATCAAGAATTGAAAGAAAAGGTTATCCCGGATTTAAAAGTCAGAGTCCTGAAAATAAAATGATCATCATTGCAGACGGAGATGTAGGAAGAAATAAAATGCACAAAGGCGAGCCGCTTCCGATGGGGATTGACCGTCTCACCAATCAGGAGTTCGGAAACGAACAGTTTCTGAGAAATGCGCTGGATTATCTTCTGGATGACAGCGACCTGATGGCTCTCCGAAACAGAAATATTGAAGAAAGACTTCTGGACCGAAACCGTATTACGGAAGAAAAAGCAAACTGGCAGTGGCTGAACTTATTACTGCCTTTGGTAGTGATCGGCCTGTTGGGAGGATTGTTCTTCTGGCTGAGGAAGAGGAAGTTTGAATAATAGAAAAGAGAAACTCAGGTTTCTCTTTTTATTTTTGATTGTGTCTCATCCTAAGATCATTTTACTTTTGCAATGTGACACTATGTAACACTAGCTAACTTCTAAAAACGGTCACTTCAAAACAAGCTTCTAAATATTAATATTATTTTTAAATGCTAATTCTTGTATTTTATAAACTGTCGCTTCTTCGTTAATGAATCCTTCTTTTATATCAATTAATAACTCTTCCAATGTTACTTTATAAAGATTAGCTTCATTGTGAGATAAAAAAATTATTATCTCATTCAGAGCATTATTATACTCTTTCAATTCGTAATAGGCTAAATATTTTATTTGGGAAGCATATTCATTTTTATGATCTTTTTGTAACAATTTATCAGCTGTATCAATTGCCAAATAATATTCTTCTATATTATAAAAACAATTTGATAAAAATAATAATCTAAAATTTTCAGACTTTAAGGGAAGGTCTTCCAATTTATTTAAAATATTAATGGCTGATCCATATTGTTCATTATCCATTAAATCTTTGGCTTTCTGCAATTCTGTAATCATATTTTATGAATATATTCTATAATAGTCATTTGACTGGTAGTTGTGGATCCGGTTTATGTGTTGAATTCTTGAGTAGAAGTTAGCGAAACAGGGCGTAGTTTTATTGATTCTATCTTCTTATTTTAGATATTTTGATTATCCCTTTTTTATTTCCTGCTCCATTTATTTTAATTCTAATAGTATCCTTTAAATAGGACTAGTCACTGTCAGATTAAGTATTGACTAATTCAATTTATTTTTGTCCTTTAATCTGTATCGGATTTTCAGGACGAGACATAGTTATTATTCTCCGTGAGTATATTTAATCACTTTCCTTGTCTTTACGTTCACTTCTGCATAGGCTACGCCAGTGATTTCGTCTTTTGGATAAGAACCTTTAATGATGTATATGCTATCATCTTTCTTTTGTACTCTAAATGGTTTTTCTTTATTGTAGGTTTCCCATAAACTTCGTTCCATTTGTTTTCTGCAAGAGTTAAAGCAATGTTTTCATCAGAACCTGTAATTTCACTAGGTTTTAGTGGTCTATTTTTAGAACATGATACTAAAATAGCGCAGATGAAATATAAAATGTTTTTCATTATCTATGGTCTTTTTGAGATTGGTCTATTAATATTATTTCCTCTCTTTTTTTATCTTTTATTGTTTCCAAAATTCCATCAAATTTTGATTCAGTAGGATTAGGGTATCGTTTTGGAGTTTGCCTTGGTCTGTCTCCTTCTGATGGCAAAGGTGAAATTTCTGGATCGATCGTATTTTGTCGATTTTTTGATTTTGGATCACTAGGCATATCATAATTTAAAGTATAAGCTTTGCCAGTATTTACATCGAAATATTCTAACACTCCTCCAGGAGTTACTAAATAAGCACCTAGTTTTTGTTCTTCAGCATACCCAATGTCACCACCTAATTCACCTACTTCTCCTGAAAAATTTTCATCGTCATATCCGAGATCATCGTTCCCATGGGTATGAATGTAAGAGACAATTTTCCCACCTTTAGGGATATACTTGTTAATTTTATCTTTTGGAATACCGTGTGGATTCCCTTTAGCAGGAGTATTATAAGCATAATACGTTTTATTATCTACATCTATAGAGTAAATAAATGCTGCATATTCTCTTTTATTAAGAATTGATTTTCCATTGTATTGTTTCCCAAAATTTCTTGCAGCTTTATCTTGTGATCCAAATAATACATGTGGCTCTAATCCTTCTATTTCACGGGCGTCAATAATTCGATTTCCACTAAAAACGTAAGGAGACCATGTTGGATACTCTTCTGTAAGTGGATCCACATTAAAGAACCTTCCTACATCAGGCATATAGTTTCTCTACTTAAACGATTAAAAACCAGTCTCCTGCAATTCTTGTCCTTGGTACTTGTAATTCTAATATTTCCCAGCTCCAAAATAAGCATTTCCAGTTTTCAAATGATTCATCCCAAAAGGATAATAATCGTTGCTATCTACAATTTCAAGAGCACCTGCGCTGCTTCTTCCAAAGCTTACCCTTACATCCTAAATAATTTTTTATTGTAAACCACCGCAATTGCAGTGGTTATTTTATCTGTTCAAAGTCATAGACTTTGCGTAGCGGGGTACAGTTATTTTTTTAGATAAGAGTCTCTAGATTTAAATCCTGTAAATATTGCGGTTGTATCTACCTTTATATTAAATCCACCAATATTAGGTTTTATTTTTATAGAATTCTCATAAATTCTAGGTTTTCCGTAAAAAAGTAAAGTAATTTCATTATCGGAAAGATTAACGTCTTTCAAATTTGTAGAATTTACAAGGGTATCGGCCTTATCCTTTACTGGGTCATAAAGCAATACATAATCGGCGGTTGTATTTCCAATCAGTGAAAAATAAAACCATTCAATTGTTTTACCATTCGCTGGGATTTCTTTTAAATAAAGACGGTCTTTTTTACCCTCGTCCTTGCCTTTGCATCCTGTAATGATAGTGAGAACACAAAATAAAATTAGGCACTAACATACAATGTTACACCATTTTTTAATTAAAAAAGAGGCTGTCTCACTTTTGAGACAGCCTCTTTTTATTATAATCTTCTAATTAAGTATTGTTTATCCTTCCAGAGCTGGAACAATATGTTCCCACTTCAGCTGTTTCGCATAGTCCAGAGCGGTTTTTCCGTTGTTAGATTTTACATTTTTATCTGCTCCGGCTCCCAAGATAATTTTTACAGATGTAAGATTTCCGGCGATGGTTTCTCTATGAAGAAGGGTAAGTCCGTTTTCATCTTTGTTGGTAAGTTCGTCAGGATATTCCTGAAGGAACTTTAGGAATTCACCTTCCATATTTCTGCTCATCGGATGCTCGATAAGGTTTTCTGGCTTTTCATCCTGTTCGTTTACCAGCTGTATATCATTAAAGTCACCGAAATCAAGCTGCCACGCGTCGTCGTGCTCTTTTCTTTCATCTTCCGGCATATCGGCACGCATTTTATGAATGGTAAATCCTCCGTAAGTTTTCGGCAAAGGATTGGCGGGTGAAGAAAACAGTTTGGAAAGTCCTTTGGGCTGCTTAACAGTAGGAGTGATGGCAAAAAGCCAGTCGCTGATCTCATTCAGTGGGATCTCAAAATAATCTCCGGCCTGGATGTTGGTAAGGTTGTTGGGATTGTTAATAAGGAATCCGCTTACAGTATCACCGTCAAAATCAACCTCATTGATCCACATGTGTTCTACTGTATTTTCTCCTGTTTCAGGATCTTCCTCGCTGAAGGCCGCTTTTACGAAGGCTAGGTCAAGACCGGGGATAATTCTTCTGTTTTCCCAGGACTGTTCCCGCCAGAAATACTTAAAGGTTTCTCTTGCTTTTTCATAGGCTTCGATCATTTTAGGGTCTTTCCCATCGGTAAATATAAACGAATTCTCTTCCATTGTGATTGGTGATTGTTATTTAATAATAGAATGATGTAGGATTTAAAAATGTTGCACAACACTTTTAAACCCTACATTTTTTATGTTAGATTAAAGATATAAAATGTTTGTTTTTTTGTAAATTGAAGTTCCTTATTCCTGGTCTACAGTTTCAGGAAGCAGTCGGGCCGTCTTATAATAACTTATGTCAGTTGGAATTTTGCTTTGCAGATCCTTAAAAGTAGAATACTCATAATGTTCCCATTCCAGGTCATTATCAGGGTTGGGTGTTTTATCTATAGCCAGTTCAAGTTTTCCGTCTTCCTGATAGCTGAACTCTATAGCTGCATATTTTTCGCCGTTTTCATCAGAAGTGTACCAGCATTTTGTAGTTCTTTCCGGTATAGGTTCCAGAGTTTCAGTATCCAGGATCTGGGAACAGATAAAATTTTCAGGATCGTCCTGATAAAAAACTGTTTTTGAGATCAAAGGCTTTTCATCTACGGTTAATGAATATATTTTGTTGGTGGCAATGATGAAGTCTCCGGCAGATTCCCTCTTCTCAATATCGAAAAGATCAGATTTTTTCTTCAGATAATGTATAATCTGCTCTTCATCTTCATCGTGGCTCATAAAATAATTAATATTATATATTCCGTCTTCAGCGAGAAACTCAATTTCTTTCAGTACTTCGGAATCTTTTTCATAATAATATAAATGATAATCGTCCAATTTCTCTGCTTTTGCTTTAGAAATCACTTCTCCAAAAATATTTTTATATACTTTTTTCATGGTTGGTAGTTAATGTATGTAGTGTTATCAGTGTATTTGTTTTCCTCCTTTGTTGCTGCTTTTGTATGCTTTTATATTGATGATAAAAAGTTTAAAGCAATTGATTATGCAGATTTACAGTACTGCATTTTCAGGGCCATTTTTTATATTTTATACTATTTCTTATAGTCACGGCAGAAATTCTTTATTTACATGCCAGGAAAGCACAAGAAAGCAGTCAGAATGACATTGCTTATTTTTAAGGTTTTGGTAAGAGAGAAAATGTCTGTACCATCTGAACTTTTTCTCACAGGCATACGGACCGTCTTTGAGCTTAAAATTCTCATCTCTGTATTCAGTTTTCATGGGTTAGTTTTTGTGAATGCAAATATATTTAAAATCAAAGAATTACAGAATTATAAATGTATTTTTATAAAGGATTTTTGATAATAAATAACGGAGAACAGATTGACTCAAGATGTAGAAATTTATTTGGTATCTTCATTTTAATAACTGCAGTAAAATATTCCCTGTAAAATCATTAAAAAATTCAAATCATCTATTGAAACACTGCCGTGCAGTGAATTAAACATCCTTTATAAAATCTTCATATTCATAATAAAATCTCTCAAAACCATCCATTTTCTCCCGGAAAAACTCAAAAGTTTCCTGCCATGTATTTTTATTGAATATGGAAACGTTATGTTTTTCAACCCAGATTTTACTGATGACTTTTCCATTATCAAGGGTAAAATGCTCTTCCTTTTGAAAGTCGCCTATAAAATCTTTCAGAATGTCTTCCAAAGACCATATCTTTTCATAATAAGCATTCCGAAAGACTTCATCTTTCATTTCTATATCCAATGAGACTGCTGCTTTTTTATTGTCAGCATAAAATTTAAATGACAAATCCTTGATTTTGGTGTCATACAGAATCCATTTTCTCGGAAAAGACTTTCCAAAGGCCGTCCAAAATTCCTTTTTTAGCTGCTGTGCTTCTTGTTTACTGAACATATGAACAAACTTAAGAATTTAATGGCAAAGGAACAACGTTATCAAACGTTAATGTATCAATTGGAGAAAATAACTTTTATGATCATCATTCTCCATTTATCTAATTCAAACTATTTTCTTATTTTTGCTGTAATGCTTTCAAAAAAATCCCAATATGCTTTTAAAGCGCTTTCATACCTTGTAGAAAAAAGGAATGATGGCCCCGTCCTTATTTCCGAAATAGCGGAACACAAGAAGATTCCTTTGAAGTTTTTAGAAAATATTCTGCTGGAACTGAAAAAAGCGGATATCCTTGACAGTAAAAAAGGAAAAGGGGGAGGATACTTTTTAAAGGGAAATCCTGAAAATGTAAAACTGGCAAAGATCATCCGGCTCGTAAACGGTCCCATTGCCATGTTGCCGTGTGTCAGCTTAAATTTCTATGAAAAATGTGAAGACTGCAATGAAGACCATTGCGGACTGCATGATGTACTCATAGAAGTCCGTGATGCCTCTCTGAATATTCTTGAGAAAAAAACTTTGATGGATCTGGTCGACTGACCCGGTCCTTTTTTTTGAATAATTAGTCTACTTGTTTGGTAGGATAATATTTTTATTTGATATTTGCAATACTCCAAATGCTTCAATCACCCTGAAAGCAGCTTTGTTTCAGTTTTTATGAATAAAATAAGACTATAAACCGGAGCTATAATGATATTGTAATATGATAATTTCAAGAAAAATCCAGATCAGGCTCAATGTATTCTTTATTACAGCTGCAGTATTGCTGATTGCTGTTTTATCCATGTATGAAATGGGCTATCTGGATGAACTGCTGAATATTCTGGCCAAAGACAATTATATTTTTTACTGGATGATGCTGGTCGGTGTTTTCGCAGAGATTGTAGCCGGATCCATGGGAATGGGCTATGGAGTGATCTGTACAACCACTCTTTTGTTCCTGAATATTCCCCCTCATATTGTAAGTGCCAGTATTCATTCTGCTGAAAGTTTTACCACAGCAGCAGGAAGTTTAAGCCATATCAAGCTTAAAAATGTGAGTAAAAGTTTAGTTAAGAAACTGGCGGTTCCCGCAGTGATTGGAGCTATTATTGGTGCGGTAAGCCTGACTTATTTAGGAGAATATTATGCCAAGATCACAAAGACACTTATTGCTTTCTATACCCTTTACCTGGGAATTCAGATCCTCTCTAATGCTTTTAAAAATAAGCAGAACAGAGCAATGAAAAAGAAAACCAATCTTACAAGGCTTGGTGTAATCGGAGGCTTTATAGATTCATTTGCCGGAGGAGGCTGGGGGCCGCTGGTTACCGGAACCCTTATTAAAAATGCTTTCACGCCCAGATTTGCGGTCGGCAGTTCTACCGTTGCTAAATTTATCCTGACCCTCACCGCTGCCATAACTTTCTTCTTTACCCTTGGGATCCAGCACTGGAATATCATCCTTGGACTTTTGATAGGAGGGATCATTACAGCTCCCTTTTCTGCTATGCTTACGGCAAAACTTCCTGTTAAAAAAATGTTCCTCGTTATAGGAATCCTTGTTATAGTGATGAGCTCCATAACTATTTATAAATCAGTTTTCAAGTAAAATTTATGGGTTTTACTGAAAAATAAATGAATCAAAAACATGTTTAGCTTTGAAAATATTCTACTTTTACATCTAAATAATAGAACATGAATTTGCATATAGTAGCGCTTTTTAAGTTTAACGAAAACTACCTGATGGACGCTGTGGAACTGTTTCAGAACCTTGTAAAAGAGACCAGAAAAGAAGAAGGATGTCTTCAGTACGATCTTATTGAGGATAAAGATAACAAAGGGACTTTCTTTCTGATCGAGTTGTGGGAAAGTGTTGAACACCACAACAGACACAACGGGCAAGACCATCTTCTGGATTTCCGTAAAGATGCTTCAAAAATCATGGAAAGCTCTGCAGAAGTTTATAAAGGGTTTAAAATTTATTGATTTAAAAATTTAACCATTTAAAGATTTAAGAAATTGAAAGATTTAATGGTATTAAGATTTTAATCTTTGCATTCTTAAATCATTCAATTAATATTATATATAAAAGGCGGTCTCAGTATTCTGAAACCGCCTTTTGATTAGAAAAAATAGAAAGTATTAAAATTTTGAGTTTATTTTACGATAAGTTTCTTCGTTTCCGTACTGCCTCCGAAAGTGATTTTCACTAAATAATTTCCTGCAGTAAGATGGGATAAGTTCAGATCCTGCTTGTAAAAGCCCGTCTGATTGGTCAGTTCGGCAGTATGTACTTTTTTCCCAGTAAGGTCGTAAACCTCGACGCTTCCCTTGTTGTTAGCCTTTTCTTTTACATCAAAAAGTACAGTCACCTTTTTGTCTGCCGTGGTAGGATTTGGATAGATTCCGAAAGATGCTTTTTTGCTTACTTCCGTTATTCCTAAAGTAGCCGTGATCTTTTTGTATTTAAAATACATATCTCCGGTAGAGGCACCTCCGTTGGTCGTGAAATACATTCTGTAGTATTCATTACCTTTTTTCACGTAATACACCACATTATTATAAACATTTCCGATCCCTTTCCATGAATGACCGATTGTAGTAATGTTGGAAGAGAAATTAGCATCAGCAGGTGTGGAGAATGCAGCGGTTTCCTGGGTTTCAGGCTGTACTTTTGCTACTTTTACACTAGGTCCCTGGATGGCTCCTGTAAGAGGATACATCATCATATTATTATAGAAAGTGTAATACTTCGTAAACATAAAGTCCCACGCATTTTTAGACGGCTCCATATTGGGAACTTTTGCTCCTGTAGTAAATGAGAAATAGTTGAAATAGGCATCGTCCGATCCGTTGGCCATGGTTCTTGTTTCAGTAGGGCCCCATGCTGTTCCGTTCCATTTGGAATATTTGAAAGTATATCCAGCAAAAGCATCTTCAATGGCAAATTTCACATAGGTATTGGATGTAGTATATTTTAAAACAAAAATTGCTTTCCCTTCAATATGGTGGTTCATAGGATTGTATACGCCCCAGCCTGTTGATGGAATATTAGGATTAGGCGATGTAACAGGACCTTGTTCAAAAGCTCCCTGGCTGATATCAGTTGTTTGGTCAGGGTTATATAACGGCTCACCCCAGTTGGCAATATTGCTGATATTAATATTATCCCAGTCTGCCAGATTCGTAGAAGCAGTATACACTTCAATATTCAGGGCATCATTCACTCTGGAACCAAATGCGAAATTGGAGTTTCTGTAAAAAGCGACATCCCAGGTATTCGCCGGCTGGGAAACCATATTTCCGTCGGCTAGGTTAAAAAACACACGATTCTGGTAGGAAGGTCCCATCGTCATATTTGCCTGCGTGTATCCTAATGCATCAGTTTGTGCCAGAACAGTCTGCTGAACAGAAAGAGCCAATACTGAAGCCAATAATAGTTTTGTTTTCATAACATCTTTTTTTAATTATTATTTAGAATGATTCCACAAAAGTAGATAATTATTTTTAATCATTCTAAATAAAAACATGATATTTATCGTGTTTTCCAGGTATTATATTTTAAAGACAGCCTTATTGTGTACAAAAGAGCCGGCCGGAAATAACTCCCGGCCGGCTTCATAAAGGCATAATACTAGTCTAATAAACCTTATTTTTTGATAAATTTAGATTTCACTACCGAACCTTCAGCAGTTTCCACCAACATATAGTAAACTCCTGTCTGAAGTCCGCTGATATCAAATTTCTGTCCTTTTAATTTTCCTTCCGCTGTTTTTTGGCCTGCAGCCGAATAAACCTCTATCTTTTTGGGTTCTGTTTTTGTGATGAATTCTAAAGAATTATTGTCTGAACTTACAGCAAATCTGAAGTTCTCTTTGGATTTTCCAGTATCATTAACTCCTAAAGTAGTAGAAGTATTGTAAACAACATTATCTATCTGTACAGCTACGTGAGTTGCACTTGGAGTAAATTTGAAAACAATATAAGAGCCTGTAGAAGCAGGAATATTAACACTTATATTTTGGGTTACCCCAATTGTAGTTACATTAACTAAATTACCTACAGGTACAAAAGTAGACATATCGGCAGGGTTTGAGGCGACTCCGATCTGAATAGTTCCAGGACCTGGAGACGGAGAAACCAAAGTAGTTGTAAAAGTGAGCGTCTTATTTCCTGCAGGAACATCGATCTGAGGAGAGATTAAATAAGACGGAGTGGCTGCATTATTTCCGGCATACGACTGGATAAATCTCTGTGTATTGTCGTTGTCCAGAGCAGCTACGATCATTCGCGGTGGTGCCGGCGGAAATACTCCGGTTATGGGAGCAACTACAGCAGACCAGCCTCCCTGTGGGAAAGTCGTTGTTCCAATAGTAAAGTTGTTGAAATTTTCATTAAGCGTAGCTACCTGTGCATGCGCTGTAGCAGCTGTAAACATTAATGTTCCTAAAAGTAGTTTTAATTTCATAACGTTATTTTTATTTAGAATTGTTCTACAAAAATAAGTATTTATTTTTAACTATTCTAAATAAAGCATTATATTTGCCAAAATTTTTTGCTTTATGAAGAAGAAAGTGCTTTCCGTTCTATCATTATCCATTGCCTTTTGGATGAGTGCACAAGAAAAAGATTCTCTTAATAAAAATAAAATAGAGGAAGTTGTTATTACAGGACAGTACACACAGCAGTCCATCAATAAATCAATATATAAAGTTGAAGTTATAGATGCCCAGCAGATCAAAAATATGGCAGCTACGAATGTTGCGGATGTTTTAAATCAAAGTCTTAATATCCAGATTACCCCGGATACCCGGTCGGGAAACTCTACAGCGAGCATGATGGGGCTTGATGGCAATTATGTAAAGGTGCTGATAGATAATATCCCCGTAGTAGGTGATACTGGATTGGGAAGCAATATTGACCTTACAAAACTTTCACTGAATAATGTAGAAAGGATAGAGATTGTAAAGGGAAGCATGGGAGTGGAATACGGTAATGGAGCAGTGGCCGGAGTCATTAATATCATCACCAGGAAAAGCAATACAAAAAAGGTAAGCGTAAGAGCATCCCTTCAGGAAGAAACGGTAAGGGATAATTATGATCTTAAGAAAAAAGGAAACGGAAGGCATATCCAGAATCTTAATGTAGACTATAATATTGATAATAACTGGTTTGCCAATATCAGTTTTAATCATAACCAGTTTATGGGCTATGAAGGCGAGAGTAAAGGCTACAAATACTTTGAAAGAGATAATCAGAGAGGTTTTGAGTGGAATCCTAAAGATCAGTACGATGCCTCTGCATTAATACGGTATTCGAAAAATAAAACTTCTTTCTACTACAAGCTGTCTTATCTGTACGAAAAGTTCAATTTTTACAATCCGGAAGTTAACAGAATCCCTCTGAATGACGGAATGGGCGGTGCACTTTACGAAAGTATAGACCGTGAATATAATACCAGACGATGGGGCCATCAGTTTAATATTCAGACCAATATCGGAAATATCCGGTATATGGGAGATTTCTCTTACCAGAACCAGGACAGAAAATACCAGGATTACAATTACGATATCCCAAACAGGTCTGTCAGAATCAGCAGAGAAGACAGGTCTTATTACAAGACAGATGTAATCTATTCAAGAGGAATGTTCAGTAATTTCCTCAATAACAAGACATTCGATTTCCAGCTTGGCTATGAACTGGATTATACCAATGGGTATGCAGCGCTGATTGCCGGAGATTTCTTTGGTGAAGCAGTGAAAAGAAAGATTTTTACCTATTCCAACTTCCTTTCTGCAGAATGGAATATCTCGGACAGATTTTCTGTAAGACCGGGTGCAAGACTTTCCGTCAGTGAAAATTTTGACAACCAGTTTAATTACTCGCTTTCGGCAAGATATAAGACCTCCGAAAACTCCAATTTAAGGGCTGTGGCAGGTACTGCAAACCGTTTTCCTACCTACGATGAGCTTTATACCTATTTTGTGAATATCAATCACGATGTACAGGGGAATCCTGATCTGAATCCTGAAAAAGGTTTTTCAGCAGGTGCTTTCTGGGATCAGAATTTTACCGCAAATGACTGGAAAATAGGGTACAGCATTAATGCATTATATCTGGACGTACGGGACAGAATAGAAATGGTACTCGTAAAAGATCCCTCTACCTATAAGTATATGAATATGGACAAGTATAGAAATATGCTGTTCTCTGCCAATGTAGACTTTAAAAAAGATCAGCTGGCATTATCCTTAAGAGGTTCTCTAAGCGGAACTTCAGTTGGTCTGAACGGACTTTATCATACATCACCTACAGACTACCAATACCTTGTTCAGGCAGGAGCATCAGCCAATTATAAATTAAAAAATACCAAAACCGCTTTTGCCCTTTACTATAAATATACAGGCCCCGGAAGAAACTACGTGCTGGAAACTGAAGCAACCGGTTTCAGACTTGGAAAAACAGATGACTTTCATATGATGGACTTTATCGTAAGCCAGCCGTTCTGGAAAGATCATATGGAACTTTCTGTGGGAGTGAAAAATATATTTGATGTAACGACTATTAACACAACCGCTACTGCCGGGACTGCCCATACCGGAGCGGCTGACCGTCTTAATCTGTATTACGGAAGAAGCTATTTCGCAAGATTAATCTATCAATTCTAAACAAAAAGCTACCCTTATGAACTATTTAAAAATATTCGCGTTTTTTTCAGCTATCACTTTACAGTCCTGTGTTTCAGCTGATGAAGATCCCGTTCCGGCACCGCCTATTACCGGATCTGTAGTAGAAGTCAAAGTAGGAGGCGCTACCGAACCGAATCAGGTCTGGATAGATCTGAGTGATTATGAAAAACCTTCTGTCAATAAAAGAACAGATTGGGACCTTGGTTTCTATAGCGGTGATGGATTTCATGTAGTGATGAACTCTTCCCTTGCCATGACAGTGGCAAAAGTTCCCAATAAAACGGATCTTAAAACGGTTACTGAAGCAGATGTTGCAACCCTTAAAGGAAGCATAATGGTTGGTACATTCGATCCTGCCAATATGCAGTATATTGATCATCCGAACGGTAATTTCCTTACCCAGACTTCAGGAATCGAACCTATTAAAGAAAATGATGCGGAAAACCCGGTGTATCTGTTAAATCTTGGAAGAGATATTCCGTCTTCTGATAATATAGGACCAGGCTCTGTTAGTTTATCCGGTGCTGCCAGAGGCTGGAAAAAGATCCAGATTTTCAGAGCACTGAACGGATACAAAATACGTTACGCTGATGTAGGTAATACAACAAGCTACAGTGAGTATTTCGTTCCAAAAGATACAGACTATAATTTCACTTTTTTCAGTTTTAATAGCGGAACACCGGTGAAAATTCAGCCTAAGAAAAAAAGTTGGGATCTTGGCTTTACCACATTTACCAATGAAGTCTTTACAGCACCGGGAGTAAGTGCCGGAAGCTATTTCTTTGCGGATTTTGTGATAACAAATACTCTTAACGGAGTAGGAGTATACCAGGTAACCGCGGCAGGAAACCTTGATCAGGCTTACAATTCATTTAAATTAGGAGATGTAGATCAGTCAAAATTTATATTTAATGACCAGAGAGCTCTTGGTGATAAATGGAGAACTACGACGGGAACAACGGATAACCCGCAGCCCCATGTTTATGCAGACCGCTTTTTTGTCCTGAAAGATGCTGAAGGCTTTTACTTTAAGCTAAGATTCAATACCATGAAGAGCGAAGACGGACACCGCGGTACTACCAATTTCGAATTTGACCCTTTATAATAATCAAATAATAGTATATCATGAAAAAATTAATCCTTGCAGCTTCCATTCTGATGGCAGTATATTCATGCAAAAAAGCAGAAGATGTTAAAAAAGAGAATACAGCAGAAACCTCTTCCGAAGCTCCGAAAACCAATAACAAAATCGTTACCCTGAGTGGCGGAATTACAGAAATTGTAAGCGCACTGGGCCACGAGAAAGAAATTGTAGGAACCGATGTTACCAGTACCTACCCTTCAACACTAAAAGCTACTGCAAAAGACCTTGGACACGTAAGATCCATGACGATAGAGCCGATTATGGCGGTAAACCCTACTTTAATTTTAGCTTCAGAAAAAGACATCAACCCTGAACTGATGACTAAGATCAAGTCTTCAGGGATCCAGGCAGAGATTTTTAAACAGGAATACACGGTGGAAGGAACAAAAAAACTGATCGCTGATGTAGCAAAAGCAATAGGAAATACAGATTATCAGAAATTAAATGATAAAATTGATGCTGATCTGAAGCAAATTCAGCCCATTGCCAAAAAACCGAAAGTATTGTTCATCTATGCAAGAGGAAATATGCTGATGGTTTCAGGAAAAAATACACCTATGGCCTCTCTGATCGGTCTTGCCGGAGGAGAAAATGCAGTGAACGATTTCGAAGATTTCAAGCCGCTGACACCGGAAGCGGTTGTAAAAGCTAATCCGGATATTTTATTCTTCTTTGAAACAGGTCTTCAGGGTGCCGGCGGAAACGAAGGTGCTCTTAAAATGCCGGGCGTAGCACAGACCAACGCAGGTAAAAACAAGAAGATTATCGCAATGGATGGAGGATTGGTTTCAGGTTTCGGACCTAGACTAGGAGAAGCAGCAGTAGGATTAAACAAACTTCTAATTGAGAACACAAAGTAAATTATACTTTTATCTGACTATAGGTGCCGTACTGCTTGTTATCATAGCAGTACTGGCGCTTAACACAGGAGTCTACGATTTTGGTGGAACATCAGCCTTCAAAGTTTTATGGCAATATATAAAAGGTGATCCGGGCTTATCTTTAAGCGATAAATATGTGATCTGGGATGTAAGAGCATCCAGAATTATCATGGCCATTCTGATAGGGAGTATGCTTGCTGTTTCAGGGACAAGTCTGCAGGGATTGTTCAAGAATCCATTAGCGACAGGTGAAGCAATAGGCTTAACTTCCGGAGCTACGTTACTGGCTGCCATTGCCATTGTTTTAGGAGGGTATTTTAAACAATATCTTCCTGAAGTAGTCCAGTTTTCACTGGTAGGCATTTCAGCTTTTTTAGGAGCTTTATTAGCCATGTTGCTGGTATACAGGATTTCTACAAGTGCCGGAAAAACCAATGTTGTCATGATGCTGCTAAGCGGTGTAGCCATTACATCCATCGGCTTTTCCATTACAGGATTCCTTATTTATATATCAAAAGATGAGCAGCTAAGAGATCTTACATTCTGGAATATGGGAAGTCTGGCTGCTGCTACCTGGACAAAGAATATTGTTCTGGCAGTAGTGATCGTTATTTCTTACGCAATTTTGCTTCCAAAAGGAAAAGCTCTGAATGCGATGATGTTAGGAGAAAGAGATGCCCAGCATTTAGGAATAAATGTTGAAAAACTGAAAAAGCAGATTGTGGTCATCACCTCATTAATGGTGGGAACCTGTGTGGCGTTTTCAGGAACGATTGGTTTTGTAGGTCTTATTGTACCTTATATTTTAAGACTTTTATTTAAATCAAATTATGTTTTCATTTTACCATTGTCAGCGGTTTTGGGAAGTGTTTTACTGTTGATAGCTGATACATTCAGCCGCAGTATTGTGGCACCGTCAGAATTGCCGATCGGTATTTTGACCTCCCTGATCGGAGGACCTATCTTTATCGCTATTTTAATTAAATTTAAAAAATCACTCTAATGATAAAAGCACATCAGATCAATTATCTTCACAAGGATTTTCATATTCTTGAAGGGGTTGATGTTTCTTTAGGGTATGGCGAATTTTTAGCGATTGTAGGGCCCAACGGAGCCGGAAAATCAAGCCTGCTGAGTGTTTTAGCCAATGAAATAAAACAGGGAAAACAGGAGATTTTATTTAAGGAAAAATCTATTTCAGACTGGGAAGTGAAAGTATTATCTCAACATAAATCTAAATTTTCACAACATAATTCCAACGAGATTCCTCTGGATGTAAAAGATGTGGTCATGATGGGACGCTATCCGTATTTTGATTCCCAGCCCCGTAAAGAAGATCTTGAAGCGGCCAATAAAATGATGTATGAAACGGATGTTTATCACCTGAAAGACAGAGAATACAACACACTGTCCGGAGGGGAAAAACAGCGCGTCCATCTTTCAAGAGTAATGGCCCAGCTTGAAAATGAGATTGCCCACAAACTGGTATTTCTGGATGAACCGCTGAATAATTTAGATATAAAACACCAGTACAAAGCTTTAGAGATTATTAAAAATTTCACCAAAAAAGCCAACAGCGCTATTGTTGTATTGCATGATCTGAATCTTGCTGCACAATTTGCCGATAAAATTTTATTGATGAAATCAGGAAAGGTTGCCGCATACGGAACGCCGCAGGAAGTATTTACTGCTGAAACGATCAGCCAGGCATACAATTTTCCGTGCACCATCTGCGGACACCCCATTACCAATAACCCAATGATCATTTTTGGATAACCATGGAAAAAGATGAATTAAAAATCCTCGCGCAGAATCTCGCTAACCCACAGGGAGAAAAAGGCATAGAGATCGGCGAGATGATGAATGCGACCAACATCAGCATGACATTGGAAAGCATCAAAACACTTTTAATAGAAGATGATGAGCACATCCTTGAAATAGGACACGGCAATGCCGGACATCTGAAAAATATTTTAAGCAGAGCCCAAAATCTGAAATATACAGGAGTAGATATTTCTGAAACCATGTACAATGAAGCCAGAAAGCTCAATAAAGATTTTGAGAGTCAGGCTGATTTTGTATGGTATGAAGGAAAAAAGCTTCCTTTTGAAGACAAAACTTTTGACAAGATATTCACAGTCAATACCGTGTATTTCTGGGAAAATCCGGTTGAATTTCTCAATGAGATCTACAGGGTTTTAAAAAATGACGGTACTTTCGTTCTTACTTTCGGACAGAAGAAATTCATGGAAACGCTGCCGTTTACAGAATACAATTTCACCATGTACAGCAACAGCGAAATGGAGCAGCTTGTTTCCAAAAGCCACTTCAAAAGAATGAAAATTTCTGAAAAAGAAGAAGATATACCAAGTAAATCAGGAAACGAAACGATCCATAGAATTTATACAGTTTTAACCATAAAAAAATAAAATAATGAGCACATTAGTTAATGATTTAAAGGAAAAATGGGAGGCTCTGAAAGCCGAAAATCCACATATAAGAATAAGAAATGCTGCAACACAGCTGGGCGTAAGTGAAGCTGAACTATTGGCAACAAGTATAGGTGAAGGCGTAACAGTCCTTAAACCTGAGTTTCCTGCTATCCTTACCGAAGCAGAACAGCTGGGTAAGGTAATGGCTCTTACCCGTAATGACGAATGTGTACAGGAAAGAAAAGGAACCTACCAGAACGGTGATTTCAGCAGTCCGCATGCACAGCTTTTCGTAGGAGAGGATATTGACCTTAGAATTTTCCTTAACCACTGGAAATCTGCATTTGCAGTAGTGGAAGGAGATAAAAAAAGCCTTCAGTTCTTCGGAAAAGACGGTCTTGCCCTTCATAAAATCTATCTGACAAAAAACAGTGATGAAGCCGCTTTCGATGCCATTGTAGAAAAATTCAGAGCAGAAGACCAGAGCCAAGCTTTCACTATTGAAGCCGTAGCGGCAAAAGCTCCTGAAAAGGCTGATTCTGAGATTGATGCTGAAGGATTCAAAAAAGCATGGACAGAATTAAAAGATACCCACGATTTCTTTATGATGACAAGAAAATTCGGGGTAAGCAGAACCCAGGCATTAAGACTGGCTCCGGAAGGATTTGCTAAAAAGATAGATAATTCAAAAGTGGTTAATGTTCTGGAAGATGCTTCAGAAAAGAATATTCCGATCATGGTATTCGTTGGAAACCGAGGCATTATCCAGATCCATACAGGAAATGTGAAGAAAACACTTTGGCACCAGCAGTGGTTCAATGTAATGGATCCGGATTTCAACTTACACCTGGATGTTACGAAAATTGCAGAAGCATGGATCGTTAAGAAACCTACTGAAGATGGTGAAGTAACGGCTATTGAAGTATTCAACAAAGAAGGGGATTTCATCGTTCAGTTCTTCGGAAAAAGAAAGCCTGGCATTCCTGAACTTCAGGAATGGAAAGACCTTGTAGCAGAATTAGAAAAATAATAATTAGATGATTTTTAATAGGCCGTTTTGTTTTTTAAATTCAAGGCGGTCTTTTTTATGAATGTCTGAGCAATATTTAGATTTGCTGAAGAACAAAGAAATGTAATTTTCAAATTTGTTTGAACCACAAAAGTCACAAAAGTTTTTTGGTTTTGAACACTTTAGAGCACTTTGGTTTTAAAAGTTTACCATCCTGAAAAATAATAAGAACATATAAGCTGAAAATCAAAGATTTTCATAGAAACTTAAGTGTACTTCTTGTGCATAATATTTAACTTTAGAAATAACTAAAGTATTAAAGTCTTTTGTGACTTTTGTGGTGTAAAATCAGCGTAAAAACCTGTGATATTTGTAAAGAATCATTGGTGTAATTTGTGTTAAATAAAATAAGAATGAGAAATATTTTCATCGCCATTTTGCTGGCCGGTTTTTGTTCGTTAAGCGGACAGGATTTTAAAGCCTACCAGTTTTATGACAAAAAAGGAAAGGAAGTAAAAACAGATAAACTGATTAAAGAACTGGCTGAATATGATGTTGTTTTCTTTGGGGAGAATCACAACAGCTCTATCAATCACTGGCTTCAGCTGAAAGTGACGGAAGGTTTATTCCAGAAGAAAAACGGACAGCTCATTTTGGGAGCAGAAATGTTCGAAAGAGATAACCAGACTCAGCTGAATCAATATTTAAGCGGACAGTTCGATGCCAAAACATTAAAAGACTCCGCCAGGTTATGGAACAATTACGCGACGGATTACAAACCGCTCGTTGATTTTGCCAAAACTAAAAAGCTGAACTTTATTGCGACTAATATTCCGAGGAGATATGCGTCTCAGACTGCAAAAGAAGGACTGGAATCTCTGAATAAATTAAGCGCTCAGGAGAAAGCTTATATTGCTCAGCTTCCGATTAAAGTCACACTCGATACTCCCGGTTATCAGGAAATGAAAGCGATGATGGGAGATCATGCCGAAGGAACAAAAGTAATGAACTTCATTTCGGCCCAGGCTACAAAAGATGCCACCATGGCTGAATCTATCCTGAAAAATATGCAGGCCGGAAAAACTTTTATCCATTACAACGGTAACTATCACAGCAAGGAATTCGGAGGAATCTACTGGTATATTAAGCAGAAGAACCCGAATCTTAAAATGGCGGTAATCTCAGTTTTTGAATCTGAAGATCCTGAGCTGAAGGTTCCTGCAAAAGAATATATCCCGACAGATTTCAACCTGATTATTCCGGCAGATATGACGAAAACTTTTTAAAATTCAATAGAAAGAGGCTGTCTCAAAAGTGAGACAGTTCTTTTTTTATGCGCAAAAAAGGAAAGCTCAAAGCTTTCCCAGTTTTTGCAAATTGATTAATTTGCTGTGTGTTAAGTAAATCAAAAATAGTCTTTAAA
>NZ_JAGEKK010000030.1:0-26920 GCF_049887855.1 Chryseobacterium sp. NFX27 | reverse complement strand
ACTCAGAGAAGGCATTCGGCTTTAGGGAATTTAACCATAAAAGAGTATCAAAATTTAATGTCTAATCTATCTAAAAATGTAGCATAAAGAGTATATAAATTTTGTCTCAAAAATAGTTGCAAGTTCATATTGGAATAGCTATCTTTTTTAAAACAAGAAGCTTATACTTTAAATATATTCACTGTAATATTTCTCAAATTCCTGTATCAATTGATGCAGGAATTTTCATTATATTCCAAGGTATGTAAGAAATTATAATATTTCAGATCTTTATACCATTGTAAATTGCTTATTGAAAAAATCTGAAAAAAAATTGATCTCCTTTATTTATTTGCCGATTTCCTATCCATTGCACCTCCACTGGTTCTCAGCAGGGAAGTACCTGCCCCATCAGTAATATGACAACAAAAATTTCGCAGGCAGTAATACAATCAAGGTGATAGCTGATAGTTTTTGCTTCCAGTCCTAGTGTTTTATCTAACTTAAAAATCAACTACAATAGTAACAAAAATCAACTACAAAAAAGACAAAAAGAAGACGTTCTATATTATATTTACTAGAAATTCGGAGAGTATTGCGGTTTTATTTATGATCTACCCTTTCATATTCAGTCTTTCCTCTTGAAGATCGAGTAAACGAAGATGTTTTCTGATGATTTCCTCATCCAGCAAAAGTTCTTCGCGGTTCTTATTAATCAGCCAGAGTCTTTGAGTTTCGAGAATGTCAATATAAATATTTCGGTATTCAGTGTAATTAATGATGATTTCAGAACTGCTCAACTGCTTTTCGTATTTCTGCAACTGATCTTTCAGGGCGGGGAAGCTTTCTACTTTGTGTGCATAATCATTACGGATTTTATCAACGGCCACCTGAGCAAGACTGTTCTGAATTTCGTAATCGATTTCCTTTTCGCTTCTCACAAAATCCCGGTCTAGGAGAGGAAATTTTTTTAATAAAAAAGGTAGGGTAAGCCCTTGAACAAGTAACGTTAAAAGAATGACGATAAATGTGATGAAAAGAATCAGGTTTCTTTGTGGGAAAGGAGTTCCGTCTTCTAAAGTTAAGGGAATTGAAAGTGCTGCAGCCAAAGAGACTACGCCTCTCATTCCCGTCCAGCCAATGATCATGGGTGTTTTCCAGCCCGGAGATTGTGCATCTGCAACGGTGATGAAATTCCTCATAATTAAGGTCGTAACCACAGCCGCATAGCCTGCGAAAATTCTTACAATAACCAGAACTGCAGTAACAGCAACTCCATAACCGATTGCGGTATAAATATCGGTGTCACCTAAACCGGAAACAATCTCGGGAAGATCCAAACCGATGAGCATGAAAACAATCCCATTCAGCAAAAAACAAAAACTTTCCCAAACTGTTACCGTACGTATTCGGGAGGCGCTGCTCAAAAAATCGTGACTGCGATAGGAGAGAAACAGGCCGCCACTTACCACGGCCAAAACTCCGGAAGCATGAAGCTGTTCTGCTGCCAGATACATTGAAAATGGCGCAATAAAAGTGAGTAAAATATCAGTATTTGAATCGGTGGGTAAAATCTTGTGCATTTTCAGAAAAATATACGCGATTAGAAGTCCGATTCCTACACCACCAATGCACATCCATATAAAGCTTCCTGCAGCTTCGTGCCATACAAATTGTCCGGTTGCTGCTGCAATCATTGCAAATCTAAAAATGATTAAAGAAGAAGCATCATTCAGCAAACTTTCGCCTTCAAGAATGGAAGCCAGTCTTTTGGGTACTTTTACAAATTTTAAAATCGCTCCGGCACTCACTGCATCGGGCGGAGAAACAATTCCGCCCAATAAAAAGCCTAAAGCTAAAGAAAACCCCGGAATAAAATAATTAGCGAAAACGGCAACTGATAATGCGGTGAAAAAAACAACGACAAAAGCAAAACTGAAGATAATCCTGCGCCACCGCCAAAGTTCTTTCCATGAGGTTGACCAGGCTGCTTCATACAATAAAGGCGGTAAAAAAATGATAAATATTAATTCAGGTTCTATTTTTATGGGTGGTACTCCAGGAATAAAACTTATTGAAAGTCCGGCCAACACAAGCAAAACAGGGTAGGCAACCTGAATTTTTTTCGCCAGCATAATAAGCAGAGTGATGAGGAGAACCAAAAAAAGATAGAATTCGAAATTTTCTAACATGTATAAATTTTAGATAAATATATATCAAATTTTTAGAAATATTTAGAGCCTTTCTAAAAATTTAAAAGTCTCTAAATGTTGGAGATATATAAAGGTGACCCACTAAATAAGACGGTCTATATTCATCATTTACATTCACTCTTTCGTAAACTATTAAAATCCCATATCAGTGATATATGTCATATTGTTTTACTTTTTTCACCAGGTGTTGCATATTATCTTTGTTGAAAATTCTAAAAAACTATGAAACAACAAATTTTACTTTGCTTCAGCTCTTTGCTGATGCTTTTCATGGCTTCATGTTCTTCGGAAGAGCTGAACACTGAAGTAACACCTGATAATCTTGGAAAAGAAAGTCGTATAGCTGCCGGGAAATTTGCGGGCGACGGGCAATATGACGTCCTGGGGCATGGGTATAATGCAGCGGGTGAATATGCAAATGCGACTGCAGCCGGTTTTAAAGTGATTGATATTGACAGGTTCAAAGCTGAACAAGGTCCCAGGCTGGTTGCTGAAAATACGCTTTCACAGGAGTATGTCGAAGAATATGGTGAAAATGCTGAAACCTATTCTAAAATGGTGTCAACGAAAATAGATGTAACAGCAGGTATTCCATTATTTAAGAAAACTCTTTCGGTGGGCTTTAATTCTGCAGTGACTAACACCAATAAGTTTGATGCAAAATATATTTATGGAAGTTATAATCTTTTAATCAAACAAAGAAGATTGAGATTCAATGCAACAACAGATATGCTGGGAGATTACCTGACTCCTGAATTTGTGCAGGATCTACAGACAAAAACTCCTCAGCAGATTGTTCAGGATTACGGTACACACGTAACGGTAGATATTTATACGGGAGCTAAAATGGATGTGATGTTCCAATCTGAAACAACCAATGAATACCGTGACCGTGCAGCCAGAATCGGGGTGAAAGTCGGGATGAAAGGTATTTTTGATGTTAATGTAGAAAATGATGTCAATATATCAGAATCGCACAAAAATTTCTCAAGAAAATTATCGTATAGAACAAGAGGAGGAGATCCTTCAAAAGGCCTGATCGGCGAATTGAATCTCGACCAAACGAATCCTAAAATCAATACTTCAAACTGGCAAAACAGTTCTACTGTAAATAATGCTGTTTTGGTGGATTTCGGAAACAATGGGCTGGTATTTATTTATGACTTAGTAAAAGACCCGGTTAAAAAAGCTCAGCTTCAGGCATATGTAAATCAATATCTGATTGATAATAAAGTTTTCTTAGATTATATTCCTGTGCCGGTCTACGGTTTTTATAGTCCCGGAGACAGAGATCATTACCTTGCCACTTCTCCTGGAACACCTTATAATTATCAGGCTGAAGGCGAGCAGTTTAAAGCATATAGTTATAAAGCTCCGAATACCGTTCCTGTTTATCAGTTCTACAGTGGAAGTGAAAGGGATCACTATTATGCCACTTCTCCCGGAACACCTGCCAGCTATGCCTATGAAGGAATTGCATTTTATGCAACAATGGATAGCTCAAAAAAACCTATTTATCAGTTCTACAGTGGAAGTGAAAGAGATCACTATTATTCCACTTACCCCGGAACTCCGGCTAATTATGTAGCAGAGGGTATCCCTTTTTATGCCTATTAATTAAATATATTTGTTGATATCTTTACAGGGAAGCCGTCTCATCATCAAAGGTGAGACGGTTTTTTATAGGGAATACTTAAATAATATTTCAAATCCTTAACTTTGTTGTTTTCAAAGGATATTGAACTCCTGAAAAGTATTTCCACCTATAACCAAAAGAAATAACGATGTCAATAACAAATGAACATGAATTAGCAGGAATGCAGAAAGTGAGTGAAGCTGTTGCCTATACTTTAAAAGAGATGACTAATTATGCCCAGCCCGGTATGACGACAAAAGAAATTGATGAATACGGAGCTAAGATCCTTTCAGATTTCGGTGCAAAATCAGCTCCTTATTTAACGTATGGTTTTCCCGGGTGGACCTGTATCAGTGTGGATAATGAATTTTGTCACGGTATTCCAACGGATCAACGGATTTTAAAAGAAGGAGACCTTATTAATATTGATGTTTCGGCAGAGCTGAACGGATATTGGGCCGATAACGGAGGTTCTTTTATTATCGGAAAAGATATCAATTCACACCAAAAACTGGTAGATGCTTCCAAAGATATTTTACAAAAAGCCATCAATTCTATACAAGGAGGCGTAAAAATAGCTGATATTGGTTTTCTTATGGAAACGGAGGCCAAAAAAAGAGGTTTTAAAGTGATTAAGAATCTTGCCGGACATGGTGTTGGGAAAAGCTTACATGAACAGCCTGATGAGCTGTTTAATTATAAAAACTGTTTCGATTCCAGACGGTTCAAAAAGAATTCTGTGGTAGCCATCGAAACATTTATTTCAACCTCTTCAAATCTTGCTGTAGAGCTCAATGACGGTTGGACGATGGTAGGGAACAAAGGCGGTTATATGGCACAGCATGAACATACCATTGTAGTGACCGATGGAAAACCCATTATTTTAACGCAGATGAATGAAATCCTGAACTAAGGATATTCTTCAGGTATAAATTAAAAAGACACTTACATGATTGCAGGTGTCTTTTTTAGTTATTATTCTTTTTGTCTTACTATTATTTTCCGCCGCCGCCGCTTTTCTCTACATCTGTCTTCGTATTTCCTTTTACCTTCTGATTTCCAAAACGTTTCACAAAAGTAAGTGAAAATCCGTACCAGTCTGATCTTGTAGAACTTCTGGTGGTTCCGACCTGGCTGAAGGTGGTGGAGTCAAAATTGGGTCTGCTGAAAATATTCATCAGCTGAAGGCTTAGTTCCATCTGTGTTTTAGGGAATATCTTGGTGGCAGAGATATTGTGGAAAACATTTGTCTTATTCGCATAGGAATTTCCGTTGTTCTGATTGGAAAGCTCGACCCATGCACTCAGATTAATGTTTTTGTCAAACAGGTTGGTGTACGACAGATTGGCTGAAACACCCAGATAGCTTATATAATTTTTACCCTTTAGGTTATTAACCTCGTTGAAATCATGATTGTCGATATAGTACCATCCAACTCCCAGGTTCACGTTCATTTTATTTTTCAGGAAAGTCTGGTTGGTATTCGCAAACAGATAATACTTCTGCACCTTTCCGTTGAAATTGGCAGGCAGACTGACCGTTCTGCCGTTTTCCTCCGCAATAGATGTCCAGTAATCCCTGTCTGTATACATATATCTTGCTGAGAGAAAATACTTTTTCAGAATTCCGAATTTCATATAGAGCCTGTGGCTGGGGTTAGGTTCCAGGTCCATATTTCCGCGAGAATAGGTTCCGTCATTGGTAGGAACAAGAAAAGGATTAAATTCCGAATACCACGGACGCCAGAGATTACGGTTATAGGTCAGGCTCAGATCATATTTATCCGAAAAAGAATATTTCACCAATAAATTGGGAAGTAAAGTACCGTAAGAATCTTTTCTTTCTGTACCGGCTACATCCTGTCTCATTTTATAATCAATATGTTCATAGCGGACCCCAACTCTTGTTTCCAGCTTTTCGAAGAAAGTTTTGCTGTAGTTCACATACAGGGAATTGATATTATCTTCATAATGGAAAACATCATTCGGGCGTAGATTTTCGGCATTGTTCCCGGATAGATTATTAGGGATTACATTGTTGTTGAAATCCATTTTTCCACCCACTTCAAAACTTCCGCCTTTTCCAAGCGGTTGTGTATAATCTACTTTTAGATAATAGTTTCGGGTCTGTTCATGAGAATTCAAACCTAATAAACTCACGGCCGGTGATATATTGGATGTTTTTAAAAACTCATTTGTATTTTCCTGAGAATTGTAATTGGATCCTAAATTGACATCCAATATCCTGTTTTTCTCTTTGTCATAATACTTATAAAATACATTGGTTCCCAGCGTCCTGTAACGCCCAGTTGCATTCTGATCCTGATGATAAGAATCGAACAGCATTTCATTTTTCGATCTGATGAAGTCAGAATCCGACGTGGTGGAACTTTTGCTTTGGTAATATTCAAGGATAAGTCCTATATTGTTTTTATCATTCAGTTCATATTCGGAGGTAGAAGAAAGAGAAGGGCTTTTACTTCTGCTTAAATTTTCATTGTTGGTTTGGGTAACATCATTATCCTTATATAAAGAGTTGATGTATAGGCTTTTCTGCGCCCATGTATTGTCGCTGTAGCTTCCGACAAAAGTCTGGGTGAAATTTTTCTTATGATAATTAAGATTAAGATTCGTATACTGTGAGTTCTTTGTATTCTGTCTGTTATTAAAAGTTACACTGCCCTTCATTCCTTCATCATCCCTCTTTTTAAGCACGATATTGATGACCGATCCGGCTGTTTCATAGCGGGATGACGGACTTGTGATCACCTCAATTTTCATCAGGTTATCCGCAGGAATGGTTTTCAGGTATTCCTTTAATTCCTTCCCGGTAAAAACAGATTTTCTGTCGTTGATGTAAACCGTCACCGATTCACCTTCCGCTTTTATAGCATCGTTATTATCAATACTCACCAAAGGGGTCATTCTAAGGACATCCCAGGTTGTATTTCCTGCAAGGATAGAGCTGTTGGATACATTAAACACCGTTCTGTCCACCTTAGATTCTACAGTAGGTTTTCTTGCCGTTAACGTAACCCCCTCAATCTGGTTTTCCTTCTCTTTGATAGTGTCAGTTTTTACTTGCGCAAATGTTAAAGAACCTATTAATAAAGAAACTGAAGATATAATTATTTTCATTCAAAGTGATATTTCACCAATAAGACAGTTATTACTGGAGGTTTGTTACATCGCATTGGGAAAATAAATAAAAATTCACAGAGGCCAGATTTTTTTATAGAAATTATACTACTTAAAGTCAGACCCGGTAAAAGAATTTCAGTGCTCATAAAGTAAAATACTTCCTTTATCCGTTGATTCATATAAATAAGAAATCTATTCTTATATTTATTCATCTGATTAAATCTTCATGACAGGATTCAGAGCATTAAAAAACAATGAAAATGAATTTAAAGAAACAAATGGGGCAGTATCCCAATGAAAAAAGAAAAAACTATTTCAGTACGCTGACCAACTATACCAACGGAAAATTTCAGAATATACTTCCCACACCCGCATTACTGGAAGGAGAAAGCATGACCAAATTACTCCTGCAGACCTTATGTAAAATAGAAAATGTAAGCCCAAAATCACCCATCCCTTTTGTGATCACAGATCTGAAAAACCTTAAGCCTGAAGAAAATGTTCTTGTATGGTTCGGACACAGTTCTTACTTTATCCAGACCGATGGCAAAAAATTCCTTGTAGATCCTGTTTTCAGTGGGAATGCTTCACCAATGCCGGGTTCCATAAAAGCTTTTCAGGGGGCAGATCACTATAAGCCGGAAGATATGCCGGATATAGACTTCCTCCTGATCTCCCATGATCATTGGGATCATCTGGATTACTCCACTGTTAAGGCACTCAAAAATAAAGTAGGTCAGGTTATTTGCGGGCTGGGAACAGGACAGCATTTCGAGTATTGGGGCTGGGATTTAGAAAAAATTATCGAAAAAAACTGGTGGGACAGCATTCATTTAGCAGACGGCTTCACTATTACACTGACTCCTGCAAGACATTTTTCAGGAAGACTTCTGAACCGGAATATCTCACTGTGGACATCCTTTGTATTACAGACTCCATCTAAAAAACTGTTCTTAGGCGGTGACAGCGGTTACGGAGATCACTTTCAAGAGATCGGGGAGAAATACGGACCCTTTGATCTTGCGGTGATGGAATGCGGTCAGTACAATGAAAAATGGCCTTACATTCACAGTCTTCCAGAGCAGATCATCAAGGAAGTACAGGAATTAAAAGCCCAGAATTTTATTCCGGTCCATAATTCTAAATTTAAATTAGCCCAACATCCCTGGTTTGAACCATTGGAACTTGTTTCAAAATATGCAGAAGAGAATGGTCTCCCGGTTACACTTCCTATGATTGGCGAAAAAGCGGATCTTGATCAGCTGGGAAAGATAACATGGAAAAAATGGTGGCAAGAACTTATCTAAAACAGACAATTGAAATTCTGCTTCAGTGATTGAATATCAAATGGCAATAAGCATGGTAAAAAAGAAGCCGCCGGCCCGAATTCGGGCCGGTGGCTAACATTCATGATCAACTACTAATTTCAAAAAAATTATGGTTCCAGGTGATCCACTTTGGTGTGGATAATATCATAATAAACAGAAGGATTACCAGCATCAGGAGTAATTCTGTAGGTAAATTCCACACTGTTCAGAACAAGAATATCAACAATCCGGGTAAAAAGTACATTTCCATTTGCATCCATAGCCGTGATCGTTCTTTTCTTTCCGTCCGGAGAAATAGACCATGTTCCCTGAGATCTCAGAATATTATTCAGTCCGTAAATCGTAAAGGTACCGTTTGCTTTAAAATAAGAATAGCCCACAAAACCCGCTACACTTGCATCCGTTAAAGCTACCGGATTCCCGTTCTTATCCTTGGCTCCGGTAGTTTCCCAAGGAGTAGAAGCTAAAGTAAGCTGTCCGTTGGCTGGTTCGGAATGGGCTGTTTTTGTATGGATGATATCATAATAAACAGAAGGGTCATTGGGGTTTGTATGAATTCTATATGTGAATTCACTGCTGTTCAATACAAGAATATCTACAGTACGGCTAAAAATCGAAGTTCCGTCCGGATTAAGTGCAGTAATCACCCTCGTTTTTCCCTGAGAATCCGCAGACCATGTTCCTCTGGATCTTAAAATATCGTTGAGGCTGTAGATGGCAAAATTTCCGTCAGCTTTAAAGTAAGAAAAACCTACAAAACCCGCTACATTTGCATCCGTCAAAGCTACCGGATTTCCGTTTTTGTCTCTGGCTGCCGTAGTTTCCCACGGAGTAGAAGAAAGAACTTGTGAAGGGGTGAGCTGTTCCGTAGCCCTATCATCATCAGAGCAGGATATAAAAGCAGCAGAAATAAGGATGGCTGTAAACAGGTAACATATTTTTTTCAATTTATTCATAATCGATATTTTTATTCAGTGCAAACATATCTCTTATGGAAATCAAAATGTTGTATGAAATATCTCTTTTGTTGTAAAATGTATAACTCTATATTTCAGATGCGGATCAATCAATAGATTATATAACGATAAAGGCAGATTGCCTAATTATATCCGTCTAAAAAACTATTTTTGAGGATGAATAACAGAAACCGTGGAAAAAACACAGCCGATGATGTGCTGTTCGGTTCAGAAAAGCAAGTTGATAAGCTGAAAATGGCCGTTCAGGATATGCTGTATTTATTGAGCCGGAGTTATCCTGAAAAAGCATCCTCCGAACTTGTAGGAAATCGATACAAACTGAAAACACGTCAGATCCAGGCACTGCGTGGGGCATCTGCATCCCAGGAACAGATTAGGAATAGAAAAATCAGACAGCTGGAAATATCAGCTCTGAAGGATAAAGTCATTTATCTGGATGGTTTCAACGTATTGATTTTGTTGGAAAGTCTGCTTTCAGGAGCTTTTATCTTTGAAGGATTAGACGGATGTTTCCGTGATCTTTCAGGAGTTCACGGAACTTATAAACGGGTAACCCAGACTCAGAGAGCAGTGGAAATTGTTGCGGAATTTTTCCATAAAGCGGGCCTTGAAAAGCTGGTTTGGATTTTTGATCAGCCGGTTTCCAACAGCGGGAGAATCAAGCAGATCATTCTTGATTTTGCTCAGGAAAATAACCTGAACTGGGAAGCTCTATTGGAATACAGTCCGGATAAATTTTTAGCAGAAAACTCAGGGATAGCAGTATCATCAGATGCATGGATACTGGATAACTGTGGAAAATGGTTCAATCTGATCGGATATTTGATCACAGAAGAAAATCTGGATGTCAATCTTTTAAAATTGTCTGTAAATGGAGATGTTTAAACCCTCTATTCCATTGATTTCCGATTCCTGGAAAGAAAAATATCAGGCTGTTCTTGCCACAGAGCATCTGCAAACTATGGAAGATAATATCCTGAAATTTCAGAACAACAACCTGGAATGGGAGCTGCCATATTTTAATGAAGAAATCAAAACGGACAGAAAAGAAAGTTTTAATCTCTTTATCAATATATTTCAAAACAAAGATACTGATGAGGTAAAAGCGGATCATCTTGAAAAAATACCTTTTGAACACTGGCTGAATATTTTAGGGCAGCGCCTGACTTCTGCCAGCGTCCGGGATGAAAATGCTGTTCCACCTTTGAAAGATACTTTGCTTGAAGCCTGCCGGAAACCTTTTAACAGCGAAATTACCATTGCGCAGAGAGCCTGGGAAAAACATATCGGAAGAATGGATGATGAATTTTGGGGCGAGATTAAAGGGAATAATTTGCAGAAACAGGAAAAAGTTATGGAAAAGATCAGCTATATTCTGGACAACAGAACCTGGTGGAATGTCTTCTATCATTACAAACATGAACTTGTTTTTGAAGTTCGGGAAAAAGAAGGGCACGGAATCCGCTGGAGTCACGGCGGGACACAGATGATTGGTTTTCTGGAAGTATTTATCAATGAATGATATAAATTGATCTGCGTAAAAAGATTGCGTACTGTGCAGATAATTTTGCAGATATAAAGTTCAGATCAAAAATTTAACAAAACAAATCAATCCTGTCTGTTACCTTTATATAAAACAAAAACAAATGAATACATACATTGATATTGGCATTAATCTGACCAATAAACAGTTCTATAATGAACATGAAGAAATGATCAACCGCGCCCTGGATAATGGAGTGGAACAAATGATCCTCACCGGGACAAGCGTACGCGGAAGCAAAGAATCCGCAGAGATTGCAGAAGACTATCCTGAAATTTTATTTTCTACCGCTGGAATTCATCCTCACGATGCCAAATCCTTTACTCAGGAAAGTATTCTGGAACTTAAGAGCCTCTTGAGATTAAATCATGTGGTATCGGTAGGAGAGTGCGGACTGGATTTTGACCGGGATTTTTCTCCCAGACCTATTCAGGAAAAATGCTACAGAGCCCAGCTGCAATTGGCTGTTGAGGTTCGTAAGCCTCTTTTTCTTCATGAAAGATCAGCTTTTAAAAGGTTTAATGATATCACAAATGAATATCTTTCCAGGCTGCCGGAAGCGGTTGTCCATTGCTTCACAGGAACTTTGGAAGAAGCTAAAACCTATCTGGACAAAGGATTTTACCTGGGATTTACAGGCGCTATAAGTGATGATAAAAGATTTAAACAGCTGGAAGACGTGATCAAATATACGCCGCTGGACCGCATGATGATAGAAACAGATGCTCCGTTTATGCTTCCGAAAAATATGCCGAGAATGCAGAACCGCCGCAATGAGCCGTCTTTTCTTCCGTATGTGGCACAAACAATTGCCTACTGGAAAAAAATAAGCATTTCCGAAGTTGCTGAAGAAACCACGGAAACCGCCAGAAATTTTTTCAAACTATAAAAAAGAGCTCTACTCAACAAGTAAAGCTCTTTTTTTATGTGTAATAATGTTTTGTTTCTAAAGACTTTTCAGTGCCGATTCCAAAGCCAGTTCCATCATTGGCTTAAGGGCTTTTTCTCTTTCGTCAGCAGAAATCTTTTCGTGGGTAGGAATAATATCGGTTACCGTAAGGATCGTCGCTGCATTTTTTCCTAAATGTTGTGCATTCGCAAATAATCCGAAGGCTTCCATTTCTACAGCCGGACAGTTATATTGAGTAGCAATAGCAGGAATATTAGGATCTTTTCTGTAGAAAATGTCACTGCTGTGTACATTGATCGCTTTGGTTGCTAAAGAAAGCTCCTGAGCGGTTTCATTGATCATTTCAAAGATATTTCCCTGGTGAGGAAGGATCTCATCTTCAATTTCCCATGCATATTTTGCATAGGTACTTTCACTTGCAGCATTTTCAATATTTAAAATATCAAAAAGCTTAAGGTCTGTGGTGTAAGCTCCGCACGTCCCGATTCTGATGATGGTATCTACTTCATACTCTGTAAATAATTCAAAAGAATAGATCCCGATGCTCGGAAAGCCCATTCCGCTGGCTCCTACAGTAATTTCCTTACCTTTATAAAGACCTGTATAATAAAAGATTCCTCTTGTTTTGCTTACCAGTTTAGCATTTTCCAAATAATTTTCAGCAATATACTGTGCACGAAGGGGATCCCCCGGCTGCAATACTACTTTGGCAATTTCTCCTTTTTTTGCACTGATGTGAATACTCATAATGTTATTTTGAAGCGACAAAGATAACAACTTTTAGATTGAAATATCCCAACGTTTGTATTTCAATACTTAAGTTTCTAAGACAAATTCTCCTCCTCAGGTGGAGTGGCAGACCAAAGATCTGAAGGGTGGTTAAAAAAGAAAAAAACTCCTCTGAAATCTGCAGGAGAAATAAGCAATACAGTTTCAAAAGACAATAACACAGAAGAAGTATTTGTGAAATCTCCTTCTTACATTAGCAAAACCAAAAGATTAATCATAATGAAAATTGAACATATCGCTTTCTGGGTAAAGGATCTGGAGAAGATCAGAGAATTTTATCAGAGATATTTTGGAGCGGTTTCCAATGAAAAATACCACAATTCTGTAAAACAGTTTCAGTCTTATTTTTTAAGTTTTGACAATGGATGCCGTCTTGAGATCATGAACAGACCGGATATCCAGGAAAGCGGAAACTCTTACGATGCCCAGCAATATGGAATTATCCATTTGGCATTCTCGACAGGAAGCAAGGAAAAAGTAGATGAACTGACAGAAATTTTAAGGAAAGACGGTTATACTATAGCTGGAGAACCACGTACAACAGGCGATGGATATTATGAAAGTGTTATTCTGGATCCCGAAAACAATATTATTGAAATAACAGATTGATCTATTAATCTAAAATATCCCATAGGATAAAAAAAGATACAATAATTTGTGTCATGTGCTACATCTGCGAGAGCAAAAATGCAGCATTTAAGTTTAATTTAGTAAGCATTTTGTGAGTTATTTATCATAAAGATTATTTAGCTGCGGATCACTCACATAAAAAATTTTATTCTCTGCAAAATAGTTTTATTTTTGTTAGATGATGGAAACCAGATCACCATTTTTAGACACTATTTTTCTGCTTCGGAAAAGCGGCTGCATTACTGTTTTTTCCAATTTACATGAGATCTCAAAAAAAGAAGAACAGGAAGCCGGTGATTATTTTGAAGCAGAATTAGAAAAAGAAAGACTGGAATTTCTGTCCACGGATATCAGTTGCGATAAAGAAAGTGCAGTTTGGGCAGCGAAAGTCCTGTATTACAGTGCACAGCTCTATCTTATCCGTGAGAATACGGCAAAAGACCTGGATAAACTGATCCCGAAATTGAAAATAGCATCTGATACTTCTTCTGTTTTATCTGCAGATCTGTCATTACGATTCCTTCCACAGATCATCATTTTAATGCAAACTGCTGATCCTTATGATCCGTTGGTTAAAATTTTAGAAGAAATACTCACTCAATTTCATTATTCCGGCATTGGATATCCGCTTAATCTGGAGAAAGTCAACTGGGAAAAAGAGCTGAAAGATAAAACTTACAGGAAATTATATCTCGAAAGAATCGTAGAAAAAAAAGCCTATGAATTGGCTGAGATCCCCTATATCAACCAACTGCTTATAGCAGAGTTCGGGCTGTATAAAGAGATATTCTGGAGAGAATTAAAAATAATAACCGAAGAAAATTAATGATACAAAATATTACAAAACTCAATACCGTTCTCAACTACGTAAAAGATACTTTCGTAGGGAAAAATGATGTGGTAGATCTGCTGGGAATATGCCTTCTGGCTAAAGAAAATGCATTTTTGTATGGACCTCCGGGTACGGCAAAATCGGCGATCGTAAGAACACTGTCTAAAACAGTAAAAGATGGAAGAAACTTTGAATACTTATTAACCAGATTTACAGAGCCGAACGAAATTTTCGGGCCTTTTGATATCCGAAAATTAAAAGAAGGGGAACTTCTCACCAACACCGAAGGTATGATGCCCGAAGCTTCATTGGTCTTCCTCGATGAGATATTCAATGCCAATTCTGCCATCCTGAATTCACTGCTGACCGCTTTGAATGAAAAAATATTCAAAAGAGGAAAAGAAACAAAACATCTCCCGGCCCTGATGTTCGTTGGTGCCAGTAATGTTCTTCCCGAAGATGAATCCCTTAACGCATTATTTGACCGTTTTCTGGTCAGAATTAATGTTGATTACGTAAATCCTGAACTGCTTCAGCAGGTACTTCTGGCCGGAAGAAAGCTGGAAAACCAAACAGAGACCAATATTCCTGAAATTCTTGCAGATGAGATCAGAGAACTTCAGAATCTGTGTAAAACCATAGACCTGAGGCCCATCTACGAAGTTTATTTAAATACAATTATCAGCCTGAGAAATACAGGAATTACCATTTCCGACCGTAGAGCCGTAAAACTTCAGAACCTGATCGCAGCAAGCGCCCTGATTTGTGGGAGAAATGAAGCAGTGCTCTCCGATCTCTGGGTACTGAAGCATATCTGGGACACAGAAGAGCAGATTGAGATTCTGGAAGGCATCATCAACAGAACCATTGAAAAAGATGATACCCCAAAGTCCCATCCACAGGCCATGCAGAACAAAACTCCCAATCCGGAGGAAGTCATGAAAGATGTAAAGATTCTCATGGAAAAATGGGAAAGCGGAATACTGAGCTTTGAAGAACAGAATGTGATCAAAGATAAATTGAGATACCTGCAGACCCGCTGCGACTGGATAAGAAACCCGGAGCAGAAGCAGTATATCCAGCAAGAAATTGAAAGCTTATGGCAGAAAATCCTTCAAACTGTATAAAAGAATTCTGGGCGGAACTCCCCCGGACCGGTGAAGACTTTCTGGGTGCCATCCGGGACTGGAAAAACGTGCAGATTGCCTTAGATGATGATACAGTATGGCTGAAAGGCTTTACTGAGGAACAGTCCATATCCGCAGAGATCCAGCAGCTGCCTGATTTTCTGCTATACGAGCTACGTGAAGGACTTTTATTCAGAAAAGAGGCACTCGTGCCAAGTAAAAAGATGAGGACAGCCTTGCTTTGGTCACCGATAGACAAAGCGCTGCGTCTTACTTTCCCGGCTTCTAACAATAATTATTTCGGAATCAGTGAAAAAGTTGAGGTGAGATTAAAGCCAGGCAATGAAGAACATCCTGCCATAGCATTATTAAGTGCAGTTGAACACATAAAAGATAATATTCCGGTACAGCCGAAATTTAAGCTGGAAAAGCTCGAATGGACAGTGATCAGTGATAAAGCATTGTTTCTGGGAACACCGCTGCTGAGCCTGCCGGGAAAAACATATTGGACCAAAGACGGGCACCTTTTACCTGCTGGCTTTGACTTTGAATATAAAAATTTGAGTTCTCTTTTACAGCAGCAATATAATAAAGAATCGGATAAATGGCTGTTGTGGAACGAAAACGGAACCTATCTTCCCATTAAAAAAGAAGATTTCCGCCCACTGTCTGCAAGTTCATTCCGTCTTACTGAAAAAACGAAAGAATGGATTTAATCGAATATTTCCAGTCATACGAAAACTACTTTTGGGAGTGGGAAACCGACGAGGATATCGCCGGAGATTCCGGGTACCATGACAATAACCTCATCTCAATTCCCGGTGTCGGAGCTATTGCCTACAGACCTTACGTCATAGAGATTCTCAAAGAGCTTCAGCCACAGGGATGGCCTCCGTTTGGAGCATTGCTGATGGTTTTGTATGCAATGCAGGATGGCTATACCGATTTTGCAGGACCTTTGAATCATACTGCCAATTTTCACAGCATCGGAAATTTTGATTTCACAGCAGAAAAGAGCATTGAGTTTCTTGAAAAACTGAAATCATTAAATAAACTTTATAAACAGGGACAGAACAGAATTATACTGCTTCAGACACTCTTCCAGGATTCACATAACAGCATGGCTCCCGGAAGAGCAGAGATGATCCTGACCAATTACTATAGAAGACCCCATATGCTTGCCGCGGGTGCCGAGAAAAAATATGCAGGTCCTTCAGCTATTAACCGGGACTTAAGTACACTGGATCTGCTGAATGAAAAGTTTCCTACAACACAGTCTATTGTTGATGCCATGCGGGACCACATGGATGAACCGGAATTGGAAGATGAAGTCGTAGAGGAAGAAACAACCGTAGAAACCGATAAAGATTTTATTCAGCAGCTAATTGAAGAGCCCAAAACATTCCAGGTAGGGAGCCTGATCAAAAGGATCTGGAGCGGGCTGAGAATTCCTATGCGTCACCTTTCTCCCGGAGAGCAGCCTATTGGGGGAATCTCAGATATGGCCAATAAAGGTGACCTCCACAGAATGCTTCTTTCTGAATTTGCCAATGATGATGAGGTTTTCATGAACCGTGTGGCCAATAACGAAGCTTTGTACATCCAGAGAGAAATTCCGCCGGAAGAAAATATTTTCGAACGAATCATCCTAATTGATACTTCTCTGAAAAACTGGGGAACTCCTAAAGTATTGGCCTTTGCATCAGCTATTGCGGTAATCAGACATCCGAAAGCCCATTCGGAGTGTAAGGTTTTTGCCTTGGGTCAGGCTGGTATACCTGTTTCTCTTGATAAACCGGAAGATGTTATCGAAACCCTCAATCTGATCAGCCCGGTTCTGAATGTTTCAGAGGCACTTGGAAAATTTTTTACTGAAGAGCATACCGAAAAAGATCTTGAAGTGTTCTTCATTACCCACCAGGAAAATCTTACTGATGAAAAGACCAGGAAAGTGATCCACGAAAACAGGGACAGATTAAAATTCCTGATCACAACAGCTTCAGATGGTGAACTGAACTTTTATAAACATCATAAAGGAGCACGCAAGCATATTCAGAAGATAAAGCTTCCGCTCAAGGAATTATGGGCCAATCCACCACAGCGTAAACAAAAGATTCAGAATATTAACGGAAAGAAAACAGATTTGCCGCAGAACTATCCCATCCTGTTTCCGACTCCATCCAATAAAATTGGCCAGTTTCTCTATGAAGGTGAATTTTATATTCTGAGTTCAAAAAAACAGCTGTTGAAAACTTACCTTTCTGATAACTATTACGACCGTAATTCTTATGATTATTACAAAACCTATCATGGATGCGAAGTTTTAATAGAAGATATTTCTGTGAAACCAAGAGGGCAGTTTGCTCTTGCCAAAAACAAACAGCAGCATTTTATCTTATGCCAGTATCAGCCGGATAAAAAGCTCATTTCCAAGTTGAATCTGAATACAAAAGAATATTCCGAACAGAATGTTACCGGACTCAATATTCCCAATTCATACCATCTTATTTATTTCGGAAGAAATTTTTATCTGCATCAGTCTATGAATGCTTCCTGTTATAAGATCAATTTAGAAGGAAATGTGTCCGTGGAATCCATTTTTAATGAAGATATTGAAATAGATAAAAATATCGCAAAAGCGGAAACAGAAGTTGCTAAACTGAATCGCAGCGGCATGAAAATAATCAGAAACTTCAATAAAATAGGAATTAATGAGAATAATAATTTAGTCATTTCAGGAAATGAACTGTCCAGGCTGTATGATAACTCACTGAACCTTTATAAGAACAGGTTTACCATTAAGATCTCTGCTGAACAGAACAAAAACAAATTTACATTTCAGGATGGCAGCGAGATCATTACGGATTCCCGGGGAATGCTTACTTTTAAAAGCAGCAATACCGGTATTCCTACCTTTTATATTCCCTCTACAGAGTATGGGTTTTTGGCCTTAGCAACGAACACAGAGTATGGAGGCTCGGAATATTACCTTCCGAAAAAGACACTGCTGAAAGTGAAGACTATGGAAGAAATGTATTCTCAATATTTAACAGCGTTTATTGATCAGATCCTGGATTATGGAGCTTAGAATAAAACCTTTTCCGAAAAATACCTATCCTAAAAAAGGGCTTTTGATCAAAGACCCGTCGCCACGCGTATGGCTTCATGAAATGGAAGCATTGGGGATAGATCTCCATAAAGTAAAATCCTATGCTGTTCCCGCAGACCAGCCTGATGTCCTGTACGGATGTCTGCTTATATTTTATGATGAAGCTCCGCAGGAAATAGGTAAAAATGCTTATTTCCAGTGTGTAGACGACAGACTTTTTATTCCTGAAAATACCCTATTTTATCCAAGGATCAATCCGGAAGACTGGCAGTCTGCCGGTTCACGGTTTGTTATCATGCACCCCGATTTTGGTTTTGTAAAGCTTTCAGAAGAAATTGACTGGATTTCTGTACTAAAAGAACCCGAAATAGCAGAAGGCAGAATCAGAAAACCATCGAATGGGGTAAAAATACCTCAGCATATCGAAAGCTTTGCTGTGGAGATGGATGATGAAAAAGTTCTGGCAACCCTTCAGCAGCCGAGAAATGAAGAAGAGTGGATGAAAAACCTGCCTTTTGACCTCAAAAAAGTGATGGCAGGGAATAAAAAAGAAATTGAAAAATATTTAAAGTATATAGAAAAATATCCTGACAGAGCGGTAGAACTGGGAGTGCCTTTAGATATTATGGGAACTTCCCGTGGTGACGGCTTTGGAAAGTTCACTTTCGGAGACAGCTGGCTGAGTACCCTGTTTGGAGGTTCTGGTGATAAAAAAGAGACATCAGGAAGCCGGAATTTCCGATGGATATTCTGGGGTGTTGTCATTGTAGCCATACTCTTCAGAATTTTTATGCCTTCAGATAAAGACAGAACCGTGAGAGAGGATTTTCTCGTTTCATCCGGCAAAATTATGAACGGTGCTGAAAAAGCACAGGCAGATATGATCGCTTATCAGTCCGGAGTGACGGATATTGACATGAAAATTGATTCTATTTACGGAAAGACAAGAAAAAAACTTTCCAGTGAATATATTGCTGCAGGTGCTGCTATGTCAAAAGACAAAAACGAAAGAGAACGGTATAAAAAATCAGGTGGCAGAAACCTTGGTGAGGTTGGAAATGATATTGAGAAGCTCAATGCCAGAGAGCAGAACAGCAGAGATTCCCTGAAAATAGTGTATTCAAAAAAAATAACGAAACATCTTGTTCAGCAGGAAGCAGCGATGAAACGCCGCATTTCGGATTCTCTCAAACAGTACAGCAAGGGAAAACCGGTCAATGGTGAAGTTGTAAAATTTGTTTTAAAGAAAAAGCAGGTGCTTATGGCGGATTCTCTCGGAAAGCTTTACGGAACGCTTGATATAACGGAACTTCCCCCGTCTCCGGTTAAAGATTCCAATACTGGAACATTGGAGAAAGGTTCCGGTGCATCAGAAAATAAAACTTCCGTTTCAGATATCCTGTATCTCGTGATTTTCATGTTTGGAGCTGTGGGAATCTATTCTTTCATCTTCAGAAGGAAATCACTGAACCTTGGCGGGGACAATGTGCCTTTATGGGTAAAGCTGATTCTGTCTGTTCTTCTTGTTTCCATGTTGGTCTATCTGTTTTACCCGTTGATAAAGATGTTCGGATACAATTGGTTTGTATGGATCCTGGTGATCTGTGTCATCCTGCTTCTTTATCGCCTGTTTAACGAGGACAAAACCATTTTAAACCCTGAAGATGATGAATAAGCAGACGTTTATAGACAAATTTCTGATTGCATTTATGATCCTGGCGGTGTTTAAGATCATTGGTATTGCCGCACAGTTATTCCACGAAAGCTTTTGGAGCGTGGTGGGAACGCTGGTGATTTTTCTTGTCGTAGCTTTTATAATCATGATTGTGATCACTGCTTTAAAAGATAAAGAACAGAACCGCAAAAACTCTGGACGAAGAGGCTCAGGAGGTGGGAATTTTTACCTGGAAACCTCTTTATTTGATAGAATCAGAAATAAATATGAAGAGCTTGCCGAAAAATATATCGCTGAAAAAGATTATAAAAAAGCAGCAAAAGTGTATATGAATCTTCTTCAGGATCATTTCAGGGGGGCAAAAACGCTGGAAAATGGTGGCTTCTATAATGAGGCAGCAGCGGTTTATCTTAAAAAACTAAATAATAAATCGGAAGCAGCAGCGTGTTACGAAAAAGCAAAACAGTACAAAAAAGCCATCGATCTGTACAAAGAAATGCAGCAGAAAGAGAAAGTAGGGGACCTTTACAAAGAACTTAATGATCTTAAAAATGCCCACAGTTACTATCAGATGGTGGCAGACGACTATACAGAGAACAGCCAGATGGTAAAAGCTTCTTTGGTATACAGCAAGAAAATGGAACTGCCGGAAGAAGCTCAAAAAGTACTGTTGAAGGGCTGGAATGAAGATAAAGATGCATTCAACTGCCTGAATAATTATTTCGCCCATATTTTTGATGTTAAAAAACTGGAAACTGAGATTCAGAACCTTTATCATAAAACACCTTCCTACAAAAAGACCATTTACCTTGAAGCCATGAAGCATGAATTTAAAAAAGATCCAAAACTACAGCCTGTAACAAGAAGTATCGCTTATGAAATTATTGCAGAAAAAGTGGGAACGCGCTCCGAGATTATCAATGAACTGAAACATTTCAATCCCGAGGACAGTGTGATCCTGAAAGATATTTCGAGGTTTAAAACAGAAAGGAATAAAATATTGCGAAACTAACGTTGAAGCATTTAAAAATTTAAACGGAATGATGTTCCACCGACAAAATCAAGGTGGCTGCGGCACTCGAAGCCACCTCATCATATCTCTCTTTCCAGTGAGCAGCCATAGTAATTTCATTGCTCAAAAAACAATTTTTCATATCTTTGCGCCAGAAAATTATGACACGACAAAGAGCACATATCAATGTAAATCTATGCGATAGCCCTTCAATAAAAGGATTATTCGGATACGAATGGATGATATGGAATGAGGCGAAATGTGCTTGCTTTGAAAATTATTTACAATAAACCCGTAAGAATTTAAACAAAATACCGCAGAAACGCCTCGATAACTCGAGGCGTTTCTTGTGTTTTAGGCCATAAATTATTTAGAATGAAAAAAAATAACCATAAAAACAAAAATTTTTTAATTAACAATGAACATTTAATACAATAAATAAGAGTGATAAGTAACCCGATGAGAGACAGTCATTTAGGTATTTAAGAGATCTGCAGGATATTGCGGACAGGTATTTCTTATGCTAAAAAATACATTTAATTCATTGATTATCAAGATATTAAATGAAAAATATATTTGTGAGTTAAAAAATTTCATACTTACTTTGCAACCGAAAATTGAAAGCAACAGGTTTTCAGAATTCAAAAATTTTAAATAACAAGAATATAATGAAACAATTACATAACATATCTAATCAGTATTGGAGATTACACGGACAGGAGCCGAAAAGATATGCATGTATCATTCTCGATAGTGAATTTATAGTTAAAAGGTGCTTATATACGTGGGTCAGCTAATGATCTCTTACGTCAGAATATACAGCACCTCCCGAAAAGAGGTGCTTTTTTTATGGTTTTTTAGCTTATTTGGTAAAGCGCCGGTCTGTGGAACCGGAGAACAGGGTTCGATCCCCGAAGATACCCAAAAGTAAATGTGAATAGTGAATCTTGTTAAGTGTGAATGATGAATTGGGAATTTAAAATTGACAAGTTAAGCGAATTGACGCTTGACCATTCACATTAAAAAATAATCTCATAGCTCAATAGGTCAGAGCACCGGTCTTTTAAACCGGGGGTTGAAGGTTCAATTCCTTCTGGGATTACAAAATAGTTCTGTAGCTCAATTGGATAGAGCGTTGGTTTTCTAAACCGAAGGTTAGAGGTTCGATCCCTCTCAGAATTACAAAAAAGGTCTATTGAGGTAAAGGCTAACCTGCCCGACTGTCTCTTGGGTACTGCGGGTTCGATTCCCGCATAGACCGCAGGGTTCATGGAAATTTAATTCCGGCTGTCTCCCGGAAGAAAAATGGAAACTGAACCTGAAAAACTGGAAAGATAACGGTGGTTGTTTACCCGTCTTGGACGCGGGAGGTCGCAAGTTCGAATCTTGCTTTCCAGACTGAAAAAGTGAATAGTTAATGGTGAATAGTCAATAGTGAAGTTTTCGCAAGTGAATTTTAAAATTGATAGTAAACGGATTGATCTTTTGCAATTCACAAAATAAAAACGATTTCGTAGCTCAATTGGTTAGAGCGTCGGTCTGATACACCGGAGGCTGAAGGTTCGAGTCCTTCCGAAATTACAAAAGATAAAAGTAAATGGTGAATTTGCTTTGCAGGTGAGCTTAAGAGCCTGTTTAAATTTTATTCAAAAGTTATTATGCAGAAATAATAGTGAAGAAAAATATTTCTTTTGCAGATTAAGACGATGTAGCAGATTTATTTCAGTATAAAACCTGCGTAATCTGCCAAATCAGCGAGATTTTAAAAGTTTAAACAATCTCTAAATAATTCACCATTCACAAATGAAAAACGATTTTGTAGCTCAATGGTAGAGCGCCGGTCTGTTAAACCGGAAGTTGAAAGTTCGAACCTTTGCAAAATCGCAGAAAACTAAATGTTAATTGTTTCAGAAAGAGAAGAAAAAAGGTGTGTCAAGAGCAGAAAATCTTTACGCCAAATATGGAAAATACCGACAGCCTTTTTCTTTTTTTATTGAGAAGTTAGAGGGTAGAGATTAGAAGTTAGAAGGAGTGTAAATTCACTATCAACTATCAACTATCAACTATCAATCATCATTGATCAATTATCATTTATAATCAAATCTGATGGTTCGCCGAAGCGGAAGAGTCGGGGCGGTCTGCAAAACCGTTGCATAAGCTGAGTGGGTTTGAATCCCATAGCCATCTCAAATAACTAAAATGAGATTAGTTCCGGAGAAAGTAAAAAGTTTGTCGAGCGAAGAAGTTCTTATATCAAACAAAAAATTAAGACAGGCTTTTGTTTTCTTCACAATGGGATTAGAGGGTAGAACCTGGAAGTAGGAATGGGCAGAAGTGATGGATTGACGAATAGCTATCATTAATCATTTATAAAATTTAGTTAGTTCAGAAGAAAAATTAAAAGTTTGTCAAGCGCAGAAGTTCTTACATCAAACAAAAAAATTAAGACAGGCTTTGTTTTCTTCAAAAGGGATTAGAAAAAAATATCCATTACTAATGATCTGTTACTCATTATATACGGAAGTACGCCGGAGTTGGAGAGCCGGGGTAGACTGTAAATCTGTTGCTTCATTGCTGAGCAGGTTCGAATCCTGCTACTTCCACAAAAACCGCTGATAATGTAACGGCAGCATGCAGGAAAAGTACTCTTGTTGTTCAGGTTCGATTCCTGGTCAGTTGGTTTAAAATGCTCCATTAGCATAGCGGTAAGTGCATCCGGCTTTCTACCGGACGACAAGGGTTCGATTCCCTTATGGAGTACAGACGTGAATGATCTAAAATCAATGGTGAATTATAAATACCATGAAAGTTCAGATTGAGAAAAATTGATAGATGATCATTCACAGAAAAACAGGAAAGAGAAAAGTTTGTCAAGCGCAGAAGATCTTACAAACACTAACAGGCATAGTTTTAAAGACAGGCTTTCTCTGACCTTATTCATAAATAATGAGTAATAAGCAATGAGTAATTCGGCAGGTAATAAATAGTTAATTGTCAATTGTAAATACATCAAATGTGAATTAAAAACCATGAAAAAATTGACAGTTGGCCATTGGCAATCCACAAATATTCAGATTACTCATCATTAATAAAAGCTGCGGGAATGGTGGAAATGGTAGACACACTTGATTTAGGCTCAAGGTTTTGGGGGTTCGAGTCCCTCTTCCCGTACAAGATAAGCGATGATTGATGATTGCCATATGGCTATTTCGTGAATACTCATTATCAATCACTTATACAACAGGGAAGAGTGGTGTAGCTGGTCTGCACGTTAGTCTGAAAAACTAAAGGTACAGGTTCGATTCCTGTCTGTTCCACAGAATTATAAATGATGATTGATCAACGATCAATAATGAATACTAAATGTGTATTATGGCATCAATGGTCATTTATAACTTATCAATTATTATAAAAAACTACTCTGATGGTGTAATGGCAGCATCTCAGTCTCCAAAACTGATGGTATAGGTTCGAGTCCTGTTCGGAGTGCAAAAAAAGTGAATAATCAATAGTGAATTTGCTATGTAAGTGAATATTAAGATGACAGCAAAGCGAATTGAATGTTCACAATTCACCAATTAATAGATAAACAAAAACAAATTTAAAACATGTAAAAAAATGGAAACGCAACAAGAAGTATGGCAGAATATGAAAGGAAATTTTTTCCTGAAACCTATCACACAGCTGGTAGAGGAAGCCATTATCCGCGAACAGGCTAACGGTCACCGCCTGAAAGTATGTGTGGGCTCAGATTCCCATGTTTACGGCGAAGCGATCAGCTATGCTACGGCAGTAGTATTTGTACGGGAGGGAAAAGGAGCGTTTACCTTTATCAGGAAAGAAAGACAAATACAGAAAATCAGCATCAAAGAAAGAATGCTGAATGAGGTCAACAGATCCGTAGAAATTGCTTACGCTATCTGTGCCATTCTGGATGCTTATGGTGTAGAAATGGAGGTGCACGCAGACATTAATACCGACCCGGATTTCAAGTCAAATACTGCATTGAAAGATGCTATGGGATATATTCTGGGAATGGGATATGTGTTTAAAGCAAAGCCTCACGCATTTGCAAGTTCCAATTGTGCTGATATGATGGTTTAAATATAATTGTATTAAAACAGGCTTTCAGGCTTAAAATAAAACAATGGAAATGACAAAAAGATTACTGTTTCTGGATGATATACGATATCCTGTTGAAGCCTATCATTATACCAAACAGGATATTTTCCTCAGAAAAGACTGGCATATTGTTCGCAATTACGAGCAGTTTGTCAACAGAATTTTGGAAAAAGGACTTCCGGAAATGATCTCTTTTGATCATGACCTGGCGGATATACACTATCTGAAACCGAATGCTGACGAATACACCGAAAAAACAGGCTACGACTGTGCCAAATGGCTGACAGAATATTGTATGGATAACTATTTAGACTTACCCAAATTCTACTGCCATTCAATGAATCCGGTAGGAAAGAAGAATATTTTAAGCCTTTTGGTAAACTTTAAAAAATTGTAATTAAAAATGAAAAAGATAAGTACATTATTCAAAAAAGATATAAATAATTTAGGAAGGGTAATTAACGAAATTAGCCCGGAAAACAATTGGGTTTTTGAAGGGAAAGCTATTGCTACTCAAAAGTTTGATGGTTCTGCGTGCGCTGTTATCAATGGTAAATTATACAAAAGATACGATGCAAAAAAAGGGAAAACAGCTCCTGAAGGTGCAATTCCATGTCAGCAAGCAGATTTTATGACAGGTCATCATCCGCATTGGATAAAATGCTATATTACTAAAAAAGAGGACAAATATTTCTGGGAAGGATTCAATACTTTGGCGCAATCAGGTAAGGTAGAAGAGGGTACCTATGAGCTTATTGGCGAAAAGGTACGAAGCAATCCTGAGAATATTAAAGGTCACATATTAGTAAAGCATGGAGATAAAATTCTTGGTTTGGAAAGTCTGGATTTTGATTTTATCAAAAATTTCCTTAGCAATCCTGAGAATGATATGGAAGGTATAGTTTTCTATCATATTACTGATAATCGTATGTGTAAAATCAGGAAATCTGACTTTGGAATACGCAGAAAAACAGTAAAAGAACTGGTAGTTTAATAATAGAATTTAAGTTTCGGCAAGTCATCTTACCGAAACTTTTTTGCATCTAAAAATTCTTGAAAATAAATCATTCTTCTGCATTACGCCATGCGTTTTAAATTTTGACGCCGGAGTAGGTTGCCATGATTTTCATCCAATTTCTTATACATTATACATTATACATTATACATTATACTTATTACAATATACATTATACAAAAAACTATGAAAACAACAGACAATATATTAATTATAGACCTGGAAGCTACCTGCTGGGAAGACAGACCGCCCAGAGGCCAGGAAAGCGAGATCATCGAGATCGGTGTATGCATCATGAGTGCGACAACTGGTAAGATCTCAAAAAATGAAGGCATTTTAGTAAAACCACAATATTCAAAGGTGAGCCCTTTCTGTACAGAACTGACTTCTATTACCCAAAACATGCTGGATAATAATGGGATTTTGCTGGAAGATGCTTTGGATATCCTCAGAGCAGAATACGACTCTGAAGATCTCACTTGGGCAAGCTACGGAAACTATGATCTGAATATGCTGCAGAACCAGGCCAGAAGATTCAATGTAGATTATCCGCTGAGCGATGATCATATCAATGTGAAAACATTATTCGGACAGCTGCATCCTACCGTCAGAAAAAGCGTTGGAATGAGCAGAGCGCTTGGCGAACTCAATATGAAGCTTGAAGGTACCCATCACAGAGGGGTGGATGATGCGAAGAATATCGCAAAAATCCTGCACTGGTGTTTGAAGCAATATTAATTCAGTTTAGATTTGATTAGAGGCTGTCTCAAAAGTGAGACAGTTCTTTTTTTATGCGCAAAAAAGGAAAGCTCAAAGCTTTCCCAGTTTTTGCAAATTGATTAATTTGCTGTGTGTTAAGTAAATCAAAAATAGTCTTTAAAGA
>NZ_JAGEKK010000029.1:0-28308 GCF_049887855.1 Chryseobacterium sp. NFX27 | reverse complement strand
TTTCTCTTACAATTTGAAGCTTTAAACTTAAATTGTAATCTCTCTGTGTACGTTTGATGTACGCGGTTTCTAAATGTTCTTCCATAACGATTCTTTTTTTGTGTATCGATATTTCAGGACTAGACACAACCAAATAATAAAAAACCTGTCAATGTATTGGCAGGTTTTTATTTTGTGATAAGGGGAAGGTGTTTATCTGTCGGATATTCTGCTCATCGAATCTTTCTATCACCTGACAAGTATCAGTCCTCAACCCCATGCCTCCTTTCAGAAAAAAAGCCGTAAATTTGAAGTGTTCTAAATAAGAGCAATCTAATTTAAAATTTTAATAAATGTTTGACATTCAGGAAATAAGAAGTCAGTTTACTATATTAAACCGCGAAGTGAATGGTAAGCCTCTGGTTTACTTAGATAATGCAGCAACATCCCAGAAACCGGATTCTGTTTTAAAAGTCTGGAATGATTATTATACAGAGCTTAATGCCAATGTTCACAGAGGAATTCATACATTAAGTCAGTTAGCTACCGAAGAAATGGAACTTTCAAGAAGGAAGATTCAGAAATTTATTAATGCTAAGCATGATTTTGAAGTTATTTTTACAAAAGGAACAACAGAAGGACTGAACCTCATCTCCTATATTCTGACACAGAAGCTTAAAAAAGATGATGAGATTATCATTTCTTATCTGGAACACCATTCCAATATTGTTCCATGGCAGCTGCTTTGTGAAAGGACCGGAGCAAAGCTCAGAGTAATCCCGATTGATGAAAACGGTATTCTTCAGCTGAACTATCTGGATGAATTTCTAAGCGAAAAGACAAAAGTGGTTTCTGTAAACCAGGTTTCCAATGCTTTGGGAATTGTAAATCCGATTGAAGAAATCATTGCTAAAACAAGGAAGAATTCAGATGCGTATATTGTGATCGACGGGGCGCAGTCTGCTCCTCACTTTGAGATCGATGTACAAAAGATGGATTGTGATTTTTTTGTCTTTTCTGGCCATAAAATGTACGCACCCATGGGAACCGGGATCCTTTATGGGAAACAGGAGATTCTTGAAGAGCTTCCGCCGTTTCACGGAGGAGGAGAAATGATTGCAACATGTTCGTTCGATGGGACTACCTACGCCGGACTTCCTTTTAAATATGAAGCGGGTACCCCGAATGTAGGAGGGAATATTGCGCTGGGTGCTGCTGTTGATTTTATTGAGAAAACAGGCAGACAGAATATTCAGAATCACGAAAATGCCTTACTGGAATATGCTCAGAGAAAACTTCTGGAACTGGAGAACATTAAGATTTATGGAGAAAAAGCCAAAAGAACAGGGGTAGTTTCCTTTAATCTGGAAGGGGTGGGAATATCTTCCGATGTAGGAATGATCCTCGATAAAATGGGGATTGCGGTAAGAACAGGGCATCACTGTACACAGCCTATTATGAGCTTCTTCAATATAGCCGGAACGGTAAGAGCCAGTTTTGCGGTTTACAATACTTTTGAAGAAATTGACAAACTGATAGAAGGAGTGAAAAAAGCTCAGAAAATGCTCAGTTAAAAATATAAAAAAGGCCCTTTCAGTTGTTTGAAAGGGCTTTTTGTTATGAATGAATCTTAGATATTCGGTTTCCAGTCCACAACAGCTCTGATGAAAGCCTCTGCATTCTCTACAGGGATATTCGGTAAAATTCCGTGGCCGAGATTCGCAATATACCTATCTTTCCCAAAACGGTTGATCATCTCAGTTACCATTTTTTTGATAGTTTCCGGGGTAGAATGTAATCTTGCAGGATCAAAATTCCCCTGAAGCGTCATCGTATGGTTCGTTAGTGTTCGTGCAAATTCCGGAGTAATCGTCCAGTCAACACCCAAAGCAGACGCTTTAGACATCGTCATATCCTCAAGGGCAAACCAGCATCCTTTTCCAAATACCACGACATGGGTAAGAGGGCTTAAGGCTTCAACGATCTGATTGATATACTGCCATGAGAATTCCTGATAATCTGTAGGAGAAAGCATACCTCCCCATGAATCAAAAACCTGAACCGCAGAAACGCCTTTTTCAACTTTTCTTTTCAAATAGGCAATCGTAGTATCTGTGATCTTCTGAAGCAGTAAATGAGCCGCTTCAGGCTGCTGGAAACAGAATGATTTTGCAATATCAAATGCCTTGCTTCCTTTTCCTTCCACACAGTAGCACAGGATTGTCCATGGAGAACCTGCAAAACCGATCAATGGAATTTCATTGTCCAACTTCTGAAGAGTCAGTTCAATCGCATCAAAAACGTAACCCAGTGTATCATTTACATCAGGAACTTCAATATTCTGAACCTGCTCCGCTGTTCTGATAGGATTATCCAGCCACGGGCCAACCGATTCCTTCATTTTAAAATCAATTCCCATTGCCTGTGGAACTACCAAAATATCAGAAAACAGGATCGCAGCATCCAGCGGAAACCTTTTGATCGGCTGTATCGTGATTTCAGCAGCCAGTTCAGGGGTCTGACATCTTGTAAAGAAGTCATATTTATCCCGGAGAGCAATGAATTCCGGCAGATATCTTCCGGCCTGTCTCATCATCCATACCGGCGGCCTTTCTACAGTTTCTCCGCGGAGTGCTTTTAAATATAAGTCGTTTTTAATCATAATTTATTTAAACTAATACGGCCGTTGCCGGCACTCATTATTTTTACCAGCCAGGCGTTCGGCTGTTTAAAGTTCCTTTTTTATCAATTCAAAAATGGAAGCCAGATTATTTTCTTCTGATGTGAAAATTTCTTCTGTAGTGTGCTTTCTGAGCTCACCTGAGGTAGTTTCCCCAATGGAAAAAATTTTCATTCCTTCTAAAGAGTTGAGTTTTGCAAAACTACGAACTCCGCTTGGACTAAAAAAAACTGCAGCATGATATTTTTCAGGTACGGATGGATAGAGCTCTTCGGTTTTATAAACTGTTATCTTTTTGTAGCTGATATTCTGCAAAGGAAGATCCTTGTCCAGGACATCTATGGCAAGATTGCCACAGAAATGAAGGAATTGTTCGTGCTGGCAGTTTCCGATGATAAACCTCGAAAGGGTTTCGGCATTTTTCAGAACTTTGAATGTTCCGAAACCGTGTTTTCTCAGCTCACGCTTCGTTTTTTCGCCTACACAATATATTTTATTGTAGTTTTTTGCGGTAAAATCTTCGTTAGGCTTAAACTGATTGTTGAAAAATGAAATCACTCCATTAACGCTGGTGAAGATCAGGGAATAATTTTTTAAATCAAATGCGGCTGTTTTTATAGGTTCTGTCCTGATTACCTCAATACATTCAGCCGACATATCCGATCCTAATTCTTTGGATAATAACGTGGCATCTATGGTTTTGGTAAACAGAATTTTCATTAAGGCTTGTTTTTTAAATGTAAATCAGTCACTAGCAGTCTCACTTTTGTCATAAAATCTTTCCCCGGATCGTCTTTAACGGTAAAATAATTCGGATCCGTCTCTTTCCAAAGCTTAGAAGTTCTGAAAGCGCCATATTCTGAATGGCCTATAAGATATTCTATAGCATATTTCTTAGTTAAATATCTAACCAGCTGAGCATTGGCTAAAACCTGTTTTTCTGTAAGCGGCTGCTTCATGCTTCCTATATTTTCAATGCCGATTGCACAGTAATTAAGGCCTATAGTGTGTCTGGCAAACCTGTCAGGCTCCATAAGCTGGTAAATGGTACCATCCCGGTCTACAATAAACTGCGAAGAGACATTTAAAGTACTTTGTTTCTTTAAAACATTTCTGGCGGATTCCAGATGGGTCTTATTGAAATATTTATAATTCGTTTCAACAGTTCCGCCTGCAGTATAATGCAATACAATTATTTTAGGTGAAATCGTTGGTGAGTTTTGTACAATACTATGATGATCTTTAAGGTACTCCAAACTTAGACGGACTCTCTCCTGCGAATAATCGATAGGCTTACCGACGATCTTAAGCTCGTTGGTTTGTGCTTTTGTATAACATGTTACCAATACAAATAAAGCATAGATAAGATTTTTCATAAAGCAGCTTTTGGGTATTGATAATGCCCTGTGACGGTATATTTAAAGAGACAGTCTTCCAGAACCTGCCCGCCTCCTATATTATGCACAATCAGGAATCTCTTTCCATCTGAAGATTTTTTATTGACAACGATTCCAATGTGTGTCAGATTCCCGGGTAGGATCCAGGTAACAATATCACCCGGAACATACAGTGCGGGATTGGTTTCAGTAGACTTTACTTTTCCGAATCTGGAAAAAAAGACGGCAAGATTGGGAACCCTTCTGTGATCAATATTTGTGTCAGGCTTTTTTAATCCCCAGGTTTTCGGATACTTTGAAAAGTTCTTTACCATATCCTCATGTACTTCTTTTTGCAGATCAATACCGAGTTTTCTGTAGGCCCTGATAATAACATCTGTGCATACTCCTTTATCAGCCGGGACATCACCGTTGGGATATTTCAGCACAAAATAGGCAGGATCGTATTTAATGGAGCTGTCTATTAACGTCAAAGCAGAGCTGGAAAGTTGAAGCCCCAATTTATTCTGTGCATTTGTAAAAAAAACACAAAATAGAAATATGAATAAAAAAAAGGATTTTTTCATTGTTCTGCACTTACGAATATAACGTTCGATCTGCTAAAAAATTCTTAATACGAATTCTTAATTTCAGTCATCAGCTCTTTTCCACCGTTTTCAAGAACGATTTTGGCGAACTTTTCTCCAAAATTTTCAGTGTCATTATATTCAAAGTTCTCATCGGTAGCAATACAGTTTTTGCCATCCAGTGAGCAAAGGGCAGCCTTGAAACGGATCTGATTCTCGATCATCTCAGCAAAAGCTCCGATTGGTGCTGTGCATCCGCCTTCCAGTGTGCTCAGGAAATTTCTTTCAATCTCTACACAGATCTGGGTTTTCTTATGATTAATCTGGCTCAGGATTTCATTGATTTCTGTTTTCTCAGAATGTCCGGCAACAGCAATAACTCCCTGCGAGGCAGCCGGGATCATTAACGGAAGCATTTCATAATCAATGTCCATTTTCATTCTCTTGATTCCTGCCAGGGACAGAATGGTTGCATCAAAATCTCCTTCTTCCAGTTTCTGAAGGCGGGTCTGAATATTCCCGCGGATATCAGAAAATTGAGCATGAGGATAGTTTTTCAGCCAGAATGCTCTTCTTCTTAGACTGCTTGTGGCTAGCTTAAGCTCATGGAATTCTTTATTTCGCGCAGATTCCTTTCTTATTAATATGTCCTGAGGAAAATCTCTTTCCAGATAAGCGACAATCTCAATATTCTGAGGCAGTTGCGTAGGGACATCCTTCAAAGAGTGTACGGCAATGTCAATTTCGTCATTCAATAGGGCAACATCAAGGTCTCTGGTAAAAACCCCGGTGATTCCTAAAGAATAAAGCGGTTGATTTAAGTTCTTGTCGCCGGAAGATACAATAGGAACAATTTCCGTTAAATAATTACGGTTCTGAAGGTTCCTGGCAACCTCTCTTGCCTGCCAAAGTGCAAGTGCGGAATTTCTTGTTCCGATTCTAATGCTTTTCATTGAATTCGTTGTTTGGTTGTTCAACTAATATTTCGTGCATTAATTTACTAATTTCTTCGGCTTTTAAAGGATTGTCGATGATAAATTTTGCAAAACGGTTGGTGATTTTCTGGATCATTTTGTCAGAAAGCTCCATGTCCGTGATGTTTATGTATTTATTTTTTTTATAAAAATTATGCATTTCATTGCGTTCCATATTCTTCAGAACTGCTTTGAAATGGTGAATATTGGGGGCCAGCTTTCTCTTTTTTTCCCATTCCAGAAACTCTTTCATCAGTTCTTTGATGATTTTTTCAGCTTTTGGGATCTCTTTTTCCCGCTGCTGAATCGTTTCCTGGATCTGTTTTGAAAGCTCATCTACATCAATCAGGGTTACATTTTCATTCTCAGTAACGTCTTTTTCAACGTTGTGAGGAATAGAAAGGTCGATCACCAGGGTTTCTTTTCCGTTCGGAAAATGAGATTTGTTGATGATAGGATGTTTGGCTCCTGTGGCAACAATAAGAATGTCAGTATTTTTTAATTCACTGTCAAAATCAGAATAATCAACATGAGGAATGCTGTATTTCTGGGAAATCTTTTCGGCTTTCTCCTGAGTTCTGTTGGCAATTTTAATTTTGGGCTGGTAGACATGCTTCACCAGGTTTTCAACTGTATTCTGACCGATCTCACCCACACCCAAAAGAAGAATGTTCTTTTCTGTAATTTTCTTCTGGCTGTTTAGAATATAATGAACGGCAGCATAAGATACAGAGGCGGCTCCGTTGGAAATTCCGGTCTCATTTTTAATTCTTTTCGAAATCTGAATCGCTGCATTGATCGCTCTTTCCAGATATGGATTGGAATTCTGTCTTTCTTTTTTAAAGCGGCTGTACGCTTTTTTGATCTGTCCGATGATCTCAAAATCTCCGATAATCTGACTTTCCAGTCCGGCTGCCACCCTAAAGAGATGAATAAGAGCCTCTTCTTTGGTAAGAATATTGGCAAACTGAAGGAAATCCGTAAGATGTACTCCGATTGTTTTGCAGTATTCCTCTGCTACCAGAAGGTAATTCGGGGAAGTGGTATAGATCTCGGTCCTGTTACATGTGGAGACCACAAACGCATCTCCTAAATCCATATTGTGGACTCTGGTGACAAAATTCTTGATGTTATCATCAAAAAACGCAAACTTCCCCCGCGTTTCCACATCAGCCTTTTCATAGCTAATGGAAAGTACAGCAAAATTTGATGTCTGATGGATATTGGAATACTGTAACATAAGCAGTCGCAAATTTACGGATTTTTTAATTAACCAGCCTCTGATAATATATATGATAATTATCGTGAAAAACTATGGTGGCAGGGAATATCGGCAGAAGGTGGAACAGGAAAAAAATTAAGTTTAGGCAATACTTTTGCAAGTCTTATAAGTGTTTCGTAATCAGTGTTTTGCTGTTTGTTTAAGAATTTGTATTGATTGTTTTGATTGAAATGTTCTCATCTTCGGGCTTCCGTCTTCCGTCTGTCAATTTTAGTTTAAATCAGACTCCTTAAATGATTAAAGCAAAAGTTAGTAAACAATTGTGAGTTTTAATAAAATTTTAACCAAATTTTAACCAAATTATATTCAGGTTAAATTTCTTTAGTAGTGTTAAATTCATATCTTTGTAAACTTAAAATCAGAAGAAAAATATGAGTTTATTTGATATGTTTACGCAAGAAATTGCGATAGACCTTGGTACTGCCAATACCCTTATCATCCATAATAATAAAATTGTTATAGATCAGCCGTCAATTGTTGCAATTGAACGTTCTACGGGTAGGCCGATTGCCGTCGGTGAGCAGGCTAAGCATATGCAGGGTAAAACTCATGAGGATATCAAGACAATCCGCCCGCTGAAAGATGGGGTTATTGCAGATTTCCACGCTTCTGAACACATGATTAAGGAATTTATCAAAAAGATTCCCGGAATTAAAGGCAGATTTATTCAGCCGGCACTAAGAATCGTTATCTGTATTCCGTCCGGTATTACTGAAGTTGAAAAAAGAGCGGTAAGAGATTCTGCTCAGAAAGTGAACGCTAAAGAAGTAAGGCTGATCTACGAACCAATGGCTGCGGCAATAGGAGTTGGAATTGATGTACAGAAGCCTGAAGGAAATATGATCATTGATATAGGTGGTGGTACTACGGAAATTGCCGTGGTAGCTTTAGGAGGTATTGTGTGTGACAAATCTGTGAAAATTGCAGGGGACGTATTTACAAATGATATTGCCTACTATCTTAGAACTCACCATAACCTTTATATTGGGGAAAGAACGGCTGAAAGAATTAAAATTGAAGTAGGTTCTGCAGTGGAAGATCTTGATGTTGACATTGAAGATATCCCGGTACAGGGTAGAGACCTTATTACAGGGAAGCCAAAAGAGATCATGGTAGGATATAAGGAAATTGCACGTGCATTGGATAAATCTATCATCAGAATTGAAGATGCCGTAATGGAAACACTTTCTCTTACTCCGCCGGAACTGGCTGCCGATATTTATAAGACAGGTATCTATCTTGCTGGTGGAGGTGCTTTATTGAGAGGCCTTGCGGACAGATTACACAAAAAGACCGGTCTTCCTGTATTTGTTGCAGAAGATCCGTTGAGAGCTGTAGTTCGCGGAACAGGTATTGCCCTTAAGAATATGGATAAATTCAATTTCTTAATTAAATAATTTTAACCTTTTACGACTATATATCTGAATGGGATTTTTGCTGAGACTATTTTCGAAGAACGCCCTTTTTGTCTTCTTTATATTCCTGCAGATTGTTGCTCTGGTTCTGATATTCTCTAAAAATGCCATGCAGAAATCATGGGTAGCTGGCCAGTCGGCTGCGCTGAATTCATGGATTTCGGGGTATATTGATGAAGGGGTTTCATATCTGAAGCTGAAACAGATCAATGAAGGTCTTGTTGCTCAGAACAAAGCTCTGATGACCCAGCTTTACGGTAAAGAAGGAGCAAAAAATCCTGTATTCAGAAAAGTACATGATACATTGGGCGGTGGCCAGATCTATACTTTTGTAGATGGCGAAATTGTCTTTAACAGTATCAACAGAAGAAATAATTACTTTACAATTAACCGTGGCCGCAGAGACGGTGTTTTTCCTCAGATGGGCGTCATGGCTCCTAAGGGGATTGCCGGAATTGTAATCAATTCTACAGACAGCTATGCTTTGGTCCAGTCTGTTTTAAGCGTTAACAGGATCAGAATCAACGCTTCGTTGAAAAATTCAGGATATTTCGGAACCTTAACCTGGAATGGTGATAATTCAAGAGTGATGCATCTTGCAGACATTCCTAAATATGTTGCTTTAAAAGTGGGCGATACTGTTGTTACAGACGGCAAATCGGCTATTTTTCCTAAAGGGGTAATGATTGGTACTATTGCAGGATATTCCGTAGACAATAAAACAGGTTTCTGGGATATCTCCGTAGAACTGAGTGAAAAAATGGGTGCTTTAAGTAAAGTATTTGTTGTGAAAAACCTTAAAAAAGCTGAGGTACAGAAAATTCAGGATACATTGCAGGCCGTAATAAAAAAAGAAAATGATTAGCAGGACTCTATTTACCGATATATTGATCATGATCTTCCTGGTTGCATTACAGATTTTTGTACTCAACAGGATCACGATTTTCGGAAAGTACACACCGGTTCTTTATCCGGTGTTCGTCATGTTTTATCCTTTTTTCAGAAATAAATATCAGTTTTTAGCTTTAAGCTTTTTAATCGGACTTTCTGTAGACGCGTTTCTCTACTCGTGGGGAATCAATGCTTTTGCAACAACGCTGATCGCTTATTTCAGAACCCTGATCTTCAGAACTTCCACAGATACTTCCACAGATTTTTTCTCTTTTCAGTCCCTTCAATGGGCGCAGTTTTTGTTGTTTCTGTTTTCGAGTATCTTCCTGCATCAGCTTTTAGTGCAGTATATAGAGTTTTTTAAATTGAGCCGTTTTTTTGAAATATTACTTAATGTGGTGATCACAAGTATAATTTCCTTTATATTTATAGTGGTTTACGCATTAATATTTAAAATCAAACAAAAAGTTTGAACACACGTTATTTAAAAATCTTTTCTGCACTCGTAGTAATCGCCATTATTTTTGTGGCGAGGCTTTCTTATTTGCAGCTGTTTACAGACCGCTATGCCTTGAATGCAGCGAACACATCTATTAAAACTGAATACGTTATCCCACAGAGAGGTGTTGTTTTTGACAGAAACGGAAAAATCCTTGTAGGTAACCAGCCTGCCTATGAAATTTCTTTTACGCAGGCCTTAATGAAACCTGATTTTGATACCGTTGGATTCTGTAACCTGATGCAGATCAGTAAAGCAGATTTTATTAAAAGAATCGAGACCATCAAAAAGGAGAAATACTATTCGAAGCTGACTCCTATGACCTTTCTGAAGGACCTCAGCAGAGAAGATATTGCCAGAGTACAGGAAATTATTTTCAAATACCCGGCATTCAGTATTGTTTCCAGACCCCAGCGTCAGTATGAGGTAGCCACTTCCGGAAACCTTTTAGGGTATACCAGTGAAGTGAACGAAAGAGAAATTAAAAAAGATTCCACTTATTATCTTCCCGGTGATTTTATCGGAAAAACAGGAGTTGAGAAATCTTATGAGAAAGATCTCCGCGGTATAAAAGGGATGAAGTATATCCAGAAAGATATTAAACTTCGGAATATTGGTTCATACAAAAACGGAGCGTTAGACAAAGATGTGGTTACCGGAAAAGATATTACCTTAACTATTGACTACGACCTGCAAAGAATGGCTGAAGAAATGCTGGTTGGTAAACACGGAGCAATTGTGGCAATAGATCCCAATAACGGTGAAATTCTGACCCTGGCAACAGGCCCCGATATTGATCCGAATTTATTTACAGGACCTTACAAGTCAAAAAACCTGTACGCATTATCAAAAGATACCTTATACGAAAACAAGCCTACATTTGACAGATCTGTTCAGGCAGCCTATCCTCCGGGTTCCACTTTTAAGCTGCTGACGGCCCTGGCAGGAATGCAGATGGGGGTAATGGACGAGAATACTATTTTCCCTTGTGGAGGCGGTTTTTATTATAGAGGTTTAAGAATTAAAGGGCACGGTGGAGCAGATCCTCTTATTCCTTCTATCCAGGTTTCCAGTAACTGTTATTTCTCCCATGCTTTTATTGCGATCATGAATAAATATCCGGGCGATCCTTCCAAAGGGGTTGATGAATGGAAAAAAATCATGAGTAGCTTTGGGGTAGGAGAATACCTGAACAATGATATTGCCGTAGGTTCTCCGGGTAGAATCCCTTCCGGTAAATTTTACGAAAAAAGAAGCGGAAAGAAAAACTGGAGCACTGATTATACTATGAACGGTTCTATTTTTAATGGAATGGGACAGGGTGACGTTTTGGTGACTCCTCTTCAATTGGCGAACTATGTTGCTGCCATTGCCAATAAAGGTTGGTTTTACACGCCTCATATCGTTAAATCTATTGATGGTAAGCCAAATCCTGATCCAAGATTTAAAACAAAACATAAAACCCTTGTAGATCCTAAGCATTTTGAGCCTGTACTGAAAGGAATGGAGGCTGTAGTGTTGAGAGGTACCGCAAGAAGCTTAAAGTCCAATGACTTTACACAGCTTGCAAAAACAGGTACCGCACAAGTTCCTCAGGGAAAAGATAACTCTATTTTTGTATTGATAGCTCCTGCAGACAAACCTAGAATTGTAGTGGCAGCAGTAATGGAGCATGCCGGATTTGGAGCAACATGGGCGGGACCTGCCTGTACCGTGATCGCTGAAAAATACATAACCGGAGATCTTAAGAGGGAACACCTTTACAAGAAGATGACCAGTGCCAGCTTCATGCCTGAATATAAAAGACAGTGGATTGCCGACCTGAAACGTAAAGGATTATATAAGGACCCTGCAGCAGATTCTGTTAAGCTGAAAAGAAAACAGGACAGTCTGAACTTTATTAAAGAGCAGAAAATAAAGCTGCAGAAAAAAATACAAGAAGAAACAAAGAACAACACTAAAAACGTGAAGCGATGAAGTGGGCAGAAGGAATAGATAAACTAGGACTCGGGCTGTATTTCCTGCTTTGCATTTTTGCGATTGCAAATATTTACAGTGTTGACCAGAAACTAGGGGAAAAACAATTGGTTTTCTTCTGTATATCCCTATTTGTAGGGCTTATTATATTTGTAGGAAGGAGCAAGTTCTTCGAAAATATGTCTGCCATTATCTATATTGGAGGTGTTTTACTTCTGATTGGGCTTTTCCCGTTTGGGAAAGAGATTCTTGGTCAGAAAAACTGGTATAAGTTCGGTAGCTTTACCATGCAGCCGGTGGAATTTGCGAAAATAGGAACCGCTCTTATGCTTGCAAATTATGTTTCCGGGCCGGATTTTAACTTGAAAGTTAAAAAATCACTCTGGACTGTTTTGGCCATTATCGGGATTCCGGCAGCGGTTGTTCTTGCGATTCCGGATGTAGGCTCTATGCTTGTATTTATTGCCTTCTTTATTGCCTTATACCGGGAAGGTTTGAGTGGTCTTTTATTTGGGGTAGGATTTGTTTTTGCCGGAGTCTTTTTGGTCTCACTTGCAATACCTCCTGTTTATGTAGCATTAACAGTTGTGGTCATTGCCGGGATTTTAATCGCAATGAACTATCACAGAATGTCCTGGGATGTAATTTCTATTTCGGGAATTGCAGGCTCAGTCCTTTTGCTGTGCGGGCTGGCTTTCGGGTCACCCTATGTCCTGGAAAAGCTCCCAAAACACCAGAGAGAAAGAATTGAAGTTCTTTACAAAGGTGAAAAAGCATTCAGGGATACTTCCGGATATAACTTATTATATTCAAAAACAGCTATAGGATCCGGTGGGCTTTTAGGAAAAGGATACCGTGAAGGATCAGTAACACAGGGAAAATTTGTTCCCGAGCAGGAAACCGATTATATTTTCTGTACAGTAGGTGAAGAATGGGGATTTGTAGGAAGCGCCGTGTTGGTTTTATGCTATATGATCTATATCGGGCGGATCTATTATCTCGCAGAACAGCAGAAATCCACTTTTAACCGGGTATTTGGATATTGTTTTGCTTCCATCCTCATGATGCACTTTACCATCAATTTAGGGATGGTTATGGGCCTTTTCCCGACCGTGGGTATTCCACTCCCATATTTCAGTTATGGAGGAAGCTCGCTGCTTGCCTTTTCTATAATGACTTTTATTTTCTTTAAACTGAATTATTCGGATAAGAATAGTCTGGTATAAATTATAAACTTTCATTTATCTCTAAACATAGGAAATAGAAACCCTTTTTAGCATAAAGACTGACCTGATGCAAGCATATATTCTGGATCAAAATTATCAAAACATTAATTTTGCTGAACAGCCTTTCGAAAAAGGCGAATACGAAAACTGTACCTTCCGGAACTGCAGCTTTGAATATGCAGATCTTTCCGGCTTCAGCTTTACAGACTGTGAATTTACCGGATGTAATCTAAGCATGGCAAAACTGGTGAAAACCTCTTTTCAGGATACAGCTTTCAAAGAATGTAAAATGTTCGGGCTTCAGTTTAATGACTGCAACGATTTCGGACTTTCATTTACATTTGATGAATGTCTACTGAATAATGCTGTATTCTACAAAACCTCAGTTAAGAAAACGGTATTTAAAAATTCCAGGTTAATTGAAACCGATTTTGCTGAATGCGACCTTTCCAATTCAGTATTGGCAGGCTGTGATCTTTCCGGTGCCATTTTCGACAATACCAACCTTGAAAAAACAGATTTCAGGACTTCATTCAACTATTCCATAGATCCTTCTGTAAATCGTCTTAAAAAGGCTAAATTTTCCCTTTCTGAGATACATGGACTCCTTGATAAGCTGGACATTGAAATTGATAGGGATTAGAAGTTAGAAATTAGAGGTTAGAAGTTAGATGGAAAAATGTTTTGCATAATTAAAGATTCAATAGAGGTGGGCTTTAGCCCGCCTTCTGTATTTATATTAAGCATTTTATCGTTTTCCTCTTCTGAAACTCCAATAATTCAATAGAGATGGGTTTTAATCCACCTGTTTAGCATCCTGTTCGGGCTTTAGCCAAATAATTAACTTTCCCACCAACCTCACCTTCGGAATTCTTTTTTTTCCGCTCACTATCATTCCCCTTCTCTGAAGGGGTGGATTTTTGCAACGCAAAAAGACGAGGTAGCAAAAAAAAAATATTTCAATGACTCACCCTAAAAAATAAAAAAGCCATCAGACTCTGATGGCTTCATTATTTAAATCAATTATTTAAAATTAAAAACTTGTCGCTGCGGATGGAGTAGAAGAAGCTAAATTGTTGTAAGCGTCTCCGTTCTCGTTGATCACTCTTTTGGCAAACCTGAATTTCGGTCCCCAGTAAGAATCATTCAGCGATGAGATCATTACCCCTTTAGAAGTGGCTGCGTGGATGAATTTGATTTCACCTTCTTCAGTTACACTTTCTACGATACCTACGTGAGAGATTCTTCTTCCGTGTGAAAAGAAGATTAGATCTCCTTTCTGAAGCTCACTTTTATCAATACTTTCACCCTCCTGAGCCTGAGAAGCCGCTACTCTTGGTAGGCTAAGCCCTGCTGCTGCTCCGAATACAGAAAGAACGAAAGCTGAACAATCAATACCTCTTCTGGTCATTCCTCCGTATCTGTATGGAGTTCCAAGGTATGTTTCAGCTTCTGTAAGGATATTGTCGATGGTTTTATTGTATTTGACTGCCTTTGCAATCTCAGAATTCTTAATAGCTTTTTTCGCGTTTGCGATAGATGCCGCTTTTTCCGCCAGGAAAGAATTGATAAGCCTTTGCTTATCCAGCTCCATTTTCTTGTTATCAATAGAAGCTAGTTTGGCATCTGTTTTGTATTCTTTAGCGTAAGTTGCTGGTTGTGAAACTACATAATTTGTAGCGCATGATTGAACTGAAACTGTAGACACTAAAGCAACTAAATAAAACAAAACTCTTTTCTTCATATATATTTGATTATCCGTGTTAAAAGGAATATTTATTTTCAAAAGCATTACAAAAGTAGAGATTCCGAGTAAAAGACCCCTGATATGATTATTGTCAGGTTCTTTATTTAACACATTTTAACATATTATTTAAGTATGTTAAAGAAAAACAAACCGCAACCGCCTATTTTTGGTGAGTCTGCGGTTTTTTTTATTAAGATTCTTTAACATAATAAATGGCTTTTCCTTTATTAATCGGATTTTGTGATTTAAAACTCCACTTTTCAATGCTGTTAATAAAACAAAAAATTCCCCGGAAAAACCGGGGAACTTAACTAATATGGAACTTCACAGATGTTATTTTGTAAATAACATTTCTCTATATTTAGTCATTGGCCAAAGTTCATCATCCACCATCATTTCAAGATCATCAGAAGCTTCTCTGATCACATCAAATAAAGGAATTACTTTGCTGCAGTAGGTTTCTGCCTGCTTTTGACTATTTGATACAGCCTTCGCTGCTTCTCTTGCTTTAATAAGGTCTTCAACACCAAGTTTGATCTTGGACACGTTTTCAGAGATATTCGTGATCAGGCTCATTTGCTCTTTCGCCAATGTTCTGAATTCTTTGTCTCCAAATATTTCTTTAAGACCTTTTACATTCTCAATTAATCTGTTCTGATAATTTAAAGCAGAAGGAATGATATGGTTTCTTGCGATATCACTTAACACTCTTGCTTCAATATCAATTACAGTAGAATATTTTTCCAGTTTGATTTCGTTTCTTGCCTCAACTTCTCTGTGAGTGAATACACCGATTTCCTCATAAAGATCAACGAATTTTTTATCCATTTCCTGCTTAAGAGCTTCCGGAGTAGTTTTTAAGTTATTTAAACCTCTCTTTTTAGCTTCCTTCGCCCAGTCGTCAGAATATCCGTCACCTTCGAACATAATGCTCTTGCACTGCTTGATGTACTCTCTCAATACATTGAAGATTGCCTCATCTTTTTTCAGCCCTGTTTCAATAAGAGCATCTACCTCTTTTTTGAAATCGTTAAGCTGCTTGGCTGCAATTGTATTCATTACCGTCATAGATTCTGCGCAGTTTGCAGAAGAACCTACCGCTCTGATCTCAAATTTATTTCCTGTGAATGCAAACGGAGAAGTTCTGTTTCTGTCCGTATTATCTAAAAGAATTTCAGGAATTTTTCCAACTACATTTAATTTAAGGTCTGTTTTTTCATCCGGAGAAAGCTTCCCTTCCGTTACTTTTTCAAGTTCTTCCAACACTCTGAACAGCTGGCTTCCGATAAATACAGAAATAATAGCAGGTGGAGCTTCATTAGCACCTAATCTGTGATCGTTGCTTGCAGAGGCGATACTTGCTCTTAAAAGGTCAGCGTATTCGTAAACTGCTTTGATGGTATTCACGAAGAACGTTAAGAACTGTAAGTTTTTCTTAGGGTTTTTTCCCGGGCTTAATAGGTTTTCACCTGTATCAGTGGCTAAAGACCAGTTGTTGTGTTTTCCGCTTCCGTTTACTCCTGCAAATGGCTTCTCATGGAATAAAATATGGAAATGATGCTTGTGAGCAATTCTTGCCATAATGTCCATCAATAAAGAGTTGTGGTCTACGGCAACGTTTACTTCTTCAAACATCGGGGCAAGCTCGAACTGGTTAGGCGCAACCTCGTTATGTCTTGTCGTTACAGGGATTCCCAGCTTCATACATTCAATCTCCAGTTCTTTCATGAAGTTCATTACCCTTGTAGGAATAGAACCGAAATAGTGGTCGTCCAATTGCTGTCCTTTAGCAGGAGAGTGGCCTAATAATGTCTTTCCTGTTAAAACAAGATCCGGACGTGATTGGTATAAGGCGGAATCAACTAAGAAATATTCCTGCTCCCATCCTAAAGTAGGAGTTACTTTTGTTACGTTTTTGTCAAAATACTGCATTACATTAGTTGCAGCTTCATCTACAGCATTCAAAGCTCTTAAAAGAGGTGCTTTATAATCTAAAGTTTCTCCTGTATAAGAAATAAAGATAGAAGGAATACATAAAGTAGTACCCATGATAAATGCAGGAGAAGTAGGATCCCAAGCTGTATAACCTCTTGCTTCGAAAGTATTTCTGATTCCTCCGTTCGGGAAAGAAGAAGCATCCGGCTCCTGCTGGATCAATAGGTTTCCGCTGAATCTTTCAATAGCTCTGCCTCCTTCAATTGGAGTGAAGAAAGAATCGTGCTTTTCTGCAGTAGTTCCTGTCAAAGGCTGAAACCAGTGGGTGTAGTGAGTCGCTCCTTTGCTCATTGCCCAGTCTTTCATAGCTACAGCTACCTGGTCTGCAATGTGTCTCTGGATCTTTGTTCCTTTTTTAATAGCATCCATAATAGACTGGAATGCTTCTTTAGTTAAATATTCTCTCATAGTCTCTTCTGAGAAAACATTCTGACAGAATAATTCTGACAGTTTTCCGGGAACCTCAACAGAATTATCTCTTCTGAAGTCCTTAAATGGTAAAGTTTCTAACGCTTTGAATCTTAAAGTTGACATAATAAGGTTAATTTTTACAGGGCAAATTTACGAAAAAAATGAATTGAAAATATTTTACCCCTGTATTTTTTAGGGGTATTTGTAAAATTTATTAAAACCAAACAATAGTTTAACTATTTTTAATAGGGGTGGCTGGATGGCAAAAGATAATATTTAGCCTTGTAATAAGCATCTTAATATATTTTTACCAGATGCATTAACAAGTTTAAAGATACAATTTTAAATCGCTTGTTAAAAGATACTTAAAATAAGTTGAGCTAAGATTTTGTATATTTGTGTGAAATTTATTTTATGACAAATTCTAGAGCTAGAGAAACAACGGAAGCAATTGAAAGATTGTATATTTCTATGAGACACCTCTTTTACAGAGGTTTTTTTAAACCTGCCGGTGTTTCTGGAGAAAGTATCAGAAGTTTGTTAAAGACTATCAATCCAGAGATATATGGTACCATGAATATTCCTAATAAGATGGAATTGGATGGTTTGATGTACGTTTTAGACAGACTTCCGGAAGGGATTGAAGAATGTGCTTTTATTCATCTTACATCGGATGAAGGTTTTGATAAAGGAAGTTTCGAACCCATTGTACCTAAAAAGAGAAGAAGAAACTGTTACAGGATAGATGAACACCAGATGAATATTGAAGTTCTTTTGGGACGTTCTGAAATTTATGACATTCTTACCCACTTAACCTTCTTATTTATAGAAGCAGATAAAGTAAGAAACCTGGCTTTCATTCAGGATGAAAACTGGAAACCGACACGCGCTTTCAAAATTATTGAAGAAGTAGTGAAAGGTGAAAAGAAATTCAGCAGAAAAGAAAAAGAGGTTGCTCTTATTCATTTATCTTCATTAATAGGACGAACTTTTGAAGAAACGCTGAATGCTTATAATTCTTTCGGGGATGATGAGAACCCAGACCGTTTATTTAAAATCATCTACAACTTAGGAAAGGTAAGTCTGGAAGATGCAAAACAGACAAGAGAAAGAGAGATTCATTTCAGTGCTATATTAAAGGAACGGGTAGGGCATCACTATTTTGGTGAAAAATGGGCTAACAAAGTGAAAGAAGTTTTATTTGAAAATGATCTTCATATGCGTCCATTGCATATCATTTCTGCCAATATGCACTCAGTAAAAAATATGCTGTACGCTAATGATGCTCTTAAGAAAAAAGAGCATAAAGAGGTAGATTATAAAATGTATGGAGATATTTCCGATAAGAAAGAGCTTCGTGACAAAGTTTCTAAGTATGCTTTGGAAGAAGGCTTAATCTATATCAATGATAAAAGTGGAAGTAATATCGATGTACAAATCATTGACCTTAGCAAAACAAATCTGAAAAACACACCGTTCGGGCATATGAAATATGATGGCGATGATGTTATCTTAGTATTTGATTATGCTTTCGGAGAGCAGGCCTACGAAGTAATGGATGAATTGCTGAGACCTTTTGAACAAAAAGGTGAAGTGTACATGATGAAGGTGAAGTCTGTTTCTATCATGGGAAAAGCAGGAATTTTAGAAGGTGGAAAAGGAGATATTATGATTCCTACTTCTCATATCTTTGAAGGAACGGCTGATAACTATCCTTTTGAAAATGCTTTGAAACTGGAGGATTTCAAAGATGATGAATTAAAAGCATTTGAAGGAACTATGATTACCGTTCTGGGAACCTCACTTCAGAACAGGGATATCTTATCTTACTTCATGCATACTTCATGGAAAGCAATTGGTCTTGAAATGGAAGGAGCGCATTATCAGAAAGCGATTCAGGTGGCTTCTAAAATCAGACACCACATTGCGCCGGATCTGTTTGTGTGTTATGCTTATTATGCTTCGGATAATCCATTGGAAACAGGAAGTACGCTTTCTTCAGGAGGGCTCGGACTTACAGGTGTAAAACCGACCTATCTGATTACCCAGAAGATTCTCGAAAAGATTTTAGGCAGCGACAAAAAACAAAGTCCGAAAAAATAATTCAAAAAAATAAAAAAGCCCTGAATATCATTCGGGGCTTTTTTGTTCTATATCGATTTATTAATTGCATAATGCCTTATTCAAAGCCACGATAGCTTTCTCGTAATGCTCTCTCTTCACTACAAACTGCATATTGACCTGCATGATAGACTGTGCGTAGCACTCAATGTTGATATCATTCTCATATAATGCTTTCGCTGCCCGGTAGAGGAATCCTGGAGTCGCAATATTAGTTCCCATTGCACATACTAATGCAACCGGAACTCCCGTTACCTGATAGAAATTTTGCTTAATTTCCTCCAAGAGCTTTTCAGCGGTCTTACTTTCCCAAACTACCATGGTTATTGAGTTAGCATTGGTAGACTTCAGGACATAACTTAGATTATACTTTTGAAAATAATCCATAATTTTGGCATCATAACCTACTTCACTTACCATCAGTGGATCGTGGATTTCTATGGCAAGCATTTTTTTTGATCCAGAAACAATCTCAACACGGGCATCCGGAGATACATAGTTTTTTGAGATTAAAGTGCCGATATGATCCGGTTCGAATGTATTTTTAATACGAATGTTAATTCCGGAAAGCTCCAGCGGTTTTGCCGCCTTTGGATGAATGGCTTCCATACCTATGTCCGCCAGCTGATCTGCAATAATGTAATTGGTAAGCCCAACCGGAACACAGTTTTCTATACCCACGATATTGGGATCTGCACTAGACAGGTGATATTCTTTATGGATAACGGCTTCATGAGCTTTTATATCTACAGCAACCTTACTGAAGGTAACTTCAGAATAGCCACGATCGAAAACTCTCATAATGCCCTCCGTTCCTTTGGTGTAGCCTGTTGCAACGCAAATGATATTTTCAAAATCTATCCCGCTGAATTCTTTTGTGATTCTTCCATCAATAGTAAGGGCTTCATTATCATCAAATCCACATAAGTCAATAAACCTTGCTTGAATTCCGTTGTTGGTGATGATATTAGTAGAATTCCATGCAGAGTGTGCTTCACCGATAGAGGCCAGAATTTCTCTTGCTGCAAGATGAATATCATGAGCATTTACATATCCTGATGCCAAGACCTTACTCAAACTGCTAAGCATTGTCTTTGCCTGTTCCACTCTGTTCTTTATAAATTCATTAGCCTCAGAAAGCTGAAGGCCTATACTTTCTAATCCCTGATTGATTAAAATAAGCTTTTCACATACTTCATCAAGATTAGCTTTATAATCTTCATCGTTCAAAAATTTTTGATATACACCGGGCTCGCCTGTTTTCTTATGTTCTAATAGCCAGTTTGTTACATTGTTATAGGCGGAGACTACAAAAACCCTATTGTAAAATTCTCCCTCTTTTCTTTTTCCAATAACTATATTGTAAAGAACATCCTGAAACTGAGACATGGAAGTCCCTCCTATTTTTTCTACTGTTAACATTGTAAAAACTTTTTTCAATCTGCGAAAATAAGAAAATTAAGATGATTGGAGATACTGATCTGTAAGTCTTCTGTTTAATAATTTTTTAATGCTTATGCTTTTCATTTAAATTCTGGAATCAGCCTTGTCAAGGTTTTAAACCTTGACAAGGCTCACAGGGCATGAATGACTAGTCTTTAAAATTGTGTATTAATTGTGCCATTTGTGATTAAAAGAGAAATCAGCGAGAGATTAAAAAAATTAATTAATTATCTTTAAAAACATAAATTTCAAACAATGAGCTCAGCTTCACAATTAGCAAAAAGATTCAGGGAAGTCTTGCTTGATGGACTTTGGATCGCCAATACCAATTTTAAGGACAAACTCTCAGATGTAACATGGGAACAAGCCACTGCTAAAATAGATTCCTTAAATACAATTGCTATGCTTACTTTTCATATCCATTATTATATCGCCGGAATTGTGAATGTACTGAAAGGCGGGAAACTCGAAATAAAAGATCAATTCAGTTTTGATCTTCCACCTATTGAATCTGCGGAGCAATGGGAAACGCTTTTAAATAAGCTTTGGACAGATTCAGAAAAGTTTGCCTCATTAATTGAGCAAATCCCTGACAGTAAACTTGATGAAGTTTTCGTAGATAAAAAATACGGAACCTACAGGAGAAATATCGATGGAATGATTGAACATGCTTATTATCATTTAGGACAAATCACATTAATTAAAAAGATGCTGACTCATCCATAATTTGAAATATAAATATCACTAATGTTTTTACGATCATTAGTGTTCAAAAAAACAAAATCTGCACGGGCAACTTAACCATCAGAATGAAAACTTATCTAAAGTTGTAAAGAATTAAAAAGGCCTAAAATAGTTCCATATTTGAAGATTTTACACAAATTACCTATCTTTAAAAAAAATAAATTTTAAATGAAAAAATCGGTTGCAATCATTTTTGCGTTTATCATTTCTCAATTTCAGGCCCAGCAAGGAGCTTACTATCAGCAAAGTGCGAAGTACAAGATGAATATTGATGTGAATGCTGAAAAATTTACTTACCAGGGAAATCAAACCTTAGAATACACAAACAACTCACTGGATGAGCTCAATGTGGTGTATTTCCACCTGTACTGGAATGCCTTTAAACCCAATTCCATGATGGATCAGAGAGTGGCGGGCCAGGGTAAAAACGGAGACTCAAGATTGCAAAAAGACGGTATTTCAAGATTAGCTTCAATCCCTAAAAACGAGGAAGGAGCACAAAATATTCACTGGCTTAAACAAAACGGAAAAGAAGTGAAGTTTGAGATCCAGGAAACCATTATGAAAGTATATCTGGCAGAACCGGTTAAGCCTAATTCCTCAACAACTTTTACCATGGAATGGGATGCCGTAATTCCTCAACAGATCAGAAGAAGCGGAAGAAACAACAGGGAAGGAGTTGATATGACCATGACGCAGTGGTATCCGAAAATTGCAGAGTACGATTATGATGGCTGGGCAACTTTTGATTATATCGGAAGAGAGTTTCATGCGCCATTTTCAGATTTTGACGTAACCATTAAAATCAACAAAGATTATGTAATCGGAGCAGGAGGTATTCTTGAGAACCCGGCAGAAGTGAAAGGGTACGACACCAACGCAAAAATTAAATCCGAAAAGGATAAAAAGGCAACATGGAGATGGACCGCAAAAAATATGCTGGATTTCGCATGGAGTGCAGACAGAGACTATGTTGTAAAGAGTTTTGACGTTCCGGAAGGGCCTAAAGTATTTTTAGTGTATCAGCAGAATGAGAGAACAAAAGTTTGGGAAGAAGCCCAGCCTTATGTTACTAAATACTTCCAGCTGATGAACAGCCATTTCGGGAAATATGTGTATCCTACATATGCCTTTATCCAGGGTGGTGATGGCGGAATGGAATACGGAATGTGTACCATGATCCTGGGAGAAGCCAAAGATATTAAAGGTTTAATGGGATTAATGGCTCATGAAGGTGCACACTCATGGTATCAGCAGATGCTGGCAACCAATGAATCCGTACGCCCGTGGATGGACGAAGGATTTACCAGCTACGCAGAAGGCTATGTTATGTATCAGCTGTTTCCGGAAGAACTTCCGAATCCTTTTGCCAATACTGTAAATGCATACAGGAATTTCGTGAAAAAAGGAATTGAAGAACCTGCTGTATGGTTAGGGGATCACCATGATAACGGATCTTCTTACACGTATGCTTCCTATGTAAAAGGGGAATTATACCTGGTGCAGCTAGGTTATATCATGGGTGAGCAAAAACTGGCCGAAACTTTAAAGCAATATTATGATCAATGGCACATGAAACATCCGTCTGACAGGGATTTTCTTCATATTGCGCAGAAAGTTTCAGGAATGGATCTGAAATGGTTCCACAATTACTGGATCAATACCACAAAAACTATTGATTATGGAATTAAAGATGTAAAATATGATGCAAAATCCACCACTATTACTTTAGTGAATAACGGACAGGTTCCGATGCCTGTTGATTTCAATGTAGTGACTGCGGATAAAAAGATCGTTACTTATCAGATTCCTCTGAATATGACACATACGTGGAAGGAAAAAGACATCTATGGCGATTTTAAAACTATGCCTTACTGGCCTTGGACTCAGAAAGAATATTCGCTGACAATTCCTTATACAAAAGCCCAATTATCTGTCTTAGGAATAGATTTAAGCCAGAGAATAGCAGATGTCAATATGAATGATAATATTGTTGAAGTAAAATAACAGATCATAAAAAAGTAAAAAGATAATCCCACAGAGCTTTCTGTGGGATTCTTGTTTGGTATGGAGGTTCTGAGCGTTCTTTAGCACCCTGGATTTTAGTACAGATTTAAAAAATTCACCATTCACCGTTACATAACTATGGAAGGCAATATTGTAAGGTTGGATGTCTGACATCTGCCATTCCACTATTTTATCCCAAACTGCAGAACCATCCAGTGATTAGGATGATTTTTTACAAGGTCATTTCTTAAAACCTCATCTTTCGTATTAAGATAGCTGTATACTTTTAAAGGAACCGAATCAGGGTATTCTTTTAATCCCTGGTCTACAGCAGCTTTAGCATCTTCTTTCTTTCCTGCGCCATCCAGTGCCTCAGCCTTATAGATATAGATAATTACAGGCACTTTTCCATAAATACCTTTGGTTTCATTTTCCAATAGTTTCATAGCTTCAGTCTGAAACTCCGTATCAGGTGTTTTTCCAGCCATTGAAGTCCTGCTCAGATGTTGCTGATACATCAGGAACAGTAACAGGATGTGAAGATTTTTCGTGTCGGGATTAGAGGCCAGCTTTTCAATTCTTTGAACCGTTTCCGGCGTCATTTCATCATTTTCTGCCTGCAGGCTTTTAGTATAAAATTCATCCAGAATATCATAAACAGCTTTGTTGTTGCGGTCGATATTTGATTCCTGCTTTATTTTCAGGAATATATCTTTTACCTGGTTTCCGGTTTGTGCAAAAGTATTCAGGCCAATACAAAAGAATATGGTTAAGATCAGTTTTTTCATGAAAGCAGGATAAAATATTTTCAGTTTTAAAGATAATTAAATGTTTCCAATCTTCTAAATTTCAGGCTCAGGTTTTGTGCAGGCGGAATAAAATAATGTAAGGGCAGATGCTTGTAATCAATACTTTAATGCCAATACTCAGCGCAGCAATAAATATAAGGTTATGAATTATTCTAAATAATACAGATATTGCTTATTTTTGACGATAAAGGTTTACTTTTACAACCGTTTTTTAACCCAGACTAGCTTAAAAAATAAATGAATTCAATTGTAATCAACGTAGGGAACAGCAATATCAGATTCGGACTTTTCAATGGAGACAACTGTGATATTTCATGGGTGATCAATACAAAGCCGTACAGAACAGTAGATGAGCTGTATGTACAGATTCTGATGCTTTATCAGACCTACAAAGTAGAACCGAAAGACATCAGTAAAGTCATCATAGGATCCGTAGTGCCCCAGCTTACCAAAGTGATGGGTTCCGCGATCAAAAAGATCCATGGACTTCAGCCAGTGATTGTAGACCGTTCCACACCTTCCGGGGTTCAGGCAAAATCCAAGCAGATGGGAACTGATATTTACGCCAATCTTGTGGCTGCCCATAATCTTTACCCGAACCGGAAGAAAATTATCATTGATTTTGGAACGGCTCTTACGGCAAGCTGTGTAACGGAAACAGGAGAAACACTGGGAGTGATCATTGCTCCCGGAATTGTAACCTCTTTAAATTCATTGATCAGTCAAACGGCCCAGCTTCCAGATATTGAGCTGAAAAAACCTAAATCCGTATTAGGTCTGGATACGGTAACCTGTATGCAAAGCGGGATGGTATATGGCTTTCTGGGAATGGTGGAAGGATTTATAGACCGTATCAACGAGGAAGTGAATGACGAGTGTTTTGTGGTGGCAACAGGCGGTGTTTCCCATGTTTATAAGCCTCTGACGGAAAAAATTCATGTGATGGACAGGCTTCATACACTGAAAGGACTTTATTTTTTAGGAAAAGATTTATAGAGAGAAGTTTCCATGAACTAAAACTGTAGTATGAGAAAATTAGAAGAATTTCCCGGAATAGAAACAGAAAGACTGATTCTTTCACAGCTGAAAGAAGAGGATATTCCTTTCGTGACTGAATATCTGCAGGATAGAATTTTCTCAGATCTTACCTCCAATATTCCGTACCCTTATACCGAAGAACATGCCGGAGTCTGGGTTAAAATGTCCCGGGAATCCTTTGAGAACAATACAGGATATACTTTTGCTGTCCGAACTAAGGAGGGGAAAATTATAGGAGCGATTGGTCTTCATGACAGAGATGATGACAAAGCCGAGCTTGGCTACTGGGTGGGAAAGCCTTTCTGGAACCAAGGCTACGTTACGGAAGCTGCTATAGCTTTAATTGATTTTGGGTTTAAAGTGCTTGAGTTCAATAAGATCTATGCGACTTATTTTCTGCATAATCCTGCATCCGGAAGAATCATGGAGAAAATCGGGATGGAAAAAGAAGCCCTGTTGAAGCAGCATCTCAAAAAAGAGGGTGAATACTTTGATGTCATGATGTATTCTGTTTTTAAAAACAAGTAATGATTAACCTTTGTGAGGCGACCTCAAATTCAAATGCTTCAATGAATAATCTGCTTTCTCTTTGCTGTAAGTATATTGTTATCTTTTATTTTTAAAGAATTCTTTAACAATAGTGGAACATTCATGCTCCATTATTCCGGTTACCATTTCTGTTTTTGGATGTAGGGAAAGATGCTTGTTGATAAACCCTCTCTGCTCATCTCTGGCGCCAATTACAACTTTAGAAATCTGTGACCAGGCTAAGGCTCCTGAACACATGACACACGGTTCCAGAGTGACATAAAGCGTACAGTTAATCAGATATTTGCCCCCAAGAAAATTGGCAGCGGAAGTGATGGCCTGCATTTCTGCATGGGCAGTCACATCGTTTAAAGTTTCTGTGAGGTTGTGGGCTCTTGCAATGATACGGTTATTGGAAACGATGATACAGCCGATTGGAACCTCATCTTTTTCCAGTGCGGCTTCTGCTTCCTGCAGGGCCATTTTCATATAATATTCGTCGGTAAACATTTAATCTTCAATAGTTAAGGTTAAAGGAAGCCTGAGGTAATGTCTTACCGGATCGCCTTTGCTAACTGCCGGAGAAAATTTCTCCGAAACGGAATACAGCGCGATTTCAGCCTGTCTGTTGAAGGTGAAATTATCTCCCTGTGCATGTACATTGCTTATACTGCCATCTTTTTCAACAATAAAAGCCACATTTGTTTTTACTGTTTTTGTTTCAGTGTAAACACCTCCCGTATAAAAAAGGTTAGCCACTTCCTGTCTCAATGTATTGAAGCCGCCAGGATAGTCAGCAGATTTTTCAAAAACAGCAGATTTCTCAGTGTTTACCGCTATGCCTTTTGGTGTCTTCAGAGACTGCAGATCTTCCAGGTTTCTTACCTTTAGCAAAGCTCCTATCATGGCTACGTTTTCAATGCTGTCCATCTTTTTCATAAAAAGCATAAAGTCAAGTTTTATATTGGCTTTTCTGAAAGAATCCGGCTCTGCGTCAAACTTCTTTTTAAATTCTGTATTCAGCATATTCCTGTGGTGGTTGTAATAGTTTTTAACCTGCCGGAATTCTTCTTTCTGCTGCGAAAAACAAAAAGAGAAAGTAACGCAAAATACACAAAAGAGTACAGCTTTCAAAAGAGTTTATTTATGTAAATATAATTAAAAAATGTGAGCTTTTTATTCTTTGGTATCAGCTTTCAAGATAGCGGTTCAGAGATTCCTGGAGATGGGTTCTGATGTCATCAACTAAACATTTCGGTTCCAGAACTGTGACTTCCTTACCATAGGAAAGGATTTCCTGCATAAAATCATAGGTAGGGTGGAGGAAGAACTCAAAATAGATCTCTTCCGGTGTTTCTTTTGTTTCTTTCTGAGACTGGTGAAGCGGAAAACTCCTGATGTACTCTCCCTGATGCCTGCTGCATTTCATAATGATCTTCTGAGGGTTTTGTTCTGCAAGATTCATCACCCCGAATGCATTTTTGAAGTGTTCCCTGAAATTGTAGTTATACTTTTCACGGAATTTGCTGTCGCTTACATCCAGATAATTAACCCTGTCCAACCCGAATGATTTTAAGGTTTTATCTTTAGTATCAATCGCGATGAGGTACCATCTGTCCTTCGATTCTTTTAAAGCCAGAGGATGTACTTTCCGCGAAGTCATCACTTTATTTTTGTAGTTGTAATGTTCAAAACTAACGACTCTTTTATTACGGATCGCGAAGAAAAGATCATAAAAATGTTCTATTCCTGTTGGTTTTCTGCTTTCAAAAAAGATAAAATCTGAAAAGTCCGGATGAAGATTCAGGGCGTTGCTTACCTGGAAGGATTCCAGTAATTTTTGGTTGTATTCATCCACTTCCATGATCGGACGGCTCTCAATATAATACCTGTTGTCACCTTTCTTTTTGTTGTGAATGGAGAGGTTAAAAAGATCAGAAATCTCACGAATGTCCCTCTGCAGCGTACGGATAGAGTAGCTCTTAATCCCTGCATCCTGAAATTCGAAAGAATTCAAAAGATAGTCCTCCAGCTGGGAATAGGTAGCCGGAGAACTTTCTAATCTTTTGATAATTAAGGCATATCTTGTCAGATAAAAATCTTTTTTCATTCGTCTGTATTTTATGGGCGACACTGCCGCGTTTCATGGTAAAATTTTATAAGACAAATATATAGGGTTAATGCGACAAAACGTGTCGTGTTTTATTTTTTGTGGAAATTGATAAAGAAGTAACTTCCAAATGCTGGTTTATTGTAATGTGGAATCTGTCTTTGTCATCAACTTGTATAAAATAAACAACCGCAAAGTGTCTTAACTTTACGGTTAATATTTTCATGGAGTCGGATTATTTATTTTATTTCATAAACTATCATTTTTCCGTATTCCTGATCATCTCTATCGTTATATGATTCGTTGAATATAAAAAGTTCAGGTACTTTATCATTATTGATATCCATGTGAACTTGCAACTATTTTTGAGACAAAATTTATATACTCTTTATGCTACATTTTTAGATAGATTAGACATTAAATTTTGATACTCTTTTATGGTTAAATTCCCTAAAGCCGAATGCCTTCT
>NZ_JAGEKK010000028.1:0-31540 GCF_049887855.1 Chryseobacterium sp. NFX27 | reverse complement strand
TTTAAAGACTATTTTTGATTTACTTAACACACAGCAAATTAATCAATTTGCAAAAACTGGGAAAGCTTTGAGCTTTCCTTTTTTGCGCATAAAAAAAGAACTGTCTCACTTTTGAGACAGCCTCTTTTTTTATTAATCTCTGTGACGTTTATGTCCTTTGTTTTTATGATGATGACCTCTGTTGTCATAATCATAGTAATACACTCTTTTTTTCGCCTGTCCCGGAGCATAATATCTTGCACTTCCTCCATACACTTTCTTGGCCTGTCCCGGCGGAAGTCTTCTTACATGATGATCATGCACTATACATGATGTCATCATCAAGGTAACGGTAATCACCCCTACAATTTTAATTAAACTTTTCATATTTTTTCCACTCTTTCAAATTCAATAGGGACATAACAAGGTTAATGCCAAAGTGCAACAGAGTTTTTGAATTAGAGTATTAAAGGGGTCTGAAAAATATAATAACTAAGGATAATTCAATTTAAAAATCTGAAAGATAAATATGTAAAGAATTGCTTACAAATCTATTCATTATTCTATACTATCGCTTCGTTTTTCAAACAGGACCACATCTTTCCACTGCCCGTTAAGTTTCCCGATCTTTTTTCTGACTCCAACGGTTCTGAATCCATTTTTCTGGTGAAATCTTATGGAAGCCTCATTCTCGGAAAAGATACTGGCCTGAAGAGTCCAGAAACCATGGTTTTCACTGTCAAGGATCATCTTTTTCAGCAGTACTGACCCTAAACCTTTCCCCTGATAAATATTGTCAAAATAAATGCTTACTTCAGCCACTCCTTTATAACATTCTCTTTTACTTATCGGCTTCAAAGCGCACCACCCAACTATTTCATTGTTTTCATTTTCAAGCACCCAGCGGCAGTCGTTGTAATATTCCATGTTCCATGCCTCAGCAGTAGGAACTTCTGTTTCAAAAGTGGATAAACCTCCGTCTACTCCCTGTTTATAAATTTCCAGCACTTTTTTTTCATCACCGGGAAGCATTTCTCTTAATTCGTAATTCATTCTATTTAATAGTATTTTCTTTTATTCTTTCTTTTGATTCTTGAATAGTGGGTCTGCTTTTCTCTTTCATCTTCTGAAATAACGCTTATATTGCCATCCACTTCAAGGATAGAAAGTTTCACATCTCTTATTTTTTCAACGCCATGTTCCCTTATAGCTTCTTCCAGCTCATCCCGTGTGATTTTCACTCTATTTAAGGCAGTCTGGTCTATGACACCATCTCTGATCAGGATTACAGGATCTTCTTCCATAAATGTTTCGAATTTACGGTTGGAGAACATGAGTCTTTTGAGAATGAAGTTGGCAGCAAACAGAACAAGTGCTGCGATAAGACCGCCCTGGAGAGAAGTATCCGGGCCTACCATCGCATTCTGAACGGCATTGGAAATAAGGAGAAGCAACACTACATCTCCTGCATTGAGCTGGGAAAGCTGATTTTTACCAAAGAGACGGATAGCGATCACCATAAAAAGGTAAACGCAAAGGGAACGTACAACGACATCAAGAATAGGATTCACAGATCGTATTTAATAATCAAATGTATTAAATTTAATGATTGACTGCTCAATTATTTTAACAGGAGCCCAGGATAAGAGTTAAAAATTAACGCAATGACAAACAGGGATTTTACTCAAAAGATGAAATAACCATTACATCTGATCATAAAAAAAGCTGCTCTGAAGGCAGCTTTTATTTTTTAAGGGCACTGAGAGATTGGAATCTCACTGCATACTACTTGATTCATCCATTCGCAGTATATGCAATATTTCTTTGGCTCCCCTCCGTAAACGGATTTTAAGTCTGATTTTGTCAGTTTCTTTAAATTTTTCATATTGTTTAATTGTTTGATTGATAAATGTATAACGAATTTTTCAACGGTTTATTACAGATTAATGTTTAAAAATTTCATTATTTATAGGTTGACTGAGAAAAATCTAAGCCTCCAGTTGCCATATAATTAAAATTAAAATACGATTTAAAATTTATTTTATATCTTTAAGTACCAAACATCACACACTTAATCACTTAAAAATATTGAAATGATCACACCAAAAGGAGCCCAGGTCGGGCAATTCGAACCAGTAAAAAAATCACTGATATCCAATGGCCTGCTTTCCGGGCAGGACGAGATGGCTAATTACAACAAGGGCGTATGCCACGATGTGGTAGCTTATGCCTTGTATATGAGAGGTGCAGCTATATCTCCGGATGAACTTGTACAGTTCCGTGCACAGGGATGGCTCAATAAATTCAACTATCCTGCGGGCGACAAGTGGGATGGTTATGCTATCATTCCCAAAGGAAAAGCTATCGGGTTTTACAGGCTTAGAGATAAAACGTGGTTCCATTCGGCTGTCACTACCGGAAACGGTGCGGAGATCAGATCCGTGAACGGATTTTCACTGGGGACAGCATGGTCTGTTCCTGTGGACATGAAATGGGTATTGGGTAAGAAGAATGAAGACGGAACCTTCAACTACGACGGCACAAAAATAGAAGTGTATATATCCTCTTTATAACTGATTGATCAGTTCATTAGCAGAAACCATCAATGATAAAACCTTTGTATATTAAAGAGCGAAAACCTGTATGGATCGCTCTTTCTGATTTTTATCTGGATACGGAACTGCAGGATTATAATTTTCAATATATCGCCAAAATAATTCTGGAAAGTTCATATACTTTTGAGGAAATCAAAATCATTAATATGTATGAAGTGTTTCCTGTTTTACAGCCCAATCTGTTGCAGCCTGCAGGCGAATGGGCCGGCTTTAATGAAAAATGGCTAATTGAGGCCATTACCGATTATCTTGAAACAAAAAACAGCCGTGATGACGTGATGATCAGCACCAATTATAAAAAATATGGCTGGATGCAGGAAGATTACTGGCAGAAACTTGAAAGTATTTACAACGAAATGAAGAAATAAAAAAAGCCACAACATGTATTGTGGCTTTACTATATTCAATTTTTATTATTTATTCTAATTCTCTTTTTAGAAACTTCCCGGTCAAACTCTTTTTTGATTTCACAATTTCTTCCGGGGTTCCCTGGGCAACTATTTGTCCGCCGTGTTTTCCCCCTTCCGGTCCTACATCGATAATATGGTCTGCCAGTTTAATCACATCCATATTGTGTTCAATGATAATGAATGAGTTTCCTAATTCTACCAGCTGGTTGATGGCATCCATCAGGATCTTTACATCTTCAAAGTGAAGTCCGGTTGTCGGTTCATCTAAAATATACAGTGTATTTCCAGTCTGTCTTTTCGAAAGTTCTGTAGCCAGCTTGATTCGTTGCGCCTCGCCTCCTGAAAGGGTTGTAGACTGCTGTCCAAGCGTGATGTATCCCAATCCTACATCCTGAAGGGTTTTTACTTTAGCAAAAATCTTAGGGATCGGCTGGAAAAAATCTACCGCTTCACCAATCGTCATATCCAAAACATCGGAAATTGATTTTCCTTTGTAGCGTACTTCCAGGGTTTCCCTGTTGAAACGTTTTCCGTTGCAGGTCTCACAATGAACATATACATCGGGAAGAAAGTTCATTTCAATAACTTTCAGCCCTCCACCCTGGCAGGTTTCGCATCTTCCGCCTTTTACGTTGAATGAGAATCTTCCCGGCTTATAACCACGGATTTTACTTTCCGGAAGTTCTGCAAAAAGGTTTCTGATGTCTGTAAACATTCCTGTATAAGTTGCAGGATTTGAACGCGGCGTTCTTCCAATCGGAGTCTGGTCTACATCTACGATTTTATCAATATTGTCCAGGCCTTCAATCTTTTTGTACGGAAGAGGCTCCTGAACGGCTCTGTAAAAATGTTTGTTCAGGATCGGATATAAGGTTCCGTTGATCAGGGAAGATTTTCCGCTTCCTGAAATTCCGGTTACCACAACCAATTTTCCTAACGGAATATCTAGGGTTACATTTTTAAGGTTATTTCCAGTAGCTCCTTTTAACAGAATATTTTTACCATTCCCGGCTCTTCTTTCTGCAGGAACTTCTATCTTTCTTTTTCCGTTGATATAGTCTGCGGTGATGGTATCTGCTTTCAACAGGTCTGCCGGTTTTCCCTGCCACAGTATCTCTCCTCCGAATTTTCCGGCTCTCGGACCAATATCCAATACCTCATCGGCTTCCAGGATCATATCTTTATCATGCTCTACAACAATAACGGAGTTCCCGATATCTCTAAGGTTTTTCAATGAATTGATCAGTCTTTCATTATCTCTCTGATGAAGCCCGATACTGGGTTCATCCAGAATATACAGAACGTTCACAAGCTGTGAACCAATCTGCGTGGCCAGACGGATTCTCTGGGATTCTCCGCCCGAAAGGGTTTTAGAACTTCTGCTTAAGCTCAGATAATCCAGTCCTACATCCAGAAGAAACTGAAGTCTTGTTTCAATTTCTTTTAAGATTTCGTAGGCAATGATTTTATGTTTTTCGGAGAATTTATCTTTAACGTCGGATAGCCATTCTTTTAAATCAGATAAGCTTAAAGCATTTACCTCAGCTATATTCTTTCCATCTATTTTAAAACTCAAACTTGCAGGCTGAAGACGGGTTCCGCCACATTCCGGGCAGGTCTCTTCAGTGGTAAAGTGTCTTTCAAGCAACACCGCCTCATAAGATTCTCTTTCTTCAATGATCTCTTCCATAAAGGTGATCAAACCATCGAAGCTTATTTTTATTTTCTTTGTAATCCCTGCGTATTTCAGGTCTTTATTAAATTCTTTGTGGCATCCGTTATAGATATAGTCTAATGCTTCTTCCGGAATATCCTGCATAGGTGTTGCCATACCCAATCCAAAGATCTCAAGGATATTTTTGATCTGTGAAAGGATCCATTTGTTGGATTTAATATCTTCCAGCGGCAATAGTCCACCCTGGTTGATGGACAGTTTAGGATTTTCAATAAAATAATCAGTATTGATCTTTTTGATGGTTCCCAAACCTTTACATTCCGGGCAGCTTCCTTTCGGAGAGTTAAAAGAGAATGTATTGGGTTCCGGAAGTGCCAGTGAGTGTCCTGTTTCGGCATCCATCAGGTTTTTCGAGAAGTATTCAATATCCGGATTCCCAAGTTTCTGGATTCCGATGATCCCCTCGCCCATTTCCATTGCGGTGCGCAGGGATTTCTCCATTCTGGTCTCAGAAGCATTTTCACCAATGATCCATCGGTCGATCACAATGTCGATATCGTGGGTTTTGTACCGGTCAAGTTTCAGGTCATATTCTATATCCTGCAGCTCGCCGTCAATTCTTGCCTGGCCGTAACCTTTTTTTGCCATCTGTACGAAAAGTTCATGGTAATGACCTTTTCTGGAACGTACTACGGGCGCAAGAAGCATTATTTTTTCGCCTTTATAATTTTCCTTAATTGTTTCGAGAATCTGGTCTTCCGTATAGCTTACCAATCTTTTCCCTGTAGAAAGGGAATATGCATCGGAAACTCTGGCATATAACAGACGCAGATAATCATACAGCTCGGTAACCGTTCCTACAGTAGACCTTGGATTTTTATTGGTTGTTTTCTGCTCAATGGCAATTACAGGAGAAAGCCCTTCTATTTTGTCTACATCCGGCCGTTCCAGACCGCCCAGAAACTGACGCGCGTATGCCGAAAATGTTTCTATATAACGACGCTGACCTTCGGCAAAGATGGTATCAAAAGCCAAAGATGATTTCCCGCTGCCGGAAAGCCCGGTAATTACTACCAGCTCGTTGCGTGGGATCTTTACATTAATATTTTTAAGGTTGTGTTCACGTGCTCCGTAAACTTCTATATATTCGGTTGATTTACTCATAATCTGGAGTGATCCTGCCTGAAAATCACAATGTGCAAAATTACGGAATTTTATGGAATTGTATGAAGCGGAAAGTTTTTATTAAAGTTTAATTTTAGTTAAATTTTTAAGCTTTCTTCATATGATCATTTTTCATGAGCTATGCCCGTAAATTTTGTTTATACTGTGGGTGATCTTACGGATTATCAACTTATGATTCGTATATTACAAATAAAAGACTGATACATTGCATCAGTCTTTTGTTATAAAGTTTTTTTATACTTGTCCTACTTGACAAACGAATTGTATGAGTTGAGTACAGATTCATAGGCAGAATCAATCTGCTTGATATCGCTGTCAGAAATTTTGCCTGCGTCTTTAGCATTACGGATCAGTTTTCTGTAGGTATCCAAAAAGCTGGATGCACTTTTATTGAAGCTTTCAAACAATGATTTTTTGTAAGAATACTGTGGATCTTTCACATTGAATTCCAGCTTTGAATTGGCTTCCACTGTTTTGGCAAGCTCATCATACTTCTTCTGAACTTCCGCTTCGCTGAATTTTCCTGAATACTGCTTATCCAGCACATCAATATTAGAATCCAGAGAGTTCATCACGTTTTTGGAAGACATAATATAGTCTTTCATCGGATGATCTTTCAGAATTACTTCTTCAGCGGCATCCGTTGCAGGTTTGATCTTGGCTATGACATTTTCTCCCGAGGTAAATAAGGCCTGGGCTTCGGTTTCAATATCCTTTGTAATAGCATCTGCTTTTGCTCCTTTGTCGTCTTTATAATCTTCAGAGTTCATATAGGATTTAAGCTCTTCGAACTTTTTCTCTATACTTTCTTTTTTAGCTTTATAGATATTAAAGTCTGCCTCTATTGCTGTCTTGTCTTTTTCAAAACCCGACGGTATTTCTTTGATCTTGCTGAATGCATAATCCATAGAACCGATTACAGGCATTATCATAGCATTACCTCCTTTTGCTTTCGCTACGGCTTCATCAGCATATCTCAGAATACTTTCTATGTGCCTGGATGTATTCTTGTAAGAATCCACAAAGTTGTTATTGAATTCGATAATAGCATTAGCTTCGTCTGCACCGCCAAGATTCAGAACAGATTTACCCAGTGTACTGACGTCTTTTTTACAGCTGATAACACTGGCCGATGTAACGGTCAGAGCCATGGCAAGAACGATAATCTTTCTCATATTTTTATAGTTTAGGTTTAGTTGTAATTATATTTCGTCAAGATCGATGTCTTCATTGCTTATTTTCACTACATATTCGATCCCGTCAATTGCTTTTGAAATGATTTGGTTTCTAAGGATATTGGCCATATTTTCCCAGTAGGCCCTTCCGTAGAAGGAATAATTCTGCGGAATGATCTCTATTTCAACAGTTCTTACAAAACCCTCCTTTGGGCGGTTGCTGATCATAGTTCCTCTTCTTACCCGCACTTCTTTTACCTCATCTTTCAGGATCATTCTGCAGTAATTTTTAACATCTTCCAGGGAGATGATCTTGTCTCTTGTGGTTAATGCATATCTGTAAGCCTGAATACTGTCTGTTCCTTTCTGCTCCTCGGAACCGCCTATAGTTTCTGTGAGAAGAACAACGGTCTGAGATTTCAGCTGATTGGAAAGTTCTGTTCCCGGACGCATATGGTTGGCCAGAGTACAATGTGTAACCCAGAATGAGGCATACGTATGGTCTGTTTTTTCTACAGGCTCCATGATAACATAATTCAGTTCCTGTCTTATATTTCTTTTTGCATTGTTCACTTTCTGAACCATGGTCTTCATTTTGTCTGACATTTCGCTAAGCACTCCTTTGACATTATCCCTGTTTAAAAGTGAGAATGCTGCAATCTCATCTCTTGTCAGCTCCAGAACATTGGCGATCATATCTACAGCATTTCTATTGGTAAAACGCTCCATTCCCCCTTTTCTTACCGTATACAAACCTTTTTTAAGATCATCTGCAGGGGTAAAAGGAATCTCCGTGTATCTTCTTCCGTCTCCGTCCTGAACTTCATCTACATACAGGAAATGTTCGCCTTCATCTGTAACCAGGGGTATATTGTTTCCCATGATATCCAGACTATATTCTGTCTTCTTCCAGCCTCTGTTGTAAATAGGGAAAGCATTCATGACAAATGAAAAATTATCTAATATCTCAGCAGAAAACTGTGGCGGGAATTCAAAAGTAAGCCATAAATAGCGCTTGTCTCCAATTTGCTTTCTGATCTCCTCTTTTCCGTTAAGAAAGTCAAGGTTCTGCGGCAGTACTCCCGGCTCCGAAAACAGGCTGCTCGAAAGTCCTGTAATTTCAATGAATTTATGACGGTATATACTTTTGATATCTTCAATAGCCTTATTCCGGATCGACTGTTCTCTGAACATCTGCTCATATCCTTCCTGCTGGCTGTTCGTAAGGTAACTCAGCCCTTCTCTTACAAATAAAGGGTTCCCATTGCTGGTAACAGTAATATAAGGAAGAAGCTTGTAGACGAAATCTATATGCTCAAAGGCAGGATTGGAACAGAATACGCTGATATATTTAGGGAAATTTTCGCTGGCATATCTGCTTACATCTATTCCTATTGTAATCTTCCTATAGTCTTCAGGTTTTCCCTGAAATCTTGCTACCGGTATTTTATTCAGTCTGTCATCTACACTGTAGCAGGTATTTCCTACAAACATTACTGCGGTCTGTATTTTATTGATTCTTACATTACCTACGGGTGTAAAAGGAATATTAAGCTGTTTATCTGATTCCGACTTTACCGTTGATGTCATCTGCTTGCGGAAAAAGAATTCAGTGTGCTCCAAAAGGACTTCCGAAGACTCGTAAGGCAGTGTAAAAGCAACCGCATGGGCAGGAATTGGATGGGTATAAATGGATGGGGTCAGAAGTTTTGCTAGTTTCTCAAGGATTCTTGCATTGACGGTCTGAATTTCGTTATTGGCCTTAAAAACTTCTGTACTGAATGCGTCTATCAGTAGTTTTACAAAAGGGTCCAGAGACTGTGGACTTTTCAGTCCCCACACTTTGGTGGCGTTCTGAAGCATTCTTGCCTTTACAGATTCTTTGGAATATATATTCTGATCTAAGTTCATAAATTTTTCTGCTTTAAAAAACAATTAGTCAATAGACATCGGGCTTAAAAATAATTCTGTAGAAAAGCTGAAACGCTCTCCTGTTGCCTCCATTTTTGCATTGATGGCAATTCTTACTTTCTTTTTGATCTCTGTATGTTCTTTGGTATCGTAGCTGTGCTCTACAAATTGTATGTGCGCATCAACCTGCGGATTTACGATGCGGGGTTCATATTCCTGGATCTGCCTTCTGAGGCTTTTAATGAAAACGCTTTCCCAAACGGCACTGGTAACTCCATTATCGAATTCCAGATTCCAAACATCGTTTCCATAATTGTCATCATATCTGTTTTCGCCTTTTTTGGTGGTGATCAGAAGCATGATATTGTGAGCAATGCTTTCGCCCATGTCGCAGATATCAATGCTTCCGCCTTCAGTCATTAACGTTGAAGGCACGAAAGGCATTCTGTAATTTGGTGTGTCCATAGTCAGCTTCTTATTTTACTTCATAGTTTAGTTTAAAAAGAACTACCAAAATACACATTTTCATGAAATAAATAAGAAAAGAAATCAAAAATCTCATTGAAAAAAGGGCTTCCAAAAGAATTTGGGAGCCCTGATATATGGTAGAAACGGTTAATTTTATCCTATTGATCCGCCTGCTTTTTCCTGTTAATGAAATAATACACCGGAAGTCCCAGGAGTACCATTAAAAATCCGGGCCACGTATACTGCTGTTTGTAGATCAGAAGAAGTACGCAAAACCCTGTCCCTATCAGAAGATAAATGATAGGCGTTACCGGATAAAGCCAGGTTTTGTAAGGCCTTTCAAGGTCCGGCTTTTTAAATCTTAAATAAATAACTCCAAAAACTGTAATCATATAGAACAGAACGATCACAAAAGAGATCATGTCCAGAAGGTTACCGTACTGTCCGCTAAGGCATAACACCGAAGCCCAGATTCCCTGCATCCATAAAGCATTCTCCGGAACTTCATTTTTGTTGTTCTTTTCTGCTGATTTAAAAAACATTCCGTCTTTTGCCATAGTTTGAAATACTCTGGCTCCAGCCAGAATCAGCCCATTGTTGCATCCAAACGTAGAAACCATTACAAGAACTGCAATAATAATGGTCCCTGCACTTCCGAAAATATTCTGTGAGGCTGCCACAGCAACCCTGTCATTGGCTGCAAAAGCAATACTGTCCCTGTCTAAAGCATTCAGGTATACATAATTGACCGCCAGATAAAGGATCATGACTGCAGAAGTTCCATAGATCATGGATTTAACAATATTTTTCTTCGGATTTTCCACTTCCCCGGAAACGAATGTTACGCTTTCCCAGGCTACCGAACTGAAAACAGATCCTACCATGGCTGCTGCAATACCTCCAAGCAGGGTCATTCCACCAATCGGCTCCCAGCCTTCTTTAAGAAAATTACCGCTTATATCTTTTTTAAGATTATTGAATGAATCAAAACCCAGACTGAAATTTTCAGCTAAATGCGAAAAATCAACTAAAATAAATCCAACAGCAATTAAGCCCAGTAAAGCAATGATCTTTGACCCTGTAAATACATTCTGAAGCAGCTTTCCGCTCTGTACGCCTCTTGTATTAATATAAGTAAGTAAAAGAATAACGGCTATTGCCAGAATCTGTATCCACGTGATTTTGAACTCTCCGCTCTGGAAAATAGGGGCTGCATCATTCAATGACGGAACCAGATAAGCTGTAAATTTACCGAAAGCCATTGCTACTGCAGCAATCGTTCCCGTCTGGATTACCGTAAACAGACCCCAGCCGTATAGAAATCCCATCTTTTTCCCAAAGATCTCTTTGAGATAAGTGTACTGCCCGCCTGCTTTTGGAAACAGCGCTGAAAGTTCTCCATAGCTGATTGCTGCCGCTACAGTCATCACTCCGGTAATGATCCAAACTATGATCAGCCAGAAACCGGATCCCAGGTTCCGCATCATATCGGCACTTACAATAAAAATTCCGCTTCCAATCATAGATCCCATTACCAGCATAATGGCGTCCCAAAGTTTCAGTTTTTTCTGCATAGTCAAGTATAGGCATCAAATATAAACAAATCTGACATTGATTTTCATATTTGTTTAAAATTTACTGCACCACCTGCTTTTTATCAAGTTTTTATCGAATTGTTATTCAATTTTAATTAGTACTTTTGGAAAAAATATTAAAAATGAAATTCAAGGCTATATTATTGGCAGCAGCTGTAAGTGTTTCTACTTTAGCTTTTGCACAGGAGACATCACAGAAAAAGTCTGGACCGCCGGCAGGAAACGCTATTGCAGGTGATGCATACGGAGCTGGAGTAACTTCAGAATCTAAAGCCATCACAGTAGATAAACTGAGCAAAAAGCTTAAGAAAGACAATAAAAAAGTGGAAGGCGTTGCCGTTAAAGGAAAGGTAACTGATGTATGCGAGAAAAAAGGATGCTGGCTTACCATCCAGACTGAAGACAATTCTCAGTTTTTCGTAAAAATGAAAGATTATGCATTCTTTGTTCCAACAGCTTTAAAAGGTAAAAATGTTGTATTGGAAGGTACTGCAGAAAGAAAAGTAACTTCAGTAGACGAACAGAAGCATTATGCTGAAGATGCCAAGAAACCTCAGGCTGAAATTGATGCCATCACAACCCCTAAAGAAGAGATCAGGTTTGTAGCCAATGGTATTAAAGTGGTCAACTAATTAATTCATTATATAACAAAAACGTCCTCAGAAAGTAATACTTTTTGAGGACGTTTTGTTTTTATGCTCCCGCAGATTGCGAAGATCTGGCGGATAGCATTTTCTTTTAAACTAAACTAAAATTTCTGAATCAAAAAAATGATCCTATAAAATGGGGGTTTAATCTTCTATTGTAAATTCTGCAGGTGCATCCAGTTTCGGATATTTGGTAGCGGCTACAAATTTCTTTCCTGTACAGTCTATCTCCAGCCAGCCTTTTCTTTTTTTCACATCTCCCACTTCCATCACAAAAGGTACAAATGATATTTCATCCTTTCCTTCTTCCATAATTTCGCGGTACTGAACTGCAACATCCAGAATGCATTCATGATCTGTATTCAGTTTTACATTTCTGTAAATAATATCATAATGGGTCTCCTGGTTTTCGGGAATTTCAAGATATTTCTCCCATCCTTCTGTATCCGAATTCAGTTCACTGATTGCTTTTAATGCATAATATAAAGCAACCGTATAGTATTTCCTGGTTCCCTTTCTTGTATAGTCATCTACGAAATGTCCGCCCTCAAACAAAATAGTCGGCATTCCTGCCTTAATGAAATTATCGCCTGTAGAGGTGGGATAAAACTCATCAGAATATCTGCCGATCTGATTCGGAATTAATTCTTTTAGGTGATCGTAAATTCTTCCAATTACTGCCATGCATTTTTTCCTGTTATCAGTGATGGTACGTTCTTCATTTTCGGAAGGTGCCAAAAAGGAAAGTGTTGCCGGGTGTATTCCGTCTGTAGTAAAAATAGTTCTCTGTTCATGCAGATTTAATGCATAATCATACTTTTTTGAGGCAACGGCTTTTTTAAGGAATTTAATTTCCTTACTCGACTCATTATGAAAGTCTCTGTTCAGATCAATATCTGCAGCATTAAGCCTTGTCCATCTTTCTGATCCGTCAGGATTGAGCATAAAAATAAAATCCAGCCTGATCTTAGTGAAAAGATCTTCTTTCATTTCCGGAGCTTTATCCAAAACCTCAAGAAGGTCTAGCATGGCATGGCTGGCATTGGATTCATTTCCGTGCATCTGTGACCATGCGAGAACATTAACTGTTCCTGTTCCTATGCTTAACTGATAAATAGGTTTATCTAAATATGATCTTCCAATCTCCTGAACATAATCGCTGAGATTAGTCTGTAAGTAAGAAAATAATTTTTCAGGGGAAATATAGCGGTTTGAGAAATTAGGGTTCGGAGAATAGAGCTGTTCAAAATTCATTCTAAATAATTTACAAGAGTCAAATTTAATGAATTTTAGACATAAAAACATGGTTAACATTTGTAACTTAGTTAAACAACCTCAACTGTCATTTTGTCTGTGGATAAAATTGTTAATTGTGTATAATATAAATGTAAATAATCAAGTACAACAATATCAATAAGTTACAATATTTATATAAATTATATTTGAAAGGTTACTTTAAGTGGATAATTCTGTATTTATCGGACAATAGGCATAATATTATTAAACGATACGGATGTGGAAAACTTTACTCGTTACACCTATATACAAATGTAAATAGTTGATTTTCTTCATTTAGTAAGCAAAATTCATCAAAATTTAGACCTCAATAAAATCATTACCATAAACCGAAAAAATTTTAGTCAATTATGGGATTTATTTGTAAATAAATATTATTTAAACCACTCACTTACAGTATTATATATAAAAATTTACTTTTGTACACAGCAAATAAGTTATCTTCAGTGCCAAATTAAAATGTAGCATTCGTTCACCATAATCTGGGAGTTTAAATTTTTAAAATGCTTATAATCAGATACTATATAAATACCGGGTTTAAATTATGAATATCAATTCAAGATGCTTAACAGTAAATTGGAATAAGAGCTTAAGGAGACATAAAAGTTAAGTTTACTTTATTAAATCGCCTTATAAGATAGTATTGGGATATGTAAAACATTGTTTTTAAACATCTTATATTAATTTACATCTGTATATTTACAAAACTCAACTTCGTTTACTTTTGTAATTTGGTTATGTAAATTAAATCATTTACATTTGTAAAGTAATTAATAACTTATTTTTATGAGTTTAAACGAAAGAATTTCCAAAGTTATAGAGTATTCCAATCTCAGTCCTTCTGAGTTTGCAGATGAGATCGATGTACAGCGTTCTTCCATTTCGCATATCACTTCCGGAAGAAACAAGCCTTCTCTGGAATTTATTATAAAGATAAAGTCGAGCTTCCCGGAAATACTTTGGGACTGGCTGGTTACAGGTGAAGGTGAGATGCTGAAATCCGAATTACCGGATGTTCAATCTACTTCAGAAGAAAAACCGGAAGACGAAAAAGGAAAACCTACTCCGCTACCCGACTTGTTTACGATGATGAAAGATGATGAAGATTTCGGAACAGAGGAAGAAACGGATGTTCTAAAAGAGAGCCCGCGAGAATCGTTTATACCGCCCCCTTATAGATCATTGGAAAACATATCCGATTCTCAGCGATTAGAAAATTCCAATGATAAAATATTAAACCAAGTCATTGGAAATCAGGAAAATAAAATAAAAAGGATCGTTCTGTTCTACGAAAACGGAAAATTCGAAAGTTTTGAGCCATAAAAAACCTGATCAGGTTAATGATCAGGTCAAAAATATTTGAAGAAAACTAAGCTATTGCTTTATAAGTTTTGTAACTTTTGTAAGTTCGCTGTTTTTTATTTTCAAAATATAATTTCCTTTCGGGAGATCTGAAACATTATATTCTTCAGCTCCATTTAAAGTTCTTATATGTTTTCCTGAAAGGCCGATTATTTCTACGCTGCTGATTTTAATTTTTTCAGGATTATTGATTTTAAAATTATCTTTTACCGGATTTGGATATACCTGAATTCTATTATCGTACTGCATTGCTTCATTTGTTCCTAAAGTTGTTGAAGTAAAATTAATGATAAACGGCATATCTACAGTATAATCCGGTGCAGTCGCCGGGTTTCCCGTATCTACTAATGGAATCCATGTTCCTGCAATCGCATCATTTTGTTTCGCATTAAAAGCAGCAAGCCCTCTGCTTCCGGGTATTGTAACAGAAGGTAAAAAACCAGCGCTCGCGGTCACTACATTTTGCAGTTGATATTTTATCCAGTAGGTACCTGCACTTAAGGTAACAGGCGTAGTAGCAGAAACTTTCCATATCCTTCTTGCTGTGCCCGGCACAGATACTGAATTCGGTACTGCACTGTTAAATATTCTGTACATATTGGCATCTACGCTGCTCGTGAATCTGTTGGCAGTATCATTCCCAAAAACACTTACAGCACCTGCTACAGAAGGATCAGAGCTAAATATATTTACTCGTACCGTATTAAACGGAGAAGTCGTTCCCATATAACTTGTCTGATAAGCAAAAAAATCGATACTGGTAATCTGCCATGATGCCCCTGCCGGAATTGTAAAGTCATCTGCAATAAATAAATTAGATGCTGCCGAACTATACATTCCCCCAAATCCGGAAGTTCCGTTTGATTCTGTAGTATTCCCAGTATTATTCTGAACTTCAGACCAGGTGTATCCGGCAGGTGCTGCTGTGCCGCTTTTAGAAGTAGCTCCAGTACTTAAACCTCCATTATTGTAGGTCTGTGCTGTGGCAAAGTTAGCCGCCATAAAGGCAGTAATAAGTAATGTTTTTTTCATGGGTCAGGTTTTAATAGTTTAATCAAATATAAACAATAATAATAAACATGACAATAAAAACTAAATATAAATATCTAATAATCAACATATATTAATTATTATAAACAATATTACGATATGGAATATTGCTTTTAAAACATGAATATATCAAAACTAAAAAGCCCAGCAGTTTTCTGCAGGGCTTCTGTAATTTTATAAAATATTATTATTTCTTCCTTCTTTCCAGTTCTTTCTTGATCAGTCCCAATTCTCTTCCGGTCTGCCCGGCTACAGAAGTGTTTTCTCTTGCTCTTCTTGTAAGATACGGCACTACATCCTTCACAGGACCGTACGGAAGATATTTAGCCACATTATAGCCTTTATCTGAAAGATAGAAGGTGATATTATCACTCATTCCGTAAAGCTGTCCAAAATAGATATGAGGGTTTCCGTTCTCAAGAGATCTGGCTTTCATTTTATCCATAACCAGTTCGGATGAAATTTCGTTATGAGTTCCAAAGAATGCAGATACCTTATCCAAATGATTCATTACAAAATCAATTCCGGCATTGTAATTCTTATCCGAAGCCTCCTTATTCGGCTGGATAGGATCCGGATATCCTTTTTCTTCGGCTCTTGCCCTTTCCTTTTCCATGTAGGCGCCACGAACGATCTTATATCCTATGAAATAATTCTTTTCTCTGGCTCTCTGAAGATGAGCTTCCATATACTCCAGTCTTCCGGTTCTGTACATCTGAATGGTATTCCATACGATTGGCTTTTCCCGGTTGTATTTCTCCATCATGTTTTCACAAAGGTGGTCTGCTGCATCCTGCATCCAGGTTTCTTCAGCATCTATCATTACTTTTTTGTCATTCTCATGGCAAAGACTGCATACCTCATCAAATCTTCTTACAACTCTTTCCCATTCTTCTTTCTGACTTGAAGTAAGCTCAGCACCACTTCCTACTGCTTCATAAAGATCAATTCTTCCAAAAGCAGTGGGTTTAAATACAATAAAAGGAATAGCAGGATTTCCCACGGAAAATCTAATGATATCTTTGATCTCCTTGCAAACTGCATCAAAGGTTTCCTCATCTTCTTTACCTTCAATAGAGTAATCGAAAATACTTCCCACTCCTCTTTTGAAAAGCTGTTTTACCGCCTTCATGCTTTCTTCACGGGTTTCGCCACCACAGAACTGTTCAAACAAAGTGCTTTTTACAATCCCGGTTACGAAAGGAAAATTATTGTGTACCGTAAAATTAAGAACAGAAGTTCCAAGACTGGTAAGAGCAGGCTGTTCAATCATTTTAAACATCCAGTACGCCTTTCTCAATTGTGCATCAGACTTGTCTGCAAATGCTACTTTAGTATCGTTAAAAATGGGCATCCTTTTTATTAAATTTAGTTTTGCAAAGGTAATAATAACCTCAGTTTATTTAAAGAAAATTTTCTACAATTTACTTTCAATTCCATTCAAAAGCATAGCGATGATTCCTACAAAAACCCAGAACCTTAATAGATTGAGCGTGAGGAATTTACTTTTCCTGGTCGATTGAAGCAGAAGGTAAATACAGAAGATCATTACAAACATCCCACCCGTAAAGTAATACGCCATAAAACCTGATATACCTGTTTTGGTGATCAGTTTCATAGAAACAGCCATGGTGGTAATCAGCAGGGAAATAATAATGATCTGGGAATTTTTATTATTAAAATAGTTTGGAATGGTTGTATATCCAAATGCTTTGTCAACGCTTTTCGTGAGCATATCTTTCACAATATCGATACACAGAAGGATCAGAAAAAGAAAAATAGCCATCAGCAGCACCTTCTTGGAAAAGGTTTCATAGTACACCATCATTCCAAAAAAGGGATATAATGTAAGGCTTACGAAAGTAAGATTGTTAATGATCAGTAACCTGCTTAACTTATGACTGTAAAACCACATAAAAAACTGGTAGACCAGAAAAAAGACAAAAACCTTATGGGAAATCATCCATGCTACCCCAAGAGAAATAGCAGTCAGGGCCAGATAAGCATATAAAAAATATTTCTGTTTGATAAAACTTTGAATTCTGGTCCGGAACGGTTTTACCACATGATCTTTTTCCAAATCATAAAACTGGTTGATGATTCCGCCGGCCAGAATGGTTATAACGGTACAGAAAATAATGCCGTGTACTTTAAAATCGAAGACAAATTTGCTGAATGTCTCATCCTGGTTGAAGAGGAAAAAAGTAGATACATACAGGGCAAAGGTAAGGAGTGCTGCCACAAAAAAACGGGCACCGATCAGAAAACCCACGAATTGTGAGAATCTGTAAAATAGAGATTTAGAGATATAGTTTTTAGACTGGAAAGTTTCTTTTTCAGAATTCATTCCAGCCTGTTTAAAATCTATAAATCACTTCTTTTTGGAAGCCTTCAAGCATTTTTTCTGCTTTTGCGTAGTCTTTGGTGAAGCCCAGAATATATCCGCCACCTCCGCTTCCGCAAAGTTTCAGATAATAAGCATTAGAGTCCAGTCCTTTTTTCCAGATGTTGAAAATACTTTCAGGAATCATCGGACGGAAGTGTTCATATGCCCAATGGGAAAGCTTTTTCAGGTTTCTGAAGAAAGGATTCATGTCTTTTTTAAGGAAAGATTCAATGCATGCGTTGTTGTAACGGATGAATTCTTCTTTTAATGTTTTCCGGAAACCTTCCGTTTTCATTTTTTCAAAGAAAATCTGTATCATAGGCCCGGTTTCTCCTGTAATACCGCTGTCGATAAGGAATATCGCTCCTTTTCCAGCTTCACCTTCCGGGATAGAAACCCTGTCCAGGTTTTCTTTATTCTCGATAAGGATCGGCAGGTTCATATAACAGATCAGAGGGTCCATTCCTGAACTTTTACCATGGAAATAGCTTTCCATTTCTCCAAAAACGGTTTTTAATTTTTTCAGATTATCTTTTGAGATCTGTTCAGGATCCAACTTATTGAGCGCATATTTTTCAAAAATAGCAGCTACCAAAGCTCCTGAACTTCCTACTCCGTATCCCTGGGGAATATTAGAATCGAAGAAAAGTCCGGATTCAATATCACTTTTAAAGCTTTCGATATCCAATTTAAAATCATCAGAAAGGTCAAGCGTTGCAAGGAAATCAGAATATTTCTGCAGATGTTTGTTCGATTTCAGTTCAAATTCAGAACTCAAATCCGAGAACTTCAGGGCTCCCTTATAGAAACTGTAAGGTACTACAAGCCCCTGGGAGTCTTCAATCATCCCATATTCTCCAAAGAGAATTATTTTTGCATAAAATAGAGGGTTCGTCATCTTGACAATAAATCTTTTTGCAAAGTTAAAATTATTCCGCTGAATATAAGCAAAACTCAAGCCGAATTCCAATTTATTTAAGCAGAAACCGTTTTTATTAGATTTTATCACTATAAAAGCGCAAGAGCATTCATCAGTATACAGCAAAAAGCCTGAATGACCAGGCTTTTTTATGATTAGTTTCTTAATGAATTTTATTGACAGTTGTTATAAAGTATCTCTGTCTTTCCGCATATTGACTTTAAGGAAGCGGATCAGGACAAGTCCTGTTGCAAAAAATAAAGTCATGGACAGTGCTGCAATACGCATATTATTAAAATGCTCAATCAGTGTTGCAAAAATAAACGTTCCGATAATGATCGCTATTTTCTCCAATACATCATAGAAGCTGAAATATGTGGTATTTTCCATAGAGTCTTCAGGAAGAAGCTTTGAATAGGTAGACCTGGACATGGCCTGAAGCCCTCCCATTACCAATCCTACCACTGCAGCTACTCCATAGAACTGATATTCTACCGTAGGATTTTCTTTGTTCAGGAAGTATGCCCAAAGACACGCAACAATCCAAAGTACGATGGCAATAGAAATCACGTTTCTGTTTCCTATTTTTCTCGATAATCTGGAGAATATAACTGCCCCGATGATCGCTTCGATCTGGATAACCAAAAGGGTTCCGATCAGTTTATCCTGAGCCAGATTGATTTCACTTTTTCCAAATAATGTAGCCATGAGGAAAATGGTCTGCATCCCGACACTGTAAAAGAAGAAACTGGAAAGGAAGAATTTCAGGTTCTTATCTTTAAACAATACTCCACCCACTTTGAAAAGCTCATGGAAACTTTCTTTGGCAATGTCTTTATAAAAGCTCATATTGTCTTTAAGAACTTCAAAGAAACCACCCTGCTCTTCATGTTTTTTAAAGATATTCTTATAGTTTAAAAGGACAAGGTCTTTAGGCAGCTTTTCTTTAACGTCTCCAAACTGAGGAAGATGTTTAAATGTATACTGGGAAAAACCAAACCACCACGCACCGGTCAACAGGAAGCTTATTCTTGTAAATAACAGCTGCTGCGCGGCTCCTTTTGCAAAAACCTGAATCAGCACCAGGCAGATCACGACAAGAACTACAGAACCAAGATATCCATACACGTATCCTCTTGCAGACAGCGCATCCTGTTTATCCCGGGTTGCAATATCCGGCAGGAAGGAGTTGTAGAACACCAAACTTCCCCAAAACCCGACACTCGCCGTAATACTGAATAGAAGCCCTAAAAATACATTATGCATTCCTGTAAACATAGCCAACCCCATACATGAAGTTGCCCCAAGATAACAGAAAAACTGCAGAAAAGATTTTTTATTCCCGATCGTATCTGCTAATGAAGACAGGAATGGGGACAGCAGCACTACAATAAAAAATGATATGGTCAATGAATATCCATACACGGCATCCGGCTGGTATTCTTTTCCGAAAATCTTTATCATGTGCCTCACCGGAACATCAATCCATGATTTTGTTTCTTCCACATACTCCTTTTTCTCATAAGCAGTTGTGAGTATGGAATAGTAAATAGGGAAAATAGTGGAGGTAATAACCAATGAGTAAACAGAATTCGCCCAGTCATATACAGCCCAGGCTTTCATAATCCTTGGATTATTCTTTATGTTTTGAGGCTGTTGATTCTCAATTTCAGACATTTCAAATAAATATTAGTAGCACAAAAATAGAAAAACCATTAAGAAATCGATTAGAATTTAGAAAAATTATCGATTCCTTAATGGTAAAATATTCTTCGAGAGAATATTATATATTTTCAATCACGATAGCAGAAGCTCCTCCACCACCGTTGCAGATAGCTGCAGCACCGTATTTTGCATTATTCTGCTTCAATACATTGATCAGTGTTACGATGATTCTGGATCCTGAACTTCCCAGTGGATGTCCAATAGCTACTGCTCCACCGTTTACGTTTACTTTGGATGCATCCAGTCCTAAGATCTTATTGTTGGCAAGACCTACTACAGAGAATGCTTCGTTGAATTCAAAGAAATCAATATCCGAAATCTCCAGACCTGCTTTTTTAAGAGCAATCGGCAGTGCTTTTGCAGGGGCAGTGGTAAAGTTTTCAGGCTCCTGAGCAGCATCAGCATAAGAAATAATCTTAGCTAAAGGCTTTAGGCCAAGTTCCTCCATTTTTTCCTTAGAAACAAGGATCAAAGCAGAAGCTCCGTCATTTAATGTAGATGCATTAGCTGCCGTTACCGTTCCGTTCTCTTTTTTGAACACTGTAGGAAGCGTAGGAAGTCTGTCAAAATTCACAGCTTTATACTCTTCATCTTCAGCAAAAATTACCGGATCTCCTTTTCTTTGAGGGATTTCAACAGGAACCACTTCTTCAGCAAATTTTCCTTCGCTCCACGCTTTTGCAGATCTTTTATAAGATTCTATGGCAAAATTATCCTGATCTTCTCTTGAAATACTGTAATCTACAGCGCATTTTTCTGCACAAACTCCCATATGCACTTTTCCGTACACATCCGTAAGGCCATCCAGTACCATTCCGTCCTGCATTTTGATATCACCTAATTTAGTGGCCACTCTTGCATTATAGTAATGTGGTACCAATGACATATTCTCCATACCTCCGGCAACAATGACTTCAGCATCACCTGCTTTGATAGCCTGCGCCGCCATAGTTACTGCTTTCATTCCTGAAGCACATACCTTATTTACTGTAGTGGAAGGCGTCTCAATAGACAGCCCAGCACCCAAAGCCACCTGACGGGCCGGTGCCTGGCCTTCTCCTGCCTGCAGTACATTTCCCATATAGATCTCCTGAACATTTTTAGGATCAAGACCGATTTTATTTAATGCTCCCTTTACAGCAGCAGACCCCAGCTTTGTAGCAGGAACCGTTGAAAGGCTTCCCATAAAACTCCCGATAGGTGTTCTTACTGCGGAAACGATGAATACTTCTTTCATGTGTATTATATTTACTTTTTTTACAAATGCTGCCTTCCCGGCTGCATTATACTCTTTTATTTTTTTGCTTTTATATAAATAAGCTCATACTGGCTGTTTTCAACTTTGGTATGTACCTTCAGTGCGTTGTCCTGAGTTTCTACAATTTTATTGCTGAAAACATCTCCTATATGGATACGGTTATCATTGGCTGTCATATCCAGAACAATTGCTTTATAATTACAGTCGTCCACAAAAACCAACGTAGATTTTATAAAATCTTTACCATTATTTAAATATTCGGTCTGAATATTATCCTTAATGGTCATATACCAAATTCCCTCGGGATAATTCGGGCGAAGGAATTTTCCTTCTCTTATGTTTTTACATTTAGCCGGCTGGTCCGGTTTGTCAAATGCTGTCTTTTGAGATTTAACCTGTGAAAATATCAACATCAATAAAGCTGCTGATCCTATTTTTAAATGCTTCATATCTGTGTCCGTTTATTTACTTTTTTATTTCCTACAGCGAAAATCATAAGGAAAGCGCCTAAAAATTCTGCTATCCAACCCCATTTCAGCTTTACAACTCCTGCAAAAGCTTCTCTCCATGATTTAAACGGCAGAAAGCTGAAGTATTCCAGAGACTGCATCTTAACTGCAACCAGTGTAAATGCAAATAACAAAATCAGCAGGACGCCAAAAAATCTTACTACTTTCGCACTGTTGTTCACAATACCAAAAACTGCACATGCAGCAAAGATCCAGCATGCAATAGCCAGATAATGATCCAGTTTCCAGTAGTTCCAGTTTCCGATTACGGGAACATGAACAAGAGGCAGAAAACTGCCTGCCACCACTAATAATAATCCTAATAACTGAATATTTTTCATATTTACTAAAGTGCCAAAATACAAAAAAAAACACACTTTTAGACAGTGTGTTTTAAAAACGGTTGATTCCTTTACAAACATTTGTTAGTATCAATAAAAACTAATTTAAATTACATTATATTTAACAAAAAGCCAATTATAATATTAAATTAGAAAATAACATTTACAAATTCTATACCGATCCGAACACCATATTTATTCTTCAGAAGAGCACTGTCATTGAATACGGGTGTAAAATCTTTCTGAACAAATACTTTAAGCCCTCCATAACTGATTCAGAATTTTCCACCGATTAAATTGGTTCTATTTTTAACCAACAGAAATTCATTCCACGCATTGTGTTCTAACTATGATTACAAAGGTTGCCCGAAAATAAAAAAAATTGCACTTTCTCTCAAAAGTGCAATTTAATATTTTAAAAATCAGTTCAGTAGAATTAATGCTTCACTGAAGAAACTTCTTCCGGATTATGTTTATGTCTGAATAAAACAGCAAAGAAAATAGCAAGGATCAAAGCATAGATTGCAAATGAAAGCCATATATTCTGCCAGTCTTTCACCATCACTACAGATGAAAGTGTTCCGTCAGCATTTACAGCTGAATTGAAACTGTTCTTAAGAATCTGTAAGAAAGTAGGATTATCAGCTGTCGTATCCAGATAGGCGGATAGATCTGAAACATTCGTAAACCTGTGCGTGAAAAATTTATCGATAGCCCATCCTGCAATATAGCTTCCGAAAAGAGCACCAAAACCATTGGTCATCATCATAAATAATCCCTGAGCAGATGATCTTATCTTTTTATCGGTCGTTGTTTCTACGAAAAGAGAACCGGAAATATTGAAGAAGTCAAATGCCATTCCGTATACGATGCATGAAAAAATGATCAGTGAGAGCCCGAATCCGTCCGGAACGCCGTAAGCAAAGAACCCGAATCTAAGTACCCAGGCCAGCATAGACATCAACATTACTTTTTTGATTCCAAATTTCCTCAGAAAGAAAGGAATTGCCAGAATAAATAAGGTTTCCGAAACCTGCGAAATCGACATGATAATCGTAGATCTCTGTACTACAAATGAGTCTGCATATTTTGGAAAATGTGAGAATTCACTTAAGAATACATCTCCGTAAGCATTAGTCAGCTGAAGTGCTGCCCCCAAAAGCATTGAAAACAAAAAGAACAAAGCCATTTTATAGCTTCCGAAAAGCTTAAATGCATTAAGGCCTAATTGCTCAGATAACGGAGCGTTTTTATCGATCAGTTTCTGAGGCGGGCATTTGGGTAAGGTCAGAGCATAGATGCCTAAAAATACAGCAATAGCTCCACCGATGTAAAACTGTCCTTCTGTAGCCTTGTTTCCCGTAAGATTGGTAATCCACATGGCTACAATAAACCCTATGGTCCCCCACACCCGGATAGGCGGAAAGTCTCTCACGACATCCAGATTACTGTTCTTCAGGATGGTGTAAGAAATAGAATTCGCGAGGGCAATGGTAGGCATATAGAAACACATCGCCAGAAGCATCAGCCAAAAGAAAGAATTAGGATCTGCGGAATGAGGCAGTATAAAAAGGATAACACCATAAAGGATATGGAGTACAGAAAATATACGTTCTGCATTTACCCAGCGGTCGGCAATAATTCCGGTAATGGTCGGCATAAAAATAGAAGCTATTCCCATGGTTCCGAAAACGGCTCCAAACTGGGTTCCGTCCCAGTGTTTTGTACCGAACCAAAAATTAGCCATCGTAATCAGCCATGCTCCCCAAACGAAAAACTGGAGAAAGCTGAGGATGGTAAGTCGTAATTTTAAATTCATAGTTTAGTATAAGTGTCTCTTTTAATCAATTTTCTTTTTCCTCCTTTTAATTTCTTCCTGAATTTCCAAAGCGGTATCGAAATCTTCTTCTTTTACAGCTTCATCTAATAATTTCTGAAGCTCTTCCATAGATACAGCTTTTAAATTATCTTCAGACTGCTCGGTTTCGGAGAACGGCTGTTCCTCTTTTGAAACATCTTCGAGTTCAAGAAGAATTCCGGCCTCATTAAGAACCTGCTGCGTGGTAAAAATGGGAGCATCGAATCTTACGGCCATGGCTACCGCATCAGAAGTTCTTGCATCAAGGATCATCTCTTCGTTATTAGCTTTATTTTTGAAATTGATATTAGAAAAAAATACGCCGTCTACGATTTGGTAAATAATCACTGAAACCAATTCATAATGGGCAGAAACTATAAATTTTGTGAATAAATCATGGGTAAGCGGACGGGGTGGATGGATGTCTTTTTCCAGTCCCAGCGAAATAGACTGAGCCTCGAAATTTCCTATAACAACAGGTAATTTTATATGTGTTTCTTCATGTTCCAATAACAAAGCGTAAGCCCCCGATTGGGTCTGGCTGTACGATATTCCGCGAATAATTAGCTGCTTATAATCCATAGCTACAAATATAGATTAATTTTTTATTGTGATTTCAGTTTTTTACGCAAAAATAAAAGCCCGGAAAGCCCGAACTTTTATTTTTTATGTGAATTGTAAATCGTGAATTACTTCGTGTCAATTTTAAAATTTACTATTGACCTGCGGAGTAAATCCACTGATTCTTTTTATCCTTTTATTGCTTTGATCTTCTCAGTTAATGCAGGGATAATCTGGAATGCATCTCCCACTACTCCATAATCCGCAGACTTAAAGAATGGTGCTTCAGCATCATTATTAATGACTACGATGGTTTTAGAAGAGTTTACCCCGGCTAAATGCTGAATAGCTCCGGAAATACCTACTGCAATATAAAGATTAGGTGAAATTGCTTTACCCGTCTGTCCTACGTGTTCTGTGTGAGGTCTCCACCCGATATCAGAAACAGGCTTGGAACATGCTGTAGCAGCGCCAAGAACATTAGCAAGATCTTCGATCATTCCCCAGTTTTCAGGACCTTTCATCCCTCTTCCTGCAGAAACCACTACTTCAGCTTCTTTAAGGTCTAATTTCCCTGAACTCTGCTCATGAGAGATTACTTTAGTATCTTCGTTGGCTACTGAAAGATTTTTAACTTCTTCTGAGCCTGAAACTGAACTTTCTTTTACACCGAAAGCATTTTGAGACACTGTGATGATCACACCATTTCCTTCAGCTTTTGCATGCATAAACCCTTTTCCTGAGAAAGCTTTTCTTTTCACCTGGAACGGAGAAAGACTTTCAGGAGCCTCCAGTACATTGGTAATTAAAGAATAGTTCTTCATTACCGCAAGCATAGGAGCGATAGAAGAAGCGTCTGTAGTATGAGGAAAAACAATAGTGTTTCCGTCTGCCACTTCACTTACAGCCTGAGCGAATGCCTTTGCTGAAAAGCTTTTAAGACCTTCGTCTTTTACATTGATAACGTTTGATGCTCCATATTTGTACAATAAATCTGAAGAATCTGTAGGGTTTACAGAAATTGCCGTAACGGTATCTCCCGCCTGGTCTGCAACTGCTTTAGCATAAGAAACTGCTTCAAAAGCTGCTTTCTTGTAAACTCCATTTATATTTTCTGCGTATACGAATACTGCCATTTTTTTTTAAAATTTAAAGATTAAAAAATTTAAGGATTAAAAGATTGGAAATCAGACCAGGGCTCAACATACGTCCCTGTTTCAGCTTCTCTCTTTTAAATTTTTAGATTACTTTAGCTTCTTCGTGAAGTAATCTTACCAATTCATCCAAATTGTCAGGAGACACCATTTTCACAGCAGCTCTCGGCGGCACGCTGTCATAAGTTACTCCCTGAACTTTCACCTCAGAAGAAGAAGGTTCTACCACCTGTAAAGGCTTCGTTCTTGCAGACATAATCCCTCTCATATTCGGGATGATAAGATCTTTTTCATCTACCAATCCTTTTTGTCCTGCGATTACGGCAGGTAATTTTACTGATATAGTTTCTTTTCCGCCTTCAATTTCTCTTACAGCAGTAGCTTCGCTTCCGTTTACGTCTAAACCTACAGATGCATTTACGAAAGGCTGATTTAACAACTGAGCGACCATTCCCGGTACTGAACCTCCATTGTAATCAATAGATTCTTTTCCGCAAAGGATAAGGTCATATCCGCCATTTTGAGCTACAGCGGCAATTTCTTTTGCTGTAGAATAGCTGTCTTTAGGATCAAGGTTTACTCTCACCGCATCATTGGCACCAATAGCTAATGCTTTTCTGATCACTGGTTCTGTAGCAGCATCTCCTACGTTGATCACTGTTACAGTTGCACCCTGAGATTCCTGAAGTTTAACTGCTTTTGTCAACGCAAATTCATCTAAAGGATTGATTACCCACTGAATTCCATTTTTGTCGAAAGCAGATTTATCTGCCGTAAAGTTAATCTTGGAAGTAGTATCCGGAACACTACTGATACAAACTAATATTTTCATGTGTACTATTTTATTTTTTCCCTTTTGCGCATAAAAACCTTAGTGTTTTATGCTGAGATTTTGTTATATTTTACGTTGCTAATATAATTAAAAAATATATTATGCATGCATAATACTTATTTTTTTACTATTCAATACATTAAATGCATTAACTAGGCTGGTTTTGTTGCCCTAAACTCTATTTTACTGGGCAGAACACGTGGATTCATCTTTAAAATATCGAGGACGAGATTCCCCATATCTTCGGGCTGGATCTTCCAGCTGTCTTTTTCTGAGGGAACATTTCCGTTAAAATTTGTGGCCACTGATCCCGGCATGATAACCGTAGATTTGATATTGTATTTTCTCAGATCAATCATTGCAGCCTGAGTAAATCCTACGACTCCAAATTTAGAAGCATTATAGCCTGTTCCGTTTTCAAAGAAATTGGCACCTGCCAGGCTCGAAACTGTGATGTAATAACCTTCTGTCTTTTTTAGTTCTTCTACAGAAGCTTTTAAGGTATAGAAAACGCCCGTCAGATTGGTTTCTATCATATCATTCCACTCTTCGGCAGTCAGTTCATCTACAGGTTTGAATATTCCCAATCCTGCATTGGCAATTACAAAATCCAGTCTACCAAATGTTTCAATAATGTATTTTACAGCTTCTTTTTCACTTTCAAGGCTTCTTACATCTGAAACGATTCCTAAAACATTCTGTGCATATTTCTTAAGATCTTCTTCCGCTTTTTCCACGTCATCTCTTTTACGTCCTGAAAATGCTACTGAAATACCGTTTTCCAGTAATATTCTGGCTATTCCGAAACCTATTCCTTTGGTTCCTCCGGTTATATAAGCTACTTTATTTTCTGGCATATTTATTTAATTTTAATGCTCTAAAATAACAAAAACACTCCAATTGGAGTGTTTTATATGGACTAAGATTTATCAGGTATTATTTTTTGATGAATTGTTTAGTGTAGTTTCTTCCTTCAGTTTCTACATTTAATAAATAAGTTCCGCTTCCCAGATTTTTAACATCAACCTTATTTCCTTCTAGTTTAATATTAATTCTTTTTCCTGAAATTTCATAAACTTCAACATTTTTGATTTTTGCAGATGTTTTAATATTAATATAATCAGTTGTTGGGTTCGGATATACTGATATATTCTCAGTACTTGCTATAGCTTCCTGTGTAGATAAAACCGATTCGTTATTTACTTTAATGTTATCTATATAGCCAGTTCCGGAATAATTATCATGAACAAAATCCATTCTATTAATATTACTTTGAACGTAAGGCTGCCCTGTATAAATTAAAACATTATTGACATAATACTGAATTCCTGTAGATGTGGAAACTATTTTTACTCTCGCCCAAGCATTCGCTACCCAAGTTTTATTTGTATCAACCAAAGTTGTTGAGCCTGCGTTAACCAGCATAATTTTACCATTATAGGCAAAATTAATATAAGTGACAATACTTCCTGTTCCTGCAGTACTAACTGTTCTGAAAACAAAATCTGAACTATTTGCAGTCTGTTCTGTTAGTCTTACATCAAATGAAAGTGTAAAATTATTATAGGTTAATGCTGCTGGAAAAGTATAGAAGCCTCCCATAACAGGACTTTGCTGAGGTCCAAAAGCTGGATCTACTGTTATCTTAAGACTGTTCGATCCTTGACTCGCCAACTCACTTGAAACAATCTGGCTTGTAATATTTGGAGGTATTCCTCCTGTAGCTGTCGAAATCCAACCTTGTTGTCCATTAATATTTCCTGCTGTAAAACCTTCGCTTGTTTCAAAAGATATTGTTTGTTGTGCGAATGACAATACTGAAAATAGAGAAATTGCAATAATGTAAAGTTTCTTCATGATATTTTTTATTATTAGTTTGAGCAAATATAGAACATTTAGTCTAAAATAAAAATAAATAACAACAAAAAATCACCATTAAGGGATAAAATAATGAAAAAACTTCATTTATTTCTTGATAAATTTCTCAGAGAAATTACCGTTTTCAGTTTTAATATTGATTAAATAAGTACCGGCAGAGAGATTACTTACGTCTATTGTATCATTTTCCAGGCTGAAATCCATTTTCTTCCCTGTCATATCATAGATTTCAATACCCTTTATTTTGCCGGAAGAATTGATCTTAATGAAATCTGATGCAGGATTAGGGTATATCTGAACTGTTGTTTTATTAATGCTGTTGTTTGCTGCAGATAACAGAATTTCACTGTAGACTTTAAGATTATCAATATAAGCTGTCCCATCCGCATTATCGTGTACGAAACGCAGCTGGTTTATATCTATGGATTCGGCTGCAATTCCTGTACAGATCAAAGTTCCGTTCAGGAAATATTTAATATCTGTGGGAGTACCGATAACCGTGATCTGATACCATACATTCGGCTGCCATGCTCCCGGGACAGATTCCATAACGGGCATACCTGAAAGCATTTTCAGGATTTTAACGGCTCCGGTATTGTCAAAATCAAGTCTGAAAACGTATTTTTCGTCAGCACTACTCACTCCCTGAAAGCTGAAGATGGATCCGTTAAGCTGGGACATATTGATATCGAAAGAAACCGTAAAACTGTTGTAAGGGAGCAATATGGGAAGATTATCAAATGCGCCGATGATGGGAATAGACTGGGTTCCGTATGTGTTTTCTTTAACAATTTTCAAAGAATTAATTCCGTTTGATGCATTATCTGTAGAAATGATCTGATTGAGCACATTAGGTGGCATATCACCTGTTGGTGTGCTGATCCAGGTTCCCTGACCATGGATATTTCCGGTATAGAACCCATCTGAATTTTCAAACGAGATCATCTGCTGTGCAAAGGAAAACACTGAAAACAAGCAGAATGCGACAGAGTAGTTTTTTTTCATAGTAATTATTTTAGGCTGAACTAAAAATAATCACATAGATTAACTAAAAAAATATCATTTGATAGGGATATTACCATAAAAAAACGTAAAGCGCTCCGACTTTGGAACGCTTTACTAAATATGATTATAAAATATTTAATTATTTTGAATAATTTTCGAAGAACAACGGAATACTTTCAATTCCTTTATAGAAATTAAACAGTCCGTAATGTTCATTCGGTGAGTGAATTGCATCTGAATCCAGTCCAAAGCCCATTAGCACAGACTTGGCTCCCAACACTTTCTCAAACATTGCCGTGATCGGAATGCTGCCTCCACTTCTATACGGAAGAACTTCTTTACCAAATGCAGTCTCCATCGCCTGTTTAGCTGCTAAGAACTCTTTAGTATCACTTGGTAAAACATAAGGCATTCCCCCGTGGTGAGGGGTTACTTTTACTTTAACATTCTCAGGAGCAATCTTTTCAAAATATTTTGTGAATTTTTCTGTGATCTCTTCAGGTGTCTGATAAGGAACTAAACGCATTGAGATTTTAGCAGAAGCTTTGGAAGGAATTACTGTTTTAGCCCCTTCTCCTGTATATCCTCCCCAAATACCGTTACAGTCTAAAGTGGGGCGGATAGAGGTTCTTTCAAGCGTTGTATAGCTTTTTTCACCTTCCACTCCGTTCAGACCGATAGACTTTTTGAATTCTTCAGGATTGTCCTTCAGTTTGTTCATATCTGCTCTTTCGGCATCTGATACAGTTTCTACATTGTCATAGAATCCGTCGATGGTAATATGTCCATCTTCATCAATCAGTTTAGCGATCATTCTGGAAAGCACATGAATCGGGTTTGGAACCGCTCCACCGTACAATCCTGAATGAAGGTCTCTGTTGGGTCCTTCCACTTCAACTTCCACATAGCTCAAACCTCTTAAACCTGTTGTTACAGTTGGCTGTTCGTTGCTGTAAATATGGGTATCAGAAATTAAAATACAGTCGCAAGATAACTTTTCTTTGTTTTCGTTAACGAAATCTCCTAAGCTTACAGAACCTACTTCTTCTTCACCTTCTAAGATAAATTTTACATTGCAGGGCAGTGTATTGGTCTTCATCATTGCTTCAAAAGCCTTTAAGTGCATAAAGAACTGGCCCTTATCATCCGCTGAACCTCTTGCAAAAATTGCTCCGTCGGGATGAAGTTCTGTTTTTTCAATATAAGGCTCGAAAGGTGGCTTTGTCCAAAGCTCTAATGGATCTGCCGGCTGCACATCATAATGCCCGTATACCAATACGGTTGGCAGATTTTTATCTAAAAGTTTTTCTCCAAAAACAATAGGATATCCGTTGGTTTTGCATACTTCTACATTGTCAGCTCCTGCATTTTTAAGATATTCTGCAACAACATCTGCACATTTCAATACATCATTTTTATAGGCCGGATCTGCAGAAATAGAAGGAATTCTCAATAACTCAAATAATTCATCCACGAAACGCTGCTTGTTTTCGTTAATGTAATTTAATGTCTCTTGCATTTTAAAAATTTATTTTGTTAAAAGTAAAAAAAATGGCCTGCAGGAGCAAACAAAAACAGATAATTTTCCTCAGGTTTATCATAATGCGGATTTTTTAAGTCGGCTCAGCATTACTTTGGGTGATCAATTGATGAAACGGCTGTAGCCCAGCCCCGATTGCAGCATTTGTTTGAGCTCATTTTCTGAGTTTTGGGGGGCGGCGTTTCCGCCGCCCAAAAAACAGAAAA
>NZ_JAGEKK010000027.1:0-32528 GCF_049887855.1 Chryseobacterium sp. NFX27 | reverse complement strand
ATGGCGTGTCGCATGATTGTTCCAAGTTCTGGGAGCGATGGCACGAGCTCAGCGAATTGATGCGTACAAAAAACGCCTCCGGAAGATCTGCAGCTTTGCGTTTTTGTCGCAAAAAATGAGCTGGCCAAAGAACCTGGTACAAAAAAATGCGACACTGAAAGTAAATGCAGAACTGAAAAGGGCAAAGCAGAGGGGTTCTGCTCCTTTTTTTTGTCACAATTTTTGACCAAAAATTGTGACAAAAAAAACGCTCATAAAAAAACTCCCATATAGGGAGTTACTAATTAAAGCTTTACAGGGCGATTTTATCGTTCATTAGGAAAACATAATACATTGTTCTCAAAATAAAGTTTAAGTTTATTTACGGTACAATTAGGTAGCATTACAGCAATAGTACAAACCTTGTTATAATTACCATCATCCAAAACCAGTAAAAAATTGTTTTTATATTTTCTTTTAAGTCGCCAAACTTGAAATTCTTCTACTGATACATCTACTCTATCCTGCATATCAGCAATGATTATTTTCAAAAACTCGCAACTGTGAGTTTTTAAAAATTCATCTAAGTTGCGAGTAATAAAAAATCCTTTCATTTTGATAATTTTTATAATTTTAATATTTATAAAGATTTAATTTTTTTCTGAGCTTTAAGAGGAAGCTTTTTGAAAATCCATTTTGTCAGATCATAAATATTTTTTAATTCAGGTTTAAAAAATATAATGACTTTGTGAATTACTTTGTTCCAAAGAAATTTTAAAATTTTCATCACTGTAAGGATGATTAATAAACTTGCTATTACTGCTAAGATTGAAATAATATAATTTTCCATTTTAATAATTTTTATATTTTAAATATTTATTCGATTTATAAGGTTTATAAGGTTTGTTAAAAATAGACGTAGCAGGTATGAATGATGTCTAAATATTTTTTTTCCTTTTCTGTAAATGTTTTACCTGCATCTTGAAAATGTTGTTCGGGGCTTTTCTGCGTATATTCTTTTTCAAAGGATTTAAAATCCTTTGAAAAAGTTATGATGAATGTTGCATTGAGATAATAAATTATGGTTTTAATCATTTTTATATTTATTAAGATTACTAGATTTATTTAATTCACGGTTTTGTTTTTGCTTAGGTAACATTTTTTGTAAGTCGCCGTTTGCATTATTTATGAGATAATCTACTGTCCAGACTTCCATATAATAATTAGGAATTTCATCATTTAGAATCATTTCTTTTGCTCTGCTGTTGGCTTCATATCTTGCATATATGTAGCCGAAATAAAAACTTGATAATACTACTATAATTATAGCAATTAGGATAAAAATTGATTTTTTCATTTTTAATATTTATTAGGTTTATATGATTTATAAGGTTTATAAAGAAAATTCTACTTTTTGACCATATTCATTATAATAAAATCTATTTTCAATAATGTTATTATAAATTAGTCTTAAATCATCTTTACATAATTTACTAATGTAAAAATATCCAGTATTATGTTCTTCATCTTTATCGAAATCCTGAGCAGAAGAAAAAACACCATCTGAAACATCTAAAATTATTGGGTCAATATCTAAATCAATATGATACTTATCACAAGCTAACATATAAAAAGAATCATTAAAAAAAATCGGTTTACCTGATTTTGCACAAAGTGTGTTTGTAGCAATATTATTAATTATTTTATTTTTCAATTCTTCGATATTAATTGTATCTAATGTTATTGTTTCTCTATTATTCTTTACTAAGAATATTTTTTTTATTTTTTGAAATACTGTTTTCATAATTTAATATTTATAAGGTTTGTAAGGATTGTAAAATTTTAAGTTTTTATTATTTGGTATTGAGGACACGAGTTTTTTTTTTAGTGGACGTTTCTGAAATTGAGAAATGATAATCCTTTCGGATTTTTTTAAATTTTTCGGGAATGTCAAAGAACTTCTGCGTTTTGCATTATTCGTATAATTGAGGTGTCGTTTTTCTTTGCTAATTGACGACAGAAATAATGAAACCAACAAAACCGGAACGGCTCGAAACTTTTTTGTGGTGGGTTTGATTTTGCAAAAATCGGATTCCCAAAAAAGTTTTTTTGTGCAGGAGCGTTATTTCTTAATTTGCAATGATAAAAACGCCCGATAATTCGAATAATGTGAATGCAGGAAAGTTCTACATTCCTGAAAAATTAAAAATCCGTTTAAAGGATATTTCGAAATTTTAGGAACTTCCACACATCAAATAAAGAAATTCCATCGTAGGTGGATTTTGGTTTTGCTGCCATGAAAAAGGCATCGGGAAAAGCGGGGGATTGAATGGCCGAAAAATCAAAAAAGGGGATGGCGTGTCGCATGATTGTTCCAAGTTCTGGGAGCGATGGCACGAGCTCAGCGAATTGATGCGTACAAAAAACGCCTCCGGAAGATCTGCAGCTTTGCGTTTTTGTCGCAAAAAATGAGCTGGCCAAAGAACCTGGTACAAAAAAATGCGACACTGAAAAGAGGAAAAGCTTAAGGACAGAGGATTTTCGGGGAAGTCTTTTTCCGTAGATAATTTCATTTTTAGAAAAATTGTGCTTTTAAAATGGAAATGACAGCAGTTCCAGTGAGAACGGAACTGCAAAATGGAATGAAAAAAGCTCTATTTTTCGTTAAGAAAATGGAAAGATCGAGAGAAAATAAAAGCAAAGTTTTTAATAAATGAAATGTAGCCCAATCGGGCCAAATGGAATGTTTAAAAGTTTTGCTTTACTTCCCTGAAATCCTTGCGGTGGGGTGGGGTGGCTCTGCGTTAGGGATTGTAGCGATTGTTGGAACTCCTTTTTAATAGTCGGAAAAAACATACAAATAAAAAGTCCAAAACAAATTCCGAACTATAAAAGAGTGACTGCGAAAAGCCCGACCCAAAAGGGAAACGCCCCAATAAAATTAATATCCTAATTTATTGATCTCAGTGAAATAAAATTTTCCTTCATTAAAATATCCTGAAATAAAAATACTTGCATCATTCGTAGAAAAGTAACCATCCTTTTTAGTATCAGAAATTTCAATTTTATGATTAACAATTCCAAAAAATTTAGTTTTATCATAGAATTTTGGCTTAGTATTGAACTCAATTTTATCTTTTTCGAAATTCGCTTTCTGATTTTCTGAAACAGGGCTATTATTTATTTTTTTAATAGAAAAATTATGTAATTCATAGTTATTAATATCTATTTTGGCAAAATATTCAAGCTTTTCACTATCAGAAAATTTACTAATATCAACTCCTTCGGTAATATCTTTATACTTAGAAATAGCAGGATTTTCTTTATTGCATGAAACAACTAAAGTTAACCCTAAAAACGTCATAAAAACTAACTTTTTCATAATTTATAAATTGTAATTGATTGCTTTAATTCCAAATATACGCAACTTTTACAAATCATCAATAATTAATTCACCACTTTTTATCATTAGACACGCTAAATGAAAAAGAGTAGATGCTCCATATTCTTCTCGTAACGCTTTCAAATATTTTTCAATTGAGCTCAGGCTGTTCGGCTTAACCTCCTTTTTTTGAAGTTCAAAAGCAATTTGTTTTTGACTTAAACCATCTTTTAAAAACTCAATAATTATTTCTTTGATCGGATTTTCAGAAGTATTTTTATTTTCCTCTGGATCGATAAATTTAATTTCTTTCATGAGATAAAATTATTGTGAATATCATTGTGATAATTACGGAAAACCGTAGTTTAATGAATATTCATTAATAAAATTAATTCCTATATTTGTGTGATTCTCATGGTTAACTGAGTTTCATGGTTATTAGTTTTTAGTCCTCGAAATAGTCGGGGATTTTTTTTGTATTAAATTTTTTTTAATTGGTTGCTCCTATTAAGCTTTCAGAAGGCTTTAACAGAGATTCTTAATCTCAGCATCAACCCTTTTGTAATTCAGGAATATTACTCTTAAATTTGTAAAATAAATGATCTTAAAATCAGGAAACTTAATAACAAATTTTACCTTTTTGCAATCCGAAAAAACGCTTCGTATCTTTGCAATCTGAAAATTAGCCAAAAAGAGTCAGAGAGAATTTTTAGTATCTTTGTAAAAACAAAAAACTACCTTCAAGTTTGGCGACTGCGGTAGTTCTTAATTAATTTAATCACAAACAAAAAGATTATGATTTAAAGTGTATTGCGCTTTAAACAGAACTTGTTCTGTTTAAAATAGACCCAAAGTGAATTGAATCTACAACAGAGATTTAAGCGCCTCTCTGTGTGGGTTTGTAATATTTAAAAAATAACAATAATGAAAAAAATAGACTGGAAAGGCATTGCAACTTTTGTGAGAGCGTTAGCCGAAATCGTCAAATTATTTATGTAATGCTAATCTTTAAATTCAACTCAGCGATTGCAACTCGCTGGGTTGTTTCTTACGGATCACCGTAATTTTAATTACAGTACAAATGTATTAAAAAATTGATACACAAAACAAATTTGATATGTTTTTGATGGTTTTCCGATACTTTATTGATAAACTATACTTTTAAAATAAATTAAAATACGACAAGTTCTGTCGTAGTGGGCATTTTGATTTGGTACATGAAATTTTAACAACAAATCATAAATTAACTAATAAAAATCTGTCTAATTTTGTAATGTGAAAAGTCCAATTCAACTATTAAAATTTACGGAAGATGAAACTTTTATTATTCCTGTTCTCCCTGCTAAAGTTAAAGCAGGTGGATACGGTAGTTTTGAAAGTCCGGCACTCGATTTTCCAGAAGATACAATCGACCTTTTAAAACTTCTTATAAAAGATAAAGAAACCGTTTTTTTTGCTTTTGTAACAGGTGATTCTTTAAATGGAATAGGCGTATTTGATGGAGATATTTTAATAATTCAGAAAGGAATGTTACCGAAAGAAAACGATGTAATAATTGTTTTTTTAGATGGAGAATTTTATGTTAAAAAATACAGACCAAGTTTCAAAGAAAATTCATCCAGTCTTGAGAGTATTACACTGAAATCAGAAAATCCTGAATATTCAGATTTATATATTTCTTCTGATTCAGATTTTACGTATTGGGGAAGATCTACATGGAACCTACATAGATTATAAAAATGTTCGGATTAATCGACGGTAATAATTTTTACGCAAGTTGCGAGAGGCTATTTCGCCCCGATTTGAGGGATAAACCTGTTATTGTTCTATCAAACAATGATGGTTGCGCAATTGCTCGAAGTCCCGAAGCTAAAGCTTTAGGCATTAAAATGGGCGCACCTGCTTTTCAAATTGAGGATATAATCAAAAAACATAATGTAGCAGTTTTTTCAGCAAACTTTGTTTTATATGGTGATATCTCCAATAGAATTGTCAATATCAGCCGTAGATACTGCCGAGATATTGAGGTCTACAGCGTGGACGAATCTTTTCTTGATTTTCACGGTTACGAATACTTAAATTTAAAAGACCATTGCAACGACCTTAGAAACACTGTTTTTACAGGTTTGGATATTCCGTGTAGTATTGGGCTTGCTCCGACTAAAACTCTGGCAAAAGTTGCCAATAAAATTGTAAAAAAACACTCAGACGAATTAGGACATACCTATGTAATTGATTCTCAAAATAAGATAGAAAAGGCATTAAAATGGCTTCCTTTAGAGGACGTTTGGGGTATCGGAAGAAGATACGCAGAAAGGTTTTCAAGAATCGGAGTAAAAAAAGCTTGGGATTTTACACAATTGCCGGAAGCTTATGTACAGAAAGAAATGGGAATCTATGGGTTACGTATGCATAAGGAACTTAGGGGGATTCCTCAATATGATCTATCTGAGCATAAAGCAAAAAAAGGCATTGGCACAAGTAGAACTTTTGATAAGAGAACAGACAACTTAGAAGTACTGAAAGAAAGGATTTCTACGTTTGCTTTTAAATGTTCTGAAAAATTACGGAAACAAAATTCTTGTTGTAATTTCATTACTGTATTTATAATGACAGACCGTTTTAAAGCCGATCTAAAACAGTATAGTAACTCTATAACATTAGCTCTGCCAAATCCATCCAGTTCAGCAATTGAATTGTCTGCAATGGCTTTGAAAGGTTTAGAAAAAATATACTTACCTTTTTTTCAATACAAAAAAGCGGGTGTGATGCTAACGGAATTTGTCCCGGATAATGAAAGAATGACGAGCATGTTTGATGAAGATTTTCACGAAAAACATAAACCAATTATGACTGTAATAGATCGAATGAATAAACGATTGGGTGCGGACAAAATTAAATTAGGTTCAATGGATATTCAAAAAACTTGGAAAATGAATCAAAAAAATCTTTCACCAAGACATACTACAGATATTAACCAACTCATTAGAGTAAAAGCGTAAATTATGTGCTATTTTATTGACAATTCAAAATTTGGTATTGGAGACGAGAGAGACGAAGAAATTAAAAGAAACATTTCTGCTTACGTTAGTGGTCTAACACATCCAAATGTACCTATTATTACTGATGAAAGTTCTGAGATTATAATTGCAAAATGGCGTTTTAATCCGAATATTCCAGAAACAAATAAAAATATTACAATTGGTTTAAATATTAAATCTGAAAATGTTTCGGAAACAACTATGTTTAAAGAATTTACAGATCAACATTGCATTATTCCTGTCAATGGTTTCTATGAGTGGAAACACTATAATAATTCCAAAATTAAAGTGAAGCATTATATTACTATGGAAAAGGAAGAAACTTTTTATTTAGCAGGCTTATGGCGTTTTTATAACGACAAAAAAGTTTCCTTTGGAATCCTGACAACGCCATCAAATGAATTAATGACCGACATTCATAATAATAAAAAAAGAATGCCTATTTGTTTGAATAAAAAACAAGCTGATATATTTTTGAAAAGTGATGAATTAGAAAATATAATTTTCCCAAATTTAAATCCGCAATTATTAGCATTAAATTTGGAACCTGAAAAAATTAAAGGACTACAAGGAAATTTATTTGAATAATGGAACTAACACCAAAAGATATTTTTATTGATTATTTTATTAATGATCCTACCGATTTAGAAGGATATTTTAACGATGCTATTAATTTAATACATGGGGAAGCCCAAAGAAAAGGTCATGAATTTGACGAATATTTTCAAACAAAATGGCAAGATGCGGCAGATTCTATTACTCAATTTAATGAGTTCTATTTTGAAAATAAGAATAGACGAAAATTGTATGTTTATCTATCAGCATTGATTGATGATGAAATTTTGGGGTATCTACAAGATGCTTATGAAGTTGTAGAATTTGAGCCATTGACAAAGGAACAAATAAAGCTTGAAATCGATAATCTTATTAAAAATGGTACATCTTTTTAGAATTAAAAAGTCTATTCAATAAAAGGGACTAAATGTAAATTCATTTCACCAAATTCTACAGAATACATTCTTTTCACAATTCTAAAAATAGGCGTATTATAAACATGCTCAACATTTTCTGAAATTTCATGATCGCTGAAATCAAGAAAATCACCAACTAATAAATCTCGGTTGCTTAGGATTTCTATACAATCTCCAAACTCGTCATTATCATTATCGAAATGCAGGTAGAAAATGAAAGGATTTTCATTATGTTCAATTATAACTTTTTGATAGGGATTTTTTTGTAGATAATCTTTTATAGATAGATAATAATCATTCCATCTACCAATTATAAATTCAATTGTACTTCTTAATTTAATAATATCCAATAAAAACTCACCCGCTCCCTTTCTGTAATGAATGCTATTATCATTTAATAATACATTTTGAACATCTGAAAGAAGTTTTAAAAAATCCTTTCGACTTATTTTTTCTTTATAATCTTCTATTGTATTAAATAATGAAATATAACTTTCTACAGTATCTCTTTCAGTTCCCAAATCTTTAATGTAAACGGTCAAAGTAGATGTAAGAAAATCTTGTAAATCTAATTGTTGTATATGTTCCATAACCATTTAAAAGTTAATTTTTAAAAATATATTTTTTGTCGCACTTATAAATCCGGATCTTGAAGATATCTACAAAGCTTCAGCAATTTATGCGTACATAAAACAAGAACTGGAGCTGTACCGGTAATAGTTTTTGTACGCATAGATTTTTTATTAAAGCCATCCTTCTCCATAACTTCCAGTTTCATGCATCCAAGTTTTAGAACAAGCTTTGCACTTGTAATAATACTCATCTACATTTCCGAATTGGGATTTTACCTCTTTAAAACTTGTTTGGACTAAATTTTTATGAGGTGGAGTATATCTACCTTTTCCAATAAGTTCTTTACAATCTACGCATAGATCATCAGTTTTTACATCATCCGTTTTTGAATCGTTATTTTCCATGAGTTAAATTTTAATATATAAATATAATTAATTTTGATTTCTAAATTTTCTAAAATCCCACGGAGCAACTGCACGAGTATCGCTCCATAAACCTACCTTTTTATTTCTTGCTGTATTTTCCAATTCTCCAAGCTTTTTATTATTAGAATAACGGAAATACCACCAACCAAGACCTGATTTTATAATTTCTTGTGACAAATATTTATTGTCATAATAAATTTTTGCTATGCTTCTTCCGTAACGGTCTTTATCAGTTTCCAAAAATTCGATAGATTTTCCGAAAATTTGATCACTTGTAAATTTTTTAGCATTTTTACCGAAAGGTTGTCCGCTCTCTGGGCAATCGACTTCTGCTAACCTTAAAGTTTTTTGTGTATTGTTAGAAAGTAAAACCACAACAGTATCTCCATCTTTAATACCTACAACTTTTGCTCTTGTTTGGGATAAAAAAAAATTAGTAGAAAGGAAGATTAATAAGTAAATAAAATTACAAAACTTTGTTCTAAGATTGTCCATTATAAAAGAGATTTATTTTTATATATTTGCCGTTCAATTAGATATGTACACATATTAATGATTGTGATTTGGCGTAAATGGTACAAGAGATTGTACCATTTTTTATTTTTGAAATATTTTAGAATTTTCTACTATCTAATTTACCTGTTTCTTCCAGTGTGTCTAAATTTTTATTATTATCGAAGATTGCAAAAACCAAGTCTTCTGGATATTGATCATCATCAACTAATAATGCTGTAAATTCTTCTCCTTCGAATACACCATTGTAATTTTTTGGAATATCCTCCAATTTGTACCATTTCTTTTCTTGTGTGATTGGTAATATAAAACAACTCTCAACATCATCTAAGTAATCTTCTATTGAAACATAATAAAAAATAAGATCTTTGCTGTCTGATAACTGCCAATAATTTGTTTCATATATATTAAAAGTAACTTCCCAGTCTAAAGGTATTTTGAAATATTTTTTTAAGTTTTGTATTGATGTTTGATAATTTTCTATAATATTCATATTCTATATTTTTTTGAAATTTATAAATTTATTATGTATTAATTTTTGGGCTCATTTAACATAATGTCGATTATGACAACTTTTTTTTAATGTACTTCTGTTGATTATCAATAAGTTAATGAAATTACGAAATTCGTAATTGAATAATCGATAAAAAAACTATTTCTTTTTCAATTTATTTTTAAAAAATTTAGGTAAAATTTTCAGTCTTGATTTTACGATTTCCTTAAAACTTGGTTTAAAATAGTTGTCTACAAAATTACTTTCTATAAAAGTTTGACACGTAATTCTCCGCAGGTCGTCTCTGGAAATATTTTTGTCAGATACTACAGATTTGAGAAAATCCTTTCTTTCTTGGTTATCTTTCATCTGCTTCAAAACAGATAATATAATGTTAAATGTTTTCATTTTTATGTCTTTAAAATTTTTTTACCTTTTTTGCGCAACTTTTTGGGAAGTAAAAGAGTAGAAAAATGTATGTTTTTTCCGACTATTAATAAAACTGACCGAAGGGCAAAATAAAAAGTACGTGAGCCGAAGGTGAACTCCTATTATTTTTAAATTAAAGAATTATATATTACTCTATACTTATATTATTAGTAACCTCACAAAACAGTGAAGAATATCTTTGTTAATGGGCGTTTCTTAAATTTCAAACGGAAATCCGATGGGGGTAATAGGTAAATCCGATGGGGGTAATAAAGAAATCCGATGGGGGTAACAGAGATACTCAGTGGGGGTAACAGAGACACTCGGTGGGGGTAACAAAGATATCCGATGGGGGTAAGAACTGTTAGGAACTTTCGATGGGGGTAACAATTGTTAGGAACTTTCGATGGGGGTATTATAAATTTAATTCTAAACACTTTCCTATAAACCACTTTAAATACTCAGTTCCTATAATTTTAGCATCTAACCTACTACCTGTAATTACACTCATCTTTTCATATCCATGTTCACTGAATTTTTTCTTAATAAAAGTTAAATGATTATCTTCTAATTTTCGTCTTTTTTTTATGTATTTAATGGCATTTGAAGCTTTGTATTCGTCATTTGAAGTATATTCTACTAATACTGTATTTTTCGTCTCATAAAGGCTAAATATGATGTTTTCTTCCTGAATGGTAAAGCCAAAAGAAATATTTCCTATTTCATTTAATTTTTTCTTAATTCCAGTCAGGAATACAGTTAATTTAGACTTCTTATTGTAATGCTCGGCTAATCCCAATTCATTAACAAACTTTTTAATTCCTATATTACCCCCATTCGTTTTCCCAAATTTCTTTTTAATATAAAGATAGACATTGAGAGGCATTGTTGATGGAGTAGAAAAAAGAATGCTTCTATAAACCTTTGAATAACCATCAATATTATTTAAAAGCATTTGTGCTGTTGGTTTTGATATGTAGAATCTAATATAATTATCTCCTTTATTATAAATTGGTAATTCAACAAAATTTGCGGTAAGAACTTCATTACCTGATTGGGATTTTACTTTATGAGTTCCAAGAGTTTTCAATACTTGTAATTGCTCATCAAAAACACTATTGTCCTTAACTTTAATATTTCCATTATCATTTAGAGCTTTTGTAGGTATAATCATTTGAAACATATTAAAATTATCAGCAAAATAATTTTCTTCAATAATAGCAAGTTTTTTTCCTGATTCTAAAACTCTTCTTTTTTCAATTTCCTCTGCTTTAATCTCTGCAAGAGAAACAAAACGCCCATCTTTAATCGTTAGATCATTTGAAATAATATCCTTTGCTTCATTAACAGAGATTTTGTGAACCTGAGTTGTTTTTAGCATTTCCATAATAACATAGATGATCCTATGACCAAAAATATTTAATTTTTTAAGCGGTTCTATTCCTCCTAAGAAATCAATTAATTCATTAGGATATAAAGTAAATAATTGGGGTTCGTGTTCCTCAAATGTTTTTGATACTTTTTGGGAATTTTTGTTATTATTCTTTTTCATTTTTTCTGTGTGTTGTAATTCTTACTGTAAATTCTTCTAAGATAAAGACCGCACTTATTAGCTGCCAATTTATCCTTTTCATAAACGTTAAGATATTTCCATTCAGTATTTTTTCCATCCAAGTATTCAGCAAGCTTATCAGGATTGTCAACACTATTGTAATATCCTGATTTTTCTTTAAAAAATACGTTGCAGGTGTAAACTTTTTTAGCCATTTTTTTTAAAATAAAAATTATTATAATATTCTTCTTCAATGCTCAAACCTATTTCATGAAAACTTGAAAAAGGCTCTAAAAAATCATCTTCGTATAATTCAGCTATACTATTTAGCATTTTAATAAATAAGTCTTTATTATCATCTGACAGACTGCTTATGAAGGCTGTAACTAAATTTAAATGGTCGTAATCTTTATATATTTTAAAATCATCTTTTTTAAATAATTTGAGTAGCAATACATTTTCACTTTCATGTATTAACCATTCTTCTATTCTTTTTAATTTCCCTGTGCCTTTTGCACCAGACAATTTAAAAAAAGTTATGTAGGCGTGTTTCATATTAATAATTTTTTGTACATTTGGTGTAGGAAAAAACATTCATTGAGTGTTGAAAAGGGTTTCGGATTTATTCGGAACTCTTTTTTTATTAAAAGGGCTTTTCTATTGCAGGATATCTAACACTTAATTCTTCTAATAATTCATCAAAAAAGTCTGCTTTATTATATTCCGATGGCTTTCCATCTTTTGCAAAAACAAGGTTATAAATGAATTCTCTATCTGAAACAGGAACTGAAAAAGTAGTTTGAACTTTCACAACTCCATTTAATAGCCCATTGGTTCCCACTCTTGTAGAATGTTTTATTGATGCAGGGCGTTGCTTCAAATCCTGATATTTATCTCTTAAATAACTAATTCCTTCCTTTACAGCATCCGTATTGGAATAGTGGAAAAATTCTGCGCTTTCTCTTCTTTTCTGCATTACAAAATTTCTGAGATATTCTAATCTATCCTGTTCCAAGTTGAAAGGAAAATTTACAGTTTTTTCTTTTTCATCTTTCTTAACTACTGGAACTGCCGGAACTACTTTCTGCATAGGTACTTCCGTTTTTGTCTCTTTTGCCTTATTTATAAAAGCTGAGAGATCTTGTTTCTCTTTTTTTGCCATTTTAATTATTGTATTAAAATTGTGAATATTTCTTTTGAAAGATTATCAATCTGTCTCTGAGCATTATTATAATCAGTTACTCCACCTTCTAAAACAGATCTTCCAAATGCAACTAAATCCGATATCATTGTATTAGCAATTTTTAATTCAAATTGCGATGCCTGAGTTTTAATTTCTTCGGTAAGGGTAGTATTAGGTTTCACCATATTAAAGACAATTAGCGTTTTACTTTCTGCATTATATTCTTTGATAAGGTTTACAGTATCTTCCATAGCCATAACGTCGAAAATACCTGCTTTTGTTGGAATAATTATTACGTCAGCTAATCCAAATAATTTAGGTAACTCTTCTGATAGGTAAGGCGGTGTGTCAACGAATATAAAATCAAAATCTGAGTTCATTAGTTCATCAAGTTTATCAAAATTGAAAATTGGAACTTCTGAAAGAGAAGAAATTTTCATTAAAGAACCCTGATAATCTACATCTATCATTGCCACTTTAGCACTGTCCTTCATGTTATAAGCTAAGTTGTATGTAAGAGTTGATTTTCCTACACCTCCCTTTTGATGCGTTGCTAAGATTAATTTTGCCATTTTTAATTTTTCGTATTTAGTTTTTATTAGATTTACTTTGTAAAGCGGTTGATAATAGCCGTTTTAGCTTCATCTTTTATCTTATTTATCTTTGGGTGACTGGAAGTCCGCACGAAAGAATAAACAATTAAAAGGAACATTATTATTACTGTAAAACAACCAAAGTTCATCGTTCTTAAAAAAATCCCTTGCGATTGCTTTACAACAATTTTTTTGTTTTTGTTATTTATCGGAAATCCGCAACTTGGGCAGTATTCCGCTTTGTTTGAAATTTCCTTTTTGCATTCAGGACAGTTTATTAATGCCATAGTTTTTAATTTGATGTTCGCATAAATAATACTGAAACAATCTGAAGTATTTTTTTATGTTCGCTTCAGCATCCTGGAAAAGTACCGTTCCGGAACAGATCTGAATGATTGATGCGACATTAATCATCTTGAAAACCGTTAATGATTTTCGCAAATTGTTTCACATGTTCAACTGTAGATTCCAGCTTTCTATTTTTTTCAATTAGATTATTTCTTTCTGATTTAAGACTTTTATTTTCTTCTTGAAGTGCTATAAATCGGATGAATAATGATTGTATCGTTTTATTATTAGAAGTATAGCCAAACTGATTTTTGATTTTTATAAAAGCTTCTAATTCTTTTTCTCCAATATTTCTGATATAAATATCATTAGGTGTATCGCTTGTTACTGGCATATTAAATATAATATTTATAAGGTTTATAAGAATATATTCTTTAAAAAGGGGCTTTTAAACCCCTTTTTGATTTAGTTCAATTTACTAATTAAAGTAAAATCAGATTCGGAATACTTCACTTCATCTTTATTATAGTATTGCAACTGTTTTTCAATAGCACTGGAATAGGCTTTTTCCCAAATCCATTTAGCTACCATAATAATAAATATTTCTCTATTTTCTTCATCCTGAGTAGTCTCAACATTTTCGATTTGAGAATTTGGAAACCAAAGAAACATTTCTACTGCCTTATTATTAAAAATAACTTCTACTGCTACTTTAGTGGCTTTCTCCCCAGTTTCGCAGATTCTACTATTTATTTGTACAACTTCTTTTGGTGCTTTTAATTCTTCGAGTTTTTTAGTCCAAAACTCTTCATCAATTTGAATTTCTTTTTCTGTTTGAGTAATTTTTGATAAAGGAAGCCAAAAAGAAAGTTCTTTTTCTAATTCATCAACTTGTGCTGAAATTAGAATTGCAAATTCTTGTTTTTTTGTGATTGTAAATGATGTTAAAATTTTCATATTAAATGTTTTAGATTGTTCAAATTTAAGTGTTTTTCCAAATATACGCAACTTTTTATTTAAATAATTTAAATATTTATAAGGTTTGTAAGATTTATAAGTTGCTATTTAATTCATCAGCAATATTAGAAAGAAAATCAAAGTCTGAGCCTTCTTTAATAATTTCGCAGTAAGTATCATTTTTAATTATTTCTCTTGCATCTTCGATTGATACAACATAATAGGAAGTACCGTCAAAGATAATGGCATGAAATGTAAGCGTTATTTCCATAGTTTTTAATATTTATAAGGTTTATAATGATTGTAAAATTTAAGTTTTTATTATTTGGTATTGAGGACACGAGTTTTTTTTTAGTGGACGTTTCTGAAATTGAGAAATGATAATCCTTTCGGATTTTTTTAAATTTTTCGGGAATGTCAAAGAACTTCTGCGTTTTGCATTATTCGTATAATTGAGGTGTCGTTTTTCTTTGCTAATTGACGACAGAAATAATGAAACCAACAAAACCGGAACGGCTCGAAACTTTTTTGTGGTGGGTTTGATTTTGTAAAAATCGGATTCCCAAAAAAGTTTTCTTGTGCAGGAGCGTTATTTCTTAATTTGCAATGATAAAAACGCCCGATAATTCGAATAATGTGAATGCAGGAAAGTTCTATATTCCTGAAAAATTAAAAATCCGTTTAAAGGATATTTCGAAATTTTAGGAACTTCCACACATCAAATAAAGAAATTCCATCGTAGGTGGATTTTGGTTTTGCTGCCATGAAAAAGGCATCGGGAAAAGTGGGGGATTGAATGGCCGAAAAATCAAAAAGGGGATGGCGTGTCGCATGATTGTTCCAAGTTCTGGGAGCGATGGCACGAGCTCAGCGAATTGATGCGTACAAAAAACGCCTCCTGAAGATCTGCAGCTTTGCGTTTTTGTCGCAAAAAATGAGCTGGCCAAAGAACCTGGTACAAAAAAATGCGACACTAAAAAGAGGAAAAGCTTACGGACAGATGATTTTCGGGGAAGTCTTTTTCCGTAGATAATTTCATTTTTAGAAAAATTGTGCTTTTAAAATGGAAATGACAGCAGTTCCAGTGAAAACGGAACTGCAAAATTGGAATGAAAAAAGCTCTATTTTTCGTTAAGAAAATGGAAAGATCAAGAGAAAATAAAAACAAAGTTTTTAATAAATGAAATGTAGCCCAATCGGGCCAAATGGAATGTTTAAAAGTTTTGGTTTTACTTCCCTGAAATCCTTGCGGTGGGGTGGGGTGGCTCTGCGTTAGGGATTGTAGCGATTGTTGGAACTCCTTTTTAATAGTCGGAAAAAACATACAAATAAAAAAAGTCCGAAAACAAATTCCGAACTATAAAAGAGTGACTGCGAAAAGCCCGACCCAAAAGGGAAACGCCCCAATAAAATTAATCTAATTATTTTCAGAATCCTTATTTGGTACTTCTCTGAAAGCAAAATAAATTATTAATCCGACAATAAATAAAGTGCCGTAAACAATACCTTTAAAAAGGTTGCTAAATGTGAAAATCAGATCACAAATCATAAAAGCAATTAACAATATGAAAATTACTATAATTGAATTTTTACCCATCAGTATTTTTGTTTTTTTTATCTTCTTCTCTTAAAATTAGGTCAAAAACCTTATTCATATCTACCCCTTGTTTTCTCAGATACATAAAATATCTTGTTGGCTTACTGGTCAAAAAAGAATTCTCGATATAATAAACTCCTTTCGGATTGTTCCCGATGTAATCTTTAATATTGTCGATAGGTTCTTTAAAGTTCAGTTCTTTCCTAAGATGGAATTTATCTTTTTTGTCCTTTTTTACTGTCATTTCTAATAGCTATAATAATTTTTTTGAAGTCCTGAAAAAATTCATGAATAACTTCACTTAAATAAATCTGCTTGAATTTAGGAAAAAACTTCATTGTAATAGATTTATTCAAAAATAAGAAAAATAATTGAAACCAACTAAAAAAAGTTGCGTATATTTGGAAAAATAGCGCCCATGAAAAAGACTGTTTTTCTAATAAGCATCGGGATTTTTTCACTTTTTAAATCTCAAAACCGTATCGAAGAAGAAAACGGAGAAACTTTTATTAAACAGGATGAAAAATACCTTAAAACCCTCAAAAATATCAATAGTAGCAGTGAAACCTTTAACGATGCATTAGACCTTAAAACATATAAAGCACGTTTTGATTTTTTAAATCAAAACACTGCTTTAAATATTGATTATAATGATGTCACTTATACATACGTTAAAAAATTTCTTTCATATCGTTGGTATCCTAAAATTATAGGATTATCCGTTTATTACTTCCCATTATTTGAAAGTAAATTAGATCATTACGGAATACCAAGAGAATTAAAATATTTAGCTGTTGTAGAGAGTGCTTTAAATCCTCGTGCCGGTTCATGGGCTGGTGCATCAGGACTATGGCAATTTATGCCGGCAACTGGTGCAGAATATGGACTAAGAAAAAATGAATTTGTAAGTACGTTCTATGACCCTATGAGCAATGCGGATGCAGGAGCAAGATATTTAAGAGATCTTTACAGACAATTTGGAGATTGGAATTTAGCAATTTCGGCTTATAACTGTGGTGCAGGAAATGTAAACAAGGCAATAAGAAAAGCCGGAACTAAAAACTATTGGAAATTAAGACCGTATTTGCCGAAAGAAACTCAGGCTTATGTTCCTTCATTCATAGCGGTAAATTATCTTTTTAATTTTTACAAAGAACATGGAATGCGACCAAGCTACTTTAAATATGATTTTTTTGATTTGAAAGTTATAAAAACAAATAAAACTACCACCTTTCAGGAGCTTTCAAAGAATTTTAATTACAGTATATTAAAGTTTGCAAATCCTCAATTTATGACCAATACAATACCCGCAGGAAGCATTATTTACGCAAAATAAAAAAACCCGATTTGATCGGGTTTTTTTATTTTATATTTTAAATTATTATTGATATTGTATTGTCATAGGAATAATTTTCTCTGTATTTGTACCATCATTAGCATTTACTTTAATTTTTAAAGTCGCTGTATTAATAGCACTTGGACTCTGTGAATATCCAAGACCTTGACTTGCTATAGTTAAATCATCAGTATATTCAACTGTATTTTGTAAACTGATAGGAACTGTTACACTTTGGGTTATAGGTGTTGAACCAAAATAATAATTTAATGTGTATTCTATACTTATTATTTTCGCTGGATTAGATTCTACTTTAAATGATTTTAAAAATCCAAAAGAAATATAACTGTACCCTAAGCTTGTTTGTTGTCCTCTAGTAATTATTAACTTTGATGATTGTTGTCCGATAAATGTTAAAGGAGTTCCAACTTCAACAGTAAAAGTTTTTACTGCGCTTTCATTTCCATACTCATCCTTAAATTGGATATTATACGTGTAAGTTCCTGTTTCTACTGCATTCATGTTATAAGTAAAATTACCAGTTGAACCTAAAGTATAAGGAATATAAACGTTATTAGTATTTTGAATTCCGTTTGTATTATTATTTGATGCAGAAGAAATCCAAGTTTTGTATTGTACGTTAAGATTTCCAGTAATAGGCGTTTTTTTAATAACACCGATTAAACTCATAGGTGTATTTGGCGGAACTGCTGTTGCATTAATATTCATACTTTCTACAGTAATTTGTCTTTGTGTGACATCTTGCTGAATAGAATAATCTTTGCTAACCGTATTATTTTTGATTGTATAATGGATTGCTCCCTGACCTGCAATATTAGTAGTAAGAGTAACATTAAAATTATCAATATTCGGTAAAGGATAATATTGACCCGTAGTTGCAGTCACTCCATTTAGTTTAATTGCTCCTGTGTAAGAATTAAATTTAATCTCATATCCCGAAGTTGGCTGACCAGTGCCGGGAATAATTTTCATTAAATATTGAGTATCGTCACCCTGAAATATTGGTGCTGTTCCTCCAGTGTAAGTATGAGTAAATTCTGAGATTGAATAAGGTAAAGAAAATTCCTCTTCTTTAGATGCTCCTTTTGAATTCTTTACAGTGAATTTTAAATCGTGTGTTCCTGAGACATTTCCTACATACTCAAAAATATTAGTTTTTGATGTAAATGTGTATTCCTGATTAGGAGTTAAAGTTTGACCATTAAGTTTAAGACTTCCGTTTAAACTGGTTGTAAATTTAAATGTTGTCTCAACTTGAGAAAAATCGTAATTTGTTTGAATATTAAATTTTAACTGGTTTGCTTCACCAATTCCTTTTTCAATAAAATTATCGTCTCTTTCAATTGTAAATCCGAATTGTCCCCCATTTGTGCCATCTTCCCAATCTCCATCAGTAGCACATGAATTTGTAAATAATGTTCCTAAAACTGCTATTAGGATTAATAAGTATTTTTTCATAATAAATATTTGTGATTAGTTAATATAGTATCTAAGACCTCCGAAAAAAGCATAGTTAGATTCAGAAAACGAGCTTTTAAGGTCGTAAAATTGCGTGTAATTAATTAGTAATGATAGTTTTCTTGTAAACATATATTCTACCTCTGCTGAACCTGTAAGACCATAAACGAAGCCTTTCACCTCGGCAGGAATTTCAGCATTATATTTCGGGTCTTTAGTATTCCCATCGTTTACGTTTTCATATCCTCCATAAGCTCCAAACCATCCGTTAAGATAAACTGGTGATAATCCTTCATAGCTGTACCCTGCTTGAACACTTAAGCCATATCTTTGATAAGGTAGAACAATACCATCTATATAATTAACTTTATAATCTTGATAAAAAGCTTCTGCTTTTCCTAAAAACCCTTTATCTCCGATTACTCGGGCATATCCGATCTTTGCCATGTACCCTCCTTTTTTAAGGGAATCACTGCCTGAGTTCATATATCCATATTCTGCATGAATAGAACTTTGGTCTTTTCTTCTTCCTTGAGCGTTTAAAACTATGCTAAAAAAAAGCATACAAACGATTAATAATTTTGGATTCATCATAACTTTTTATTTTGTGCTATCGGCTTCTAAAATGTATTTTGGTTTAATTTCTAAAGTGAGAGATCTCTCTCCATCTATTTCATTCATTACGAAATGTAGAGTTTTATCACCTGCAATCGTGAACTTATCGAAAACATACACTAATCTTTGTTTTGATTTTTTCATGAAACTTTCAGGTTGGTTTGAGAAAATCGGAATAAATGTTTTTTCCTCTGTGTCAATGGTCTTACCATTTCTTTCAACTGGCGAAGTAATAAAAACTGCACTTTCTACATCATAATTAATATTACTTCTGTTAGATACTTCAAGTAAAACAAAGATTTTCCCGTTTCCTGAATAAACACCTTTTACAAATCCCTCAACTCCGTTTACTAATGCTGAATTTCTGTTATTAATCCATCCTTTTTCTTTTAGGACTTTTTCTGCTAAAACTTCATAAGTTGGCTTCTCTACTGTGGCAACATTTTCAACTATTGGACTTTCTACCTTTGCAGGTTCTGCGACTTGTACAACTGTTGGCTCTTCTTTTACTTCAATTACATCTTTTGCAGTATCTTTTTTGGTAACTGGTTTCTTTGCGTAAGATTTTTTTACTGGCTTCTTTTTGTAAACTTTCTTTTTTGTTTGGGAAAAACCTAAGAATCCCACTAACAAAAACACGAAAACTAAATTCTTTTTCATATTGATTTTTTTTAATTAAACATTATTTGACATTCAACGTTATTTGGTAATTGTATTTTACTTTCGTTATTTCGAGAACCTGAGCCCCCGCTTGTGGCTCTGCTCAGGATTCCCCCGACTACAGGAATTCCACTTACTACTCCCTGAGCTTCGTTTTTTGCAAACTCTCCTGCTCCGCTTCCGCTGTTGTTAGATGATCCTCTAACTGGTAAGCCTTCTTGTCCATCATATCCTAATAGAAAAGCGTTTGCATTTACTGTTTTCCCATTAACTTTAATCGTTCCGAATCTGACTAACAATCTTTCACCATCTGCAACCGCATTTCCTGTGATCACTTGCCCTTTTTTGGCTTGTTCTCCGCTTATGTTTACATCTTCAAGTAAAACAAATGATAAGCTTCTTCCACTCGTTGCATAGCCTTTGGAAACTAATTTCGCCCTAACTTTTTTCCCCTGAGATAGATTTGTTTTCTTTTCAGAATTGCCATAATTGGGTTGAGAATAGGTAGGAACTTCCTCATAACTTGCTGTATTACTTTGAGAATTTTTCTGTTGTTTTTTAGTAGATGGATAATTTTTTACTTCCGTGTACTCAATAGAATTATTCTGCGGTTCTTCCGCTTGCCACATACTATAATCTCCATAAGTACTGTGCGAATTATAATTACCTCCTTTTTTTCCTCCGGAACTGCTACCGCCTGAATTATTATTATATGAAGGTGGTGTATAAGTTGGCTCGGTGTAAGTCGGCTCCGTATAGCTTGGCTGAGAATAAGTATCAGTTGGGATATCATCGGAACTGGAACTACCAAACAAGCCATCCATTGCCGTATTCATAGAAGTACTGTCCTTTGTTCCTAACTGATTTGCTTCTGCTCTACTATTATATTTTTGAGCTTCTTTAGCATCAGGGTTTGTGATTTCAGATATAGTTTGTTTATCATCACCACTATTCAGGGCGTAAACTCCAATAAATAATAATACTGAGACAAATCCGAATACTGCATAAACAATAATTTTTCGCCTTTCTTCATCGGTCTTATTAGTCCAAAATTCTTTTAGTTTTTCCATATTAATTTGTTATGGTTGGATTTATTTGTTCGACTATAATACTATCCTGTGTTTTAATTTCATCATCTGTTGGTTTCTTTACCTTAGATAAACTTTCAACAAAATTTGTTATTAAAAATCCAAAAGGATTGTAAGGATAATTAATATTTACCTTTGTCATTCTCATTTGGATATCAGCCCTGAAATAATCTTCATTAGTTCCATTGATACGCTTTACTAAAACTGAAAAATTCACATTAGGGTTATCATCAACATTTGAAATTTCCCAACTATCAGGCATTATATCAGCCTTTTGAACCAAACCATTGATAGAAAGAAAGTCACTGTAATATCCTTTTGCATCTTTATCCTTTATAATTTTAGTTGGTTGGTCTGAAACTAACCATAATGCACGTTCTTTCTTATCTTTAAGGCTATACTGGTCTAAATCATAAAAGTTTTTCACAAAGTATTCTGCATTTGCTTTAATTACTTTTATTTTATCATTTTTTGCTGATACAAGACTTAAAGGAATCATTTCTCCTTTATCATTCATCGTAAATATTTTCGTAGTACTATCGGAATAAACTACAAGGCTTAAATAAAGGAATGAGATAATCGATACAACACTTACTATTACCATTCCCCAAACTGCTCTGCTATTCTTTTTCAGTTCAGAATAAATGTTTTTTCCGACTGTTATTTCTGCTTTTTCTTTTTTCATGTTATTTAACTAAAAAAACTTCTTACTTCTTTTGTAACTATTGCAAACAAAGAAAATTTAACCATAAAAGAGATTAATAATGCTCCTACACTGTAAAAGAAAATTCTTCTTATGTCTGTATCATAATTAATTGAACTAATAGTTACTCCAGCTTCTTTTTGAACAAATTCAAAAATTAGATCTGAAAATTTCATAATCGCTATATAGGCTATTCCTAAGAAAAACAATCCCATATATGTCTTGATCCATTTTACCAACATATCTGCATTACTGCTTAATGTTGAAAACGCAATTGCAAAAGGAAACATTACTTTAAATAATTGAATTAAGAATACCCTTTGGATTAAGTACATTCCTACTACACCTATATCTAAAATCTTTAATAATTCACTAAAGAATATCATTAGTCCGGTGGTTAGATACAGAGGAAGTAATGAAATGTAAAAAGACATCTTGTCAAATACATTCATTTCTGCAACTCCTTCCTCAATTTTACTTAAATATTGCTTTACTGCATTATCCGGCATTATCTGAGGGGCGGTTAATTGTACATCTACTCCTGAAAACATAGATTCAATTACATTAATTACCCAATCTGAACTAACGATTATTAAACCGTAACCAATAATTGTCATTATTCCACCTATTTTCGGCACTTCTGAATTCTCTGCTGTTTCGATAAAGTTTTTTATAACTTTAATTAGAATCCAGACCATTGCTAAGGCTTTTGCTCCTGTAATAGTTACTGCAAATAGCTTTGCACTACTAACCATATCATTAAGTCCCGTCAACCATGAATAATCCATATTAGTAACTCATTTTAATTAATTTCACTCTGATTTCGGCATTGGCTGTTTTTACTTTATCCAATTCTTTATCCATGATTTGAATTCTTTCGCCATCATTCATGTTAAACAGGTTATTTTGTAAAAGTGCCTGTACTGTTTTAACACTCCCTGAAATTTGGCTCAAATTCGTTTCAACGTCTTTCAGACTGAACTTACCATTTTTAGCTTTTTTTGCACATAAATTAGCGTTGTTAATTGCCTGTCTTTGCTGATTTATTATATTTTGAAGCTGTCCCATCTGTTGAACATAACCATTAATTTTTTTATACTGTTCGTAGCCCTGCTTCATTAATTTATAGGTATTTGCCAACTGTGTTAATTGCTTTGCTGATTGTGACAATTGCAAACCAAGATTCGCATTAGCTGTAGCATCTGTTACAGGGATTTGTGAATAAATTAGTGAACAGAAAAACATTGTAAAAATTAAAATAAACTTTTTCATTTTGATAGTTTTTGTTGATTGATGTATTTGTTTATGGCTTCTTCCATATCCTGCGTTTCTTCATAAACTTTCATCAGTTCTTCGTTCTTTTTACCTTCTGTTTGGTAAGCCCAATAGACCTGTTGGGGAACTTCTAACCTGTAAACTTGATGATGATTTTCACGCATGATAAAAATTTCTGAGAATGGTCGTTCTCCCTCAAAGTTTGATGTTAATGAACTCATTTGATAAAATGCATGTTCGCTAAGGTCAAATCTTCTCTGCAATGCTCTATAATCTTTGGCATGTAAGACGTAAATCATTTGAGTATTCTCAATAATTGTTTTTGCAATTTGTCCTAACTCTCCCTCTTCTGGAAGTTGAGAAATTGCCTGTAATACAATCCCAATTGATCCGTATTGTTTCCTAACAGCCTGAAAAAAGTATTCAATTCTTTCAAGTACTCCTTTGAATTTAAATTGCTTCGCAACTTCATCAAAGAAAACATATCCTTTAGTAGACTTGTCTTTCCAAATTGTCTCGTGTATTGTTGCTGAGACAAGCTGTAACATAATTGTTAAAAGAATTACATTGTCCTTCACTTCATCCAGTTCAAAAACAATAATTCTTTTGTCTTTAATCCTGTTAAGGTTATCATTGGACTGTCCTTTGTAAAGGAAATCATAAATACCTCCTTCTTCAAATTCGGACATATTAAAAAGGAAACTATCAATATCAAAGTATTCTTCTTTAATATCCAATTCTTTCAAAATAGAATCTTTGTTTTCTCTAACTGCGCTTACAAAATCCAAAAAAGTTTCCTTTCCTCCATTTTTATAATATGCTTCGATAATCTTACGCAAAGCAATCTTTTCATTCTCCGTTGCTGATTTATCTCTTAAATAATGAGGTATTACAAATTCTGAAAGTTCTTGAATTTTAGAAGCTGTAAGAGAATCGCCTTGCAGATCGAAAGGATTTAATCCAATTGGTTGCCCCTCTTTATAGTGAACAAAAACAGAATCATTTGGATATAATGCAGATAATTTTCTATAAGAACCTCCTAAATCAACTATTACAATTCTTGCATTATCTTCATAAACCTGTCTGAAAATGTGGTTTGCATTAAATGATTTCCCATATCCAGTCGGTCCAAAAATCATGAAGTTACGAGCATTCATATACTTCTTATCTTCATCCCAATTGTCAAATAATACAGGTAGATTATCAATTCTTGAATTGTAGATAATTCCTGATTTATCACTTTTGTAATGAGTACAGTTATTTATGAAAAGCGTTGCCAAACTAAGGTTAGCGTAAAATAATTGCTTATCTGAAAAACAATGAGAAAATAAATAGAAAGAATTGCAGTAAATAGAGTTAAGGAAATTTCCTATTGGCTGTCTGACTTTAATATCTAATAATCTAAATTTTTCCGTTATTTCATTTCTGTATTTTTTTATATCAGCTTCATTGTCCGCCATAAAAAGGACATTAATATGCGCTCTTACTATTCTCTCTTTATCTTTGTCCTTAGCAATCTCATCGATTAAGTCTCCTAATTTATTTGAATTAACTTTGTTATTAGGGTCAAAAGATGCTGATTTTTTTAAAAGATCATGTGTCTTTCTAAGTTTTGCAAGTTGATCTGAATTATCTTCAAAATATATAATCTGATTGTAGACGTGATCAAATTTTAATTTGAAACTGAAAATATCTCCAATATTTTGAAAGAACTTATATTTTGCAGAAGGAAAATCATCATCAGCCTGTAAAGGTTTAAATTTTTCAGGCATGCTCTCTTCGTCTCTTGTACAAATAGCACCTAAGTAACGGTCACCAATTTGGATATACCCATTTTTTAAAACTCTATCAGTAACGAATTCATCTTGGAAATTGTTGAAAAAATAATCGTAATAATTATACATTTCTTCACTTGACATTTCGTTGATATTAAAAGCATTTCCACTGTTTAGCTTTGCATTTTTTAAAAAGCTAACAACCTGCTCTACAGTATTAATAAATGAATTGATATTATCATCAAATTTTTCAAACTTTTTCTTATTAAGTCTTTTGAATGGATTGGTGATTTTGGTCGTGAAAGTATCACCTGCAGGAAGTACAAAAAATAGATAGCACTTATGTGATAGATACGTTCTTTTGTCAAAATAATTTTTAGTTGCCTTTTGCAAAAAATTACCGGAAGGAAAACTATCTGTATTTAAATCCTTCTGCATAAAAACATCCTGCTTTAATAAAATTGAACCCGCAGGCATATCTTTTAAAGCTCTGTTCCAAACTGCATCAAGATTTAAATAATCTTCTTCTCCTAAAGAATATTTTTCTGTCAAATCAATTTCATAACCTTGTGCAAAAACGCCATTGGTTCCAATTGCTTTGTTATCTTCAATATGCAAAAAAACATTATTCATCGTCAGAAAATTTTTCAGGCAATTTTTCGTCAAAAAGCCATTCGTTAATTGTTGTGTTATTTGATAAAATAAGAGAAGTAAAATAGGTTACAGCAATGATTACAGCAATTACGATTACTTTAATAATTGAGATTCCAGATAAAAGCGACAATAAAGCCATGATGCCTATTATTGCCGTTACTAAAAAACCTATTGTATTAAGACCATAGATTGTTGGCTTTTGCCTGTAACCTTTTAAGTTTTTTACTTCTTTTTCTTCCATAATTTAGCTAAGCTTTATATTGCCTACATAATTTATTAAACCTACAACCGCTCCTAAGATCAATGCGAAAAGCACGATATTAGTCAATCCTTTTTTCCAATCTCCATTATCTTTTACAAAATGTCCGAGATTAACCAATACAACGACAATAAAAATAGCAACTGCTACATAAGGGAAAATCCCTTTTATTTCAGATGCAAATTGTTGCGCCGGACCTTTTAAATTAATCCCTTGGGCAAATGCTAATGTTGGAGTTCCTAAAGTCAAGGCAAGTCCTAATGCTGAATTTCTAAATTTTTTCATTTTTTAATTAATTATGTTATTATTATTCTTTAATTTTTGAAATATTTGATGTTGTAAAAATAAACATTTTTCCAAATATACGCAACTTTTTTAACACATTTCCAAATATACGCAACTTTTTTCGTCGTATATAAATTAGCGTATTATTCACAGTACCGTTAATAATTATTAATATTTCACATTTTTGTATGATTTTAACATCAATTTTATAATTATAAATTAATATGCTTAATACTCTTCAAAAAAAACTCAGTGGTAAAAAAAAAGAAAGTGTGAGTTTTTAGACCTTAAATGTCAATAGAGGTTCTGGTAAACCTTGAAACACAAATAAGGAATAAACCCACACCATATAGGTGCAGATAGCCTTATTTATCCTATGTTTCAAATGAATGTACCAGATTCCTATTGATAGAATAAAGAGCTGTCAGCTTCTTGTCGTAAAATATATAACAAATGTAAGTTTAAAAACTTATAATTCATTTGTCTAATGATTCAATCTTTAACCAAGAATTGAATTTGCTTCATCTAAAATTTTATTAAAATTACTTTCTAATTTCTGCTGTGAAACCTGCTTTTTAGATGTAATTTTTTCAGATACTATTTTCGGGGCAACAACATTAACAATTTCATTGTTACCATCTGAAAGAAAAGCAAACTGCCCTACTTTCAATTTTGTAAATTCATGCGCCCTGTGCTTAGAAACTTCCCTTTCACTGGTAGTTGTGCTTTTATCTCCGGTGCTTAACAAATTACCGTCCCCTCCTTTTTGAGTTGTAGACTTTGTTTTCTCTTTTACAAGCTCGAAATAACCTTCATAAAACTTGGCTGTATCTGCATCATTTGCCTTACCGAAAAATTGCGTTGAAAGGTTGGCAATAATTTCTTTAAAACCGTCTCTACCGTATTGGACTACTCCTTGTACAATATCCTGTGCACAATAGATTGTAGACACTCCAAAACTTCGCATAGTTGCAGGGATTTGAGCCATATTTAAAAGTTTAATTGTTGGTGCTTCATCCAATAAAATAAAACTTTGCTTTCTTCCTCTATTCATCATTTGTTTAGTAATAGTATGAATGATACAAGCGTTAATAGGACTTAAGAACTCCACACTTTTAGGCTCATTCATTACGGAAATAACTAAATCTACCTTTTCATCATTAATATTAAAATCAATATCATTTCTTGAAAGAATATAAAAAGCTTCAGGAAAAGCGATTTTTCTCAGTGCATTAGCTAAAGTAGAAACGACAGAAGCGGTTTGTTTTGAGGATGCAAGACCTAAAATAAAAGTTGAACCCTGTATCGCCACCCTTTTATTTGAAGTTAAGAAATCTTTTAATTTTCCGAATTGAGCGGTTGCTTCTTCTCCTAAATTATTTGCTCCTTCTGTCTTTACACTAAAATCTACAGCAAGTATAAAAGCAATGATATGAGGGAGTGTGCAAAATTCTTTGTGATCTAACCAAAATTTCATCATCACACCAGCTAACAAAGAACTAGCACTATCTTTAAAGAAATCATCCCCCTTCCCTACTCCATTATTTATAAGATTATCCAAAATAACTTTTACAATCTGATTAATATCTTTTTCTCCATGTAAATATTCATGGTAAATTGGATTACAACCTACACTAATTTCGGGATTATGCAATGCTATAATTCTTAGTCTGTCCTTAAATAATGGCAATGCCAGTTCCGTTAGTTCTCCATTTTTGAAATCGTAGATTAAACCTGCAAATCTTGCCCTTGCAAAGTGGATTAAAAAAATAGTATAGATAAGGACGGTTTTTCCTGAACCCGCAGAACCGAAGATTGCAATACCTCTCGCAACACCTCGAACCACTTTTTTACCCTGACTTGTCATAAATTCAATATCCCAAATAGGGTCAACAGGTTTCTCGTAAGACCAAGCATAAATTAAACCTGAAAAAGCTAATGAAGGTAACATCAAATATAAAACAGGAAATAAATAATTTCCCAGTTGCATACCAGTAAAAGCAATAAAGCCTAAACATATAAAAAATAACGAAAGTTTTACAATCTTATTTTTCGATTTAAAAGCCCCGAATAAAATCAAGGTTAATATTAAAATAGCAGAAATAATTATTAACCAGTTCCGCAGTGTTAAGTCTAAAATTTTCATATTATATTATATTCCTTTTGATACTTCATTTATTTTTTGGATAGCTGATCTAACAAGTTTTATAGAAGCTTCCAAAGGTGTCTTTGGTACTGACATTGGAATTCTGAAACCTAATTCTTTACTAACATTATTCATCAAATTTAAGTTAGTAATTTCATTCATTCCTGTGTTTCTCATGACTTCCTTTTTTAGAGGTTTTAATAATTCGCTTCCGGTTCTTTTAGCAACACTGCCAATTTTATTAGATGCATTTTTATTGTTTTTCTTTTCAAAATTTTTCTGTTCATATTTGTCTTTTTGCTGTCTTTCAAACTTAAATTTTTGATCAAATGTTTTTTCAGTTTGTTTGAAAAACTCGTCTCGATTAAAGCCAACATTAGCATTTTTTCCCGCAATTTTTGAATTTTTATGATTTGCTAATGGAGACATAGAACCCTTAAATCTTTTATCAGGACAGTTGTCATATCTTGAAACAATAATATGAACATGATACTGATCACCGCCTTTTCTCATTCCTTCTCTTACTATTTCACCTGTTGCTCTATCTTTATGTAAACGATTTTGAAGTGTTTCAATCTTCTCTAATCTCTCTTTATTTCTAAATGTAGATTCTGATTTAACATTGCTAAGTCTGTCAATCTCTTTTTGAGTTTCTTTATTATCTTTCACCCATTTATCATCAGATCGATAAGTTCTCTTTTCTTCAACTTTTCCAAACCAAACTAAATCTTTTTCAGTCATAGGACGAACACTCAAATCTTTACCTAAATCCTTTGCTTTCTGCTCTCTTATTAGTTGATATTTCTTATCATAATCAGGACTATTTTTATCAATTTTTTGCTTTTCTAATTCAATTTTTGTTTCAGAATTAATTTGCTTTTCTTCTCTTTGGTTTGGCAAATTATCAGGATTTGCATAAACAGTACGATTAAAGTTTTCAGCATATTTTTGCATCACATCTCTTGAATATTCTCTTAAAGCTTGATGCATTAAATCATTTTTCATGATTTCAATTTGCTTTTTCCCTTGATCGGTCTGTTCTAATATTTTTCTTTCTTTTTCTCCAATACCTTTATTTTTTAATTCAACATCTACAATTTTTTGCAAATGTTCCAACTCTTGTTTACTTGGAGAAACATTAAGCATAAAAAAATTAGATTGGGTTTCTTTATGTCTGGAACTTGAATTATTATCAATTGCGTCTGTGGCTTCAATTTGAGAATAATATTTTTCTTGCTCGTCTTGTTCAGCATTTGAAAAAAATTTATTCTGTTTTTCTATTTGTTCATCAAATTTATTTTCTTCTAATGAATCAATTTCGTCTAAATAGTTTTCTAAATCTTTATCTCTTGCATTATTTTCTTTCTCTAAATATTCCATTACACCTTTACTACTTGTAGAAATATTAGGATCATGTTTTGTAAAAGATATATGCATTATTTAAATATTTCTTCAAATTCTGTTATAGTCAATTTCGCATCATAAGATTTTGAAAATGCACCTGTTTTTAATTCAAACTTAGATTTTATTAATCTTAATTTATCTTCTAAATTTTGAACAATTGTGTCATTATCTAAGCTATCCTGTAGTAATTTTTTATTCTCATTTTTAATCTTTTCTAAATCTTCATTGTTTTTTAAATTTAAGTCTTTAGTATCATTTGGCGTATCATCTTTACTATTAATACGTTTTAATATTTCAATTGTAGAAGCTTCTTGAAGATTATAAACATCAATAATTTTATCAAAATATAAAGAGCCAAATTTTGATAATCTTTTTTGTATTGAATCCACTCTATCATCAATACTTTTTTCAATTTTATTTAATATTTCTTCCTTAGCTTTTATTTCCAAATACTGTTCAATATCTGATTTTTTCTCATTTAATAGATAGAGAATTAAATTATCAAAAGTAGAGAATCTAAACATTTTTTTCAAGTTAGTTAGTTTAGAATGAAGATCACCTGAAATCTTCATATTTTTATCTTTTTCAAAATTTTTATTAAAATTGTATTCCATTATTATTTGATTTTCAAATATTTATATTATTTTTAATAATATTCTTACTAAAAATAATAACTTGTTATTATTTAAGTACTTATAATTCAGAACGTTGTCTTTTTAAGACACGTTCCCTCTTGCTCTCCTTTCTTTACCCGAATCGCGAAGATATTTCAAAGATAGGGATTTTTGATAGTCGGAAAAAACATTGAAGAAAAAATCTCTATTATAACTTTGAAATATATTTTATATCTTTACATATCTAAAATAAAAATATTACTAAAATGGAAGAAAATAGAAACCACGAAGAAAACCCAAAAACAAATAACATCTTATCCGATTTACAATTTACAGACGATGAAAAGAAAGAAAAATTCTTTTTAGAATTAGCATATTATAATCACAAAGTAGAATCAACTATTGCAGATAAAAAGCAACTAAAAGAATTTAAAAATATTTATGCCGATTTAGAAAATAGTTTGAAAGAAGTTTTGAAATTTGAAGTTCCTGCAAAGAATATAAAAAATTATATTCAATTAAAAGAATCGTCATTTGATAGTGAGCTTTTAAGACTTGCAAAATATTTAAAATAAAAAAAACCTCTCAAATTGAGAGGTTTAATTTTTATAGTTGTTCCAAGTATTTTTTTGCTTTTTTTGATTCAGAAAATGCATTTCTTAAATTGCTCTCCCTTTCATTTATATTTTTTGTAGACCAACCTTTAAGATACCTTACAGAGTTTATAAATTCTTCTATAATACCATACTGTAAACAATTTAACATTGAACCCATTTCTGCAATAAGTTCTTCGAAAGAATAACTTTCTTTATTGTTGTGACCCGATAAATTTCTATCTAATCTCGAAGTGTGACCAGTCCAGTGAATAATTTCATGAAACAATGTAGAATAATATTTCGATGTTGAAATGAAAAATTCTCTTTTTGGCATTTCAATAAAATCAAAAGTAGGTGTATAAAATGCAACTTCACTTGTGGCATATTTTATTTTTAAATTTCCTTTCGCAATAATTTTTGAAATAAACAGTTCACAATTTTCGATTTCATTACACTCTATTTCTTGCGGTTCTTCATCAATAATAGATAGATTAAGTTCTTCCAAATTTTCAATAAATTCCGAATTAAATACAACATAATTTTTTAAGCAAGGAATTTTATTTAATTTATTTATTTCATCTTGTGTCATTTTTTTAACTTCCGTTTCAGGAATTATTTTACCAGTTTCTTTGTGCTTAAAAATGAAACTAAAAAATTCTATCACGCAACCTTTAGAACCTTTTTTTAATCTGCCACCTGCTTTAGATATACTATTGAAAGTTGCATATCTTGAAGTCTTGCAATTATTAACCATTGTATCTAAAAATAATGCCATTATATTAAAACCATTGTATCTATTTTGAGTAAATAAATTAATAGGAAAAACACCTTTAAAATTTGTGTATGCTTCCCAATCATTAGCATTTACTTTATCTAAATTTTCTAATATCTTATCTATAAATTTATCTTTTTTTGGTTCTGAATTATTTGAATTTTTTGAATATCTTGATTGTTTTTTAGTAGCTGTTTTCATAATTTTATATTTTAAAAGTTAATATTTATAAGGTTTATAAGGATTGTATTTTTTTAAGTTTTTATTATTTGGTATTGAGGACACGAGTTTTTTTTTAGTGGACGTTTCTGAAATTGAGAAATGATAATCCTTTCGGATTTTTTTAAATTTTTCGGGAATGTCAAAGAACTTCTGCGGTTTGCATTATTCGTATAATTGAGGTGTCGTTTTTCTTTGCTAATTGACGAAAGGAATAACAGGATTAACAAAACCGGAACGGCTTGAAACTTTTTTGTGGTGGGTTTGATTTTGGAGAAATCGGATTCCCAAAAAAGTTTTTTTGTGCGAGACTGTTAGACCTAAATTTGCAATGATAAAAACGCCCGATAATTCGAATAATGTGAATGCAGGAAAGTTCTACATTCCTGAAAAATTAAAAATCCGTTTAAAGGATATTTCAAAATTTAAGGAACTTCCACACATCAAATAAAGAAATTCCATCGTAGGTGGATTTTGGTTTTGCTGCCATGAAAAAGGCATCGGGAAAAGCGGGGGATTGAATGGCCGAAAAATCAAAAAAGGTAATGGCGTGTCGCATGATTGTTCCAAGTTCTGGGAGCGATGGCACGAGCTCAGCGAATTGATGCGTACAAAAAACGCCTCCGGAAGATCTGCAGCTTTGCGTTTTTGTCGCAAAAAATGAGCTGGCCA
>NZ_JAGEKK010000026.1:0-35003 GCF_049887855.1 Chryseobacterium sp. NFX27 | reverse complement strand
CATATTCGGAGACAACTTGTCTTTTGAACGCCTCACTGTATTCTTGTACAGGGAGGAATCTTTTTTTTAAATTCATAAGGATGACTGTTTTTATGGTTTTATAGTCAACCTTTTTCAGGACGAGACATCCATTAAAAATCCCGGTGATATTTTCATCAGGATTTTTTGGGTTTGTCTTTGAAGGTTAAAGATTGAAGTATTTTAAAGATTTAATCGGGCAAATCAGACATTCATCATTTAAAACACTAATGACACTAATGTTTCAGTCTGTAAATTGTGATATTTGTGAAATCATTTGTGGTATTTGTGGTTAAAAATTAAAGACTCAAACATTCAAAGATTCAAAGATTCAAAGATTTAAAATATAAAAAAATCCCGGTGAAATATCACCAGGATTATTATTTATAAAGATTGATCTGAATTTATAATTCTTCACCTTTCATTCTTCATTTAACTAGCTTCTTCTGCTCATTAAGATTCTCAGAATATACCAGAACAAAAGCATAATGGATGCAAAAAGCTGCAATGAAGCTCCCACATACTGCCCTGTAGAATAAACATCTTTAAGCTTACTTGTTTCATAAAGAATACTTGCGGAAGCCAGAAGCACCATTCCTACTGAGAACCAAAGTCCCAGGTTGAATCCGAAAATTGCTCCGGCCACGATCAGTCCTATCGAAAGAAAACCTCCGATTACGATGATATTTCTTAGAAATGAGAAATCTTTTTTAGAAGTAAACGCCACTGCCGAAAGTCCGGCAAACATAGCTATCGTAAGCATAGCAGCCTGGAAAATGATATTTCCGCCACCCTGCATTCTTGCTGCGATATAAATCATAGGCATAAAGATCACAGCTTCTAAAATAATGTAGAAACCCAATCCGAAATACTGCGTTGTTCTGCTCTGCGAAAGCGACCATTTAGAAGCCAGCATCGAAGCCAGCCAGAAAACTCCGATAATCAGCAGCCACGTGTATTTCTGGCCGAACATCATAGCAATAATTTCCACAGGAACCGTTTTCAGTAAAATAGTTTCAACGCCGATAAATGCCAGGATTGATAAAGCAACATGCAGGTAAGTTTTTCTGTAAAAAGCTGCTTTTTCCACATCAGAGGAATGAGCAACTAAAACATCTGTCATCATAGTTAGTATTTTTATTGTTTAAAATTTTATTATTTGTCTTTTTTAGCCGGCATTACCCCAATGATTTTTCCATTCTCTTCAAAGACAGCCATAATAACCTCTTTTGAAGAAGAATCACCGGCATATTTGTAGTTGATGCTTGGCAGACTGGAACCATCCATCAATCTGTGGTACCCTGTTTTTAAAATGTCCAGCTTTCTATTGATATCAAAGCCGTCTTTTACTTTTTTCAGAACATCATCCGTAACGATCTCTTTTACCTTATCGGAAAGAAGTGCATCAATGCCTGGACGATCTGAAGATTTAAGGGCTTCAACAAACTTAAGAAAGTTGTCATTATACAGATTGATCTTCTCTTTGCTCAGCTGTGCAGGAATCTCTTTCTGAACTTTTTCAACCTTTACATCCGTTACTTTCTGAGCAAACATCAGCTGTGCAGCAAGAACTGTAAGTCCTAAAAATATTTTTTTCATAATTTTTTTTGTTATTGGTAAAATAAGTGAGTTAAGATACGAAAATCAGACCACTTCCAAAAACTTCATCGTATCTACATTATCCGCGTAAGTATCCAGGGCAGGATGCTGTGCTTCACCGAAAGGAATGGAATCTAATCCAAGCTCATCTTTTGCCACAATACACTGAATATCCTGCTCATTTTCAGCGATGAAACTTCTCACTTCCTCCAACGAAGAATATCTGCTGAAATTGATCACTGAAAGCGGACTGAAAAGCTTATCATCCTCTTTCATCATTACAAAATTATTGTCCCAGAATTTATCCTGGTTTAGGAGATAAACCGCTCTGTTATAATCATAGTTGTTGGCATATTTATGATGATTAATGATATCCTGGAATCCTACAAAACTCTCAAATAACCTGTCGATAATAAAGTCCTCCGGAATAAAAACCCTGGTCACATTTCTGCATCCAAGTCCAAAATATCTGAAAATATCTTCCGCCAGAAGCTGAAGTTCTTCAGGGGTTTCCTTTCCATTCAAAACAGCTACAGAAGTTCTGTTTTTTCTGATGATACTTAAATGGTTTTTGAAATAATATTCAAGATATCTCGCTGTGTTATTGCTTCCTGTTGCAATCACCGCATCAAAGTTTTCCAGTCTTTCAACAAATTCAAACTGAGCAGCTCCATCTGACATTTCATTCCATTTTTTCAGCAGGAACGGAAGCATCTGCTTATCTTTTGAAGAAAGCTTGATCAGGGGAATATGTCCACTTAGAACTACCGCTATCACATCATGAAAACCAACCAGTGGAATATTTCCGGCCAGGATCAATCCTACTCTTTTTGAAGCTTTGGATACGGAATAGTTTCTGAGCCAGTTGTTTATATTTTCCTGAGTAAGCAGATGAGTCCACTCCGTAAGAGCAAATTTCTGATTCTCAAGGGTAAACCATGGATTCTCTATTTCGGATCTTTTCAGCAATAACTCAAACTCTGTATCATGATCATTATAATCCGCAGAATTCTTTGCTAAAAACTCATTTATGTATGTACTTAATTTAATAAGTCCTAAAACTTGATTTTCGATATTCATAATTACTTTTAAATTGGGGAATATTTTGTAATTTTGTGCAAATTTAAAAAAAATTAGCGATGGCTATTAAAATAACTGATGAATGCATTAATTGCGGAGCCTGCGAACCGGAATGCCCGAATAATGCAATATATGAAGGGGCCGTGGATTGGAAAGCTTCTGAAGGTACCGCTCTTGCAGGGACTGTGACCATGCCGTCAGGACTTACCGTAGATGCAGATTCGCCGCAGGAACCGGTAAGTGATGATGTATATTTCATTGTAACAGATAAATGTACGGAATGTAAAGGATTCCATGAGGAACCTCAATGTGCCGCTGTCTGCCCGGTAGACTGCTGTGTTCCTGACGAGGACCACGTAGAATCTGAAGAAGCCCTGCTTAATAAAAAAGCATTCTTACACGGTGAATAATAAAGGCTCCGTCTCAGCATAATGAGGCGGTTTTTTTAACTATAAATTTGAAGAATCTAGTAAAAATCAATAATAAACCGCAAGTCCATACATTCTTGCACAACCAAAAAGTAAAAATATGAGCAAAAAGCACAACTTCAGCGCAGGACCATGCATCTTACCTCAGGAGGTATTTGAAAAATCAGCAGAAGCTATTTTAGATTTTAACGGAATCGGACTGTCTCTCCTTGAAATTTCTCACAGAAGCAAGGATTTTGTTGCTGTAATGGACGAAGCACGTGCCATTGTGAAAAGACTGATGAACCTTGGTGATGATTATGAAGTACTTTATTTAGGAGGTGGTGCAAGCCTGCAATTTGCAATGGTTCCCTATAACCTTCTTAAAGTAGGCGGTAAAGCAGCTTATTTGGAGACCGGAACATGGGCGGCAGGAGCTGTTAAAGAAGCAAAAAAACTAGGAACTGTGGATGTAGTAGGTTCTTCCAAGGAAGATAATTATTCTTTCATTCCAAAAAATTATACAGTAGGATCAGAATATGATTATTTCCACTGCACATCGAATAATACAATCTACGGAACACAGATGAAATCTTTCCCTGAGGTAGATACTTTGATGGTTTGCGATATGAGTTCCGATATTTTCTCAAGACAGCTGGATTTTTCCAAATTTGACCTGATCTATGCGGGAGCTCAGAAAAATATGGGACCTGCAGGAGTTACTCTGGTCGTGATCAAAAAAGAAATTCTTGGAAAAACAGGAAGAGAAAACATGCTTTCTATTCTGGATTATTCTCAGCATATTTCTAAAGAATCCATGTACAATACCCCTCCGGTTTTCCCTGTATATGCTTCCCTTCTTACTTTACAGTATCTTGAGAAGAACGGCGGAATTGCAGCTGCAGAAGCAAGAAATGAAGCCAAAGCTAAACTTTTATATGATGAGATCGACAGCAATCCTCTGTTTGAAACATTCTGTGCAGAAGAGGACCGCTCTTTAATGAATGTTTCTTTCAACATTACAGACGAAAGCAAAAAAGAAGCATTCGACGCTGCATGGAAAGCTGCAGGAATCAGCGGACTGAACGGACACAGAAGTCTTGGTGGTTACAGAGCCAGTTTATACAACGCTTTACCTATTGAAAGTGTGCAGGTTCTTGTGGATGTTATGAAGTCAATAAAATAACTTATATTAGACGGCCAAAAAAATAAAAAAGATTTAAAGATTTCAGATACTTTATTTCAGACTTTAAAGTCTAGTATCTAACATCTTATATCTAACATCTATTAAGATAATAATACATGAAAGTTTTAGCAAACGACGGAATTTCGAAAACAGGAGAACTGGCCCTTACGGAAGCAGGATTTGAAGTCCTGCCCAACAGAGTGGCTCAGAATCACGTGATCAGTTTCATTAATGAAAATAACGTGGATATTCTTTTGGTAAGAAGCGCGACGAAAGTAAGACAGGACCTGATCGATGCCTGCCCAAGCCTGAAAATCATCGGCCGCGGCGGTATCGGAATGGATAATATTGATGTAGATTATGCTAAAAGCAAAGGGATCAAGGTGATCAACACCCCTACAGCATCTTCAAAATCAGTAGCGGAGCTTGTTTTCGGACATTTTTTTGCATTGGCAAGATTCCTTCACGAATCGAACCGGCTGATGCCATTGGAGGGGGAAACCCACTTCGATGCCATGAAAAAGTCATTCAGCAAAGCGTATGAACTTTCAGGAAAAACACTTGGAGTAATCGGCTTTGGAAGTATCGGGCAGGAAGTCGTGAAAATAGGAATAGCATTAGGAATGAAAATTAAGGTACTGACGAAAAATCCGAAAACAAGAGTTCTTACCCTGGACTTTTTCGACGGACAGAGCCTGAACTTTGAGATCACTTCCACCAATGATATGGATGCTTTTCTTAAAGACACAGACTTTATCAGCATCAATACCCCAAAAACGAATGAATATATCATAGACACGCCTCAGTTTGAAAAAATGAAAGACGGAGTCTACATAGTAAATACTGCAAGAGGCGGCGTGATCAATGAGGTAACCCTTATAGATTTCATCGAATCTGAAAAAGTAGCGGGAGCCGCACTGGACGTATTCGAAAACGAACCCACTCCGGAACTCCCTTTACTGATGAATCCGGCATTATCGCTTTCTCCCCACATAGGTGGAAATACCATAGATGCACAGGAGAAAATCGGTGCAGAACTTGCAGAACAAATTATTAAGCTACAAAAAGAAACCATAAGATAAAATATGCCTGTTTTTAAACCTTTCCGTGGAATAAGACCTCATAAAGACTTTGAGAGCACTTTCCCTACCCATCCGCTGGACAATTTCACCCAAGAGGAGATTGCAGAGAAAGCTCAAGTTGAAAATACTTACATCAACATGATTAAACCTTATGTTGTAAGTAAATCCAAAGATATTGACCGGAATTTAAGAAAGATCCGTTCAACATTTGAAGAACTTCTGGAAGAAAAGAAACTGATCCAGGACAGTTCATCATATTATCTTTATGAGCAGATTTATCCCAACAAACAGATTTTCAGGGGCTTGCTGGGATTAGCGAGTATTGAAGATTTCTGGAGCGGAAAGATCAAAAGACACGAAAGTACCATCCCGCAGAAAAAGGAAAAGCTGGCTCATTATCTGGAAAAAGTAAGTCTTCAGGCTGAGCCTGTGCTTCTTACCTACCCTTCCAATTCCAAGATCGAACTTCTGATGAATCATGAAGAGAAGAATGTTCCTATTTTCAATCATGTTGATTCTATCGGGATCAGACATAAAATCTGGAGGATAGACAACCGTCTGAAACTTCAGCAGTTCAAGGAAGTAATCGACCAGATCGACTCGTTCTATATTGCAGATGGCCACCACAGGATCGGATCTACCGCTCTGAATGCCAAACATCACAAAGAGAAAAATAAAAGACACAACGGTACGGAAGCCTACAATTTTGTGTACAGTTTTATCGTCTCCAACCAGTCGATTAAAATTCATGATTACAACAGAATCCTTTCTGATCTTAACGGGCTTTCCAGCGAAGACTTTTTAAAAGAGCTGGACCAGTATTTCCTGATCCACGAAAAAGGAGAAACCTCCTATTTCCCTTCTCAGAAATTCCATATCTCGATGTATCTGGATGGTAAATTCTACTCACTTCACGTGAAGCATGATCTCCGTTCAACGGAAATGTCCCTTGACAATCTCGACCACCATCTTTTAGATAAATATATTTTCAAGAATATCCTTAAAATAGAAAATTCTGACAGTTCTGAGAAGATTTCCTACGCAAAAGGAACCTCCAATATTCAGGGAATAAACTATTTAAAAGAAAAAATAGACAATGGCGAAGGAAAAGTAGGATTTGGAATCTATCCGGTGAGTTTCAACGATATGATTAAAATTTCTGACCTTAAACTCAGCATGCCTCCAAAATGTACATTCATTGAACCGAAATTGGTTACAGCACTGTTAATGTACGATATGAAACCTTAATAAATTCCTAATTTTTCCCTACTTTTATCATCGGAAAAAGAAAGGTAAATAAGAAATGAAAAAAATCTTCATTATACTTCCACTCTTTTTGAGTGGATTTTTATTTTCTCAAAAAAAATCACAGAAAAAACCGGTAAAAAAGACAACCGTGGCCAAGTTCAACTACCATGATGAGTTTAGGAAAATCTCCGACGAAGTGATGGCCAACGGTACGGCCTATGACAATCTGGGTGAGCTTACCAAAGGCATCGGTCCGCGTTTCAGTGCAACTCCCGGCTATATAAAAGCAGTGGAATGGGCAGAAAAAAAACTCAAATCTATTGGGATTGAAATGATCTGGAGAATGGAAGCTAAAGCTCCGGTCTGGATAAGAGGAAGGGAATCTCTGCAAATAAAAACGGCAAATGGGGATTGGAAAAATATCAGAATGCTGTCTTTCGGAAATTCTGAAGGAACAGGCGGGAAAGATCTTACAGGCGAAATTGTTTTAATCAATTCAACTTCTGAGCTTAATGCCATGTCAATCGGACAATTAAAAGATAAAATCGTTTTCGTAAATCTTCCGATGGATCCAAAGATCATTAATACAAATGATTCTTATTTGATAACCGCAAAATCTAAATTAATTTCCGCTTCCGTAATTGCTAAAACAGGAGCAAAAGCTTTAATTATAAGATCTTTAACAACAGCTATGGACGATACACCACACGCAAAAATGGTGTATTACGAACCTGATGACAAAGTAAGAATTCCCGCCCTGTCCATTGGAGTAAGATCCGCTGATGAATTGGAAAAATTACTGAAAAATCAAAAAGTTACCGCCAAACTAAATATGACTGCACAATCAAAGGGCGACACAACCAATCCGAATATTATTGCTGAAATTCAGGGTAAAAAGGATTCTAAAGTGATTGTTTTAGGAGCTCAGTTAGATTCTTGGGATTTCGGTGAAGGTGCCATTGATGACGGAACCGGTGTTGCGCAGTGCATTGAAGTTTTAAGAACATTCAAAGCGCTTGGTATTGAAAATAATCATACGATAAGGGTTGTTTTTTATGCGAACAGCGAAAACGGAGGCCAGGGCCGTGAAATGTATGCAGCCTATGTGAAAAAGAAACAGGAAAAACATGTTTTCGCTTTAGGAACAGATGCTGGAGGATATTCACCAAGAGGATTTTCTTTAGATATGCCGCCACAAAGGCGAAGACAGATCTTCGAATGGAAAAATTATTTCCTTCCATACGGTATTTATGATTTTGACCAAACTGAAGCTATTCAGGATATTTCTCCACTGAAAAAGTTAGATATTCCTTTAGCCGAACTGGTTGTAGATACACAGAGATACTTCGATTACCATCACTCTGAACAGGATACTTTCGATAAAGTTAACAAAAGAGAACTGCTGTTGGGTGCTACAGCAATGACACAACTTATTTTTATGATTGATAAAAACTGGTAAACTATGAAAAAAATAATCGGAACTTCATTATTGTTTTTAGGAATGGCTGCTTTTGGCCAGTCTAAGGAAGATTCTATACAGTTCAGTAAAATTTCCAATGAAATACTGAACAACGGCAAAAGCTATACGGAACTAAGGGATTTAACCCAAAATATAGGTCATCGTCTCAGCGGTTCAGAAGCCTATGAAAAATCTGTAAAATGGGCGGAACAGAAACTTCGTGAGGCAGGAGCAGATAAAGTATGGCTTCAGGAAGTCATGATTCCGGTCTGGACCAGAGGGAAGGAATCCCTGCAGATCAAAACAGCAGACGGAAAATGGAAAAACCTGAAAATGCTTTCTCTTGGAAATTCTGAAGGAACAGGCGGAAAAGATGTAACCGGTGAGATCATCATCGTAAAATCTATGGAGGAATATAACAAGCTTTCTCCAGATCAAGTAAAGGATAAGATCGTATTCTTTAACTACCCTTTCAGTCAGTCTTTTGTAGAAACATTTAAAGGCTATGGTGACGCCGCAAAATACAGGGTAACTGCAGCATCATTGACGGCTAAAAAAGGTGGAAAATTTGCGATCATCAGATCTCTGTCTTCAGCTTTTGATGATATTCCACACACAGGGGGAATGCGTTATGAGGATAAAGTTTCAAAAATTCCAGCCATTGCTATAGGAACAACAACAGCAGACGAACTTGAAGCTCTTTTAAAAACGCAGAAAATTACCGCAAAACTGAATTCCAACTGTGGCATGAAAGGCGAAAAGCTCTCTCACTCTGTTATTGGTGAAATTACCGGTAAAAAAGACCAGAGCGTAATCGTAGTCGGAGGTCATCTTGATTCCTGGGATGTAGGGGAAGGAGCCCACGACGATGGCGCCGGAATTGTGCAGAGTATCGAAGTACTCAGAACATTTAAGAAATTAGGCATTAAAAATAACCATACCATCAGGGTGATTTGTTTCGCTAATGAAGAAAACGGACTAAAAGGTGGCATCCAATATGGAAAAACGGTCAAAGAAAAGAACGAAAAACATCTTTTTGCCATAGAATCCGATGCAGGCGGTTTTGCACCAAGAGGAATCGCTCTGGAAATGGATGATGAAAAGAGAAACCAGATCAAAAGCTGGACTGGTTTATTCATTCCCTACGGAGTGTATAATTTTGAAGGAAAATATTCGGGAGCGGACATCTCGCCACTTCATGATATGGGAATCCCTACAGCAGAGCTTGCACCGGATTCTCAAAGGTATTTTGACATCCATCACACGGAAGAGGATACATTTGATAAAGTGAACAGAAGAGAGCTTCTATTGGGTGCTACAGCTATGACACAGATCATTTATATGATTGATAAGAACTGGTAAAATTGTTTACCACAAATTTCGTCAACAAGTTGGTTCCAGGGTAAATGATAAATTTTTATTTTCCTTGAAATTGGCTTGTTGACTTTTTGTACATAGGAAACAACTTTTTCCGCAATTACAGGATTCCCACATATAAGTATTTGATTTTCTTAAACTTAAATGAATTTATTCTCCGCTAACTTTTGAGTTAAAAATTAAAGTATTCCAGAACTTTTGTTTTGTGCTAAAAAATTCTTGAATCTCACTCTCATCATTTTTCAAATTTTTCATTCCTGTTTAATCTACAAACTTAAAACTACTTAGCGCTAAAAACAAACAGGAAAATTCACTTTGGCATGAAATTCGCAAGCTAAATCATTGAAAAAAAATTATTTAAAACACAGACGATGAGAAAAGGTTTCCGTGGAAGCTTCAGTTTCCACTGAGCCAGATAAAGGCGTTTCATATTTTAATATGGCCCTTTTTCTTTAGATACCGTATGCATCGGAAAGGATAATCCCATATCAATTCCATTTACGATGATGATTGTGTACGGTGTCATAAAGCTCGTGAATTCCTTCCGGGATTCAATACTGTTTTTTAATTAAAACTTTCTGGGTAGATTAAAGTATACCCTGATGTAAAACAATCAAACGGCCATAAGATCATAACCTTAGCCAAGTTCAACTATGATCCGTGTGCTATTTAATTATATCGGAAAATGATTCCGGACCGTTCTATTGAAGAACGGAAAACAATTGTATAACCTTAAAAAGTGATTAATGATGAGAGACTTTTTTGAAATGATTTTTAAGAGAAATGAAGATGCCGCAAAAATGAATATCTGGAGCGTGATGCTTCTGTTAAGTTTTGCTGTTTTTTCTGTGCTGGTGTATTTTATATATACCTCAAAACCTGATTTTAACAGCTTAATCGTATACCTTACCGCATTTGCGGCTTATCTCGGCTTTGGAATTGTATTTATCAGCTCCCTTGCCGGAAAAATGAATTCTTCCGACACAAGGAAGAAATCAAGACACGCATAACTTTAATTTCTACTTTACTAGAAAGCCGTTCAATCTATTGAACGGCTTTTTTATTTATATTAAAATTCCTTTAAGTAACAATCTAAAATTAGCTTTAAATCAATAGTATAAGGTTATTAAAAGCAAAAAAAATATGAACTGCTTTAGTTATTAAAAGCTAATACTTTGAGAATATGAAGTTCCCTTAAGGTTAAAAAAATTAAAGTTTTTACACTGAACCAGCATTATACATTCGTATTCTTAACACTAAAAAACTCTAAAACTCTCCCACACTCAAACTCTAAAACTCTTAAATACCAACTCCCAAAAATTCCTTTTTCTCCAGCTTCACCTGCAGTTCCTTTCCTTCTCTCCTGATTTTAAGATCAATCGAATTCTGCCCGTTCTCTACTCTATTAAGAAAATAATGACAGGCACTTTCTTTGTTAAGATTATCCAGATTAATATTGTTGATGCTGATAATGGCATCTCCCACTTTCAATGGAAAATCTTCTTCCCGGAATACGAAAGCAACTGTTGGTTTTGCTTCTATAAAACGGTATCCAAAGCCAAAGGACTCCAATCTGGCAGACTCATTTCTGATCTGTTTCATGTAGATCTTGTTTCCTGACCAGTCGAGGATAAATACAAAATTTTTAAAGAAATCATTTCCGATCAGGTTAGCACCTCCCGTGGCAATCAGTTCATTAAAAAAGCTTTTGTTGCCTAATGACAGCGATGCAGTCCGGAAAATATATCCCGGTGCAGGCTTTCCGGCCCCATAAGCTCCGACAGAGCTCGTCCCATAGACTTCTATACTCTTTGAGGCTTTTTGAGGCTCATATGCATTGTCTGCGATCTTCAGCCTTCCTGAAAATCCGGTATCGAAGGTAAGATCTATTTTCTTACCCTGAAGATCGGCTTCCACAACGGGTGTTTTCTGCGTTCTGGGAGTGAAAGGAATGACAATATCATAATCCGCGGGATTAAACTGTGCAAGATCTTTTGAAGCTTCGAGTGAGTTTTCCGAATAATTAATTTTCCAGAAAAGCTTTGCCATCTGATTGGCTCCAAGAATACCATCGATTTTAAAGCAACTCAGCTCAGAGACGCTCAAATCCATCACGACAGCTCCTACATCTTTGAAAACGGCTTTATCAACAGTCATTTCCGGCAAAATCGTAAAGATCTGTTCCTGCTTGTTTTTCTGTGAATCCTTTACGTCACTTTTATGTTTTTTCTCCAGTTTCAACTCTGTGTACACTGCTGTAGAGATCACCGTTGGCGCACCGGTATCAAATAAAAAATTATAGGGTTTTCCATTGATGCTTACCTGTACAAAAGGCAGATCATTGGCATATCTCAGGTTAATCTTTTCTACGGGATTCTGCAGCTGTACTTCCCCACTTTTGAAGAATTTCTTTCCCTGTGCGGAAATGGTAGTTGTGGAGAAAATGAGAAGGGTGTAGAGGATTTTTTTCATAAAAAAAACTTTATACGAAAATAGGGAAATTACACTAACTAAAATACGCCCTTTTTTTATCCTTACTCTGTATAATTAAAATTCTCAGCAACAAAAAAGCCATCCTCACGGACGACTTTCAAATATATTGAATTTTCAATTACTGTACTTTCACAAGCTCAACATCGAAGATCAACCAGGCATTTGGCGGGATAACACCTCCTGCTCCTCTTTCTCCGTAAGCCATTGCCGGCGGGATCAGTAAGGTAGCAGCTTCACCTTCTTTAAGCAGCAGGATACCTTCATCCCATCCTTTGATCACTCTTCCCATTCCGATTGGAATTTCGATAGGCTCATTTCTTTTGAATGAAGAATCGAATTCTGTACCGTCGATTAATTTACCTGCATAGTGTACAGATACATTATCACCAGCTTTAGGAGCTTTTCCAGCTGCTGCAGTTTTAGTGATCTTGTAATATAATCCGGATTCAGTTTTCTGCATTCCGGCTTTAAGGTCTTCAACCATTTTTTCCTGGTTAGCTTTGAATTCCTCTTCTTTTTTCTTTCTGTCAGCTTCTTCCTTAGCGATGTAAGCTTTGTTGTTTTCTGCAATCTTAGCCTTACCTTCTGTGAAAGTTTTTGCTGCATCGTAGTTTTTATATTCGTCGCCCTTGCTGAAAACAGAAACTTTTTCTAAAACGATATCTGTTTTAGGCTTATCCTGAGCTCCTTTTTCTACATTAGCAATGGCATCGATCACATCGTTACCTTTAACTACTTTTCCGAAGATGGTGTGTCTTCCATCCAACCAAGGCGTGGCCACTTCAGTGATGAAGAACTGAGAACCGTTGGTATTAGGTCCGGAATTCGCCATAGAAAGGATTCCTTTTCCAGTATGCTTAAGGTCGTTTTTCTCGTCCTCGAATTTATATCCAGGATCTCCCATTCCCGTTCCCTGAGGATCACCTCCCTGGATCATGAAATCTTTAATCACTCTGTGGAAAATAGTTCCGTCATAATAAGGAACTCCTTTCGCCTTAGCTTTGTTATCTATTTTCCCTTCTGCAAGACCAATAAAATTGGCTACAGTTACCGGTGCTTTTTTGTCTTCGAACTGCACGATCAGGTTTCCTTTAGAAGTCTGAAGATTTGCATAAAGTCCGTCATGAAGACCTTCGTAAGTTTCTTTGTCTACGTTCATTTTTTTATAGATTGGGGTACAACTCATCAGCGAAATACTTGCCGCTGCCAGAATTATATTCTTGTTAAACAATTTCATTATTTATAGAGCTTTTAATTTTATGATTAATGGTATATCGTTATCTATGTTCTTTTCATCTCCAAAGGTTCCGTAGGCCAGTGAAGAAGGTACCAAAAGCGTCACTTCCTCTCCATCATGCATAAAACGCAAAGCATTCTCTACCGCTTTCAGTTCATCAAAATGTCCGAATCTGGCATCTCTTCTTTCGAAAGGTTTGTCATAGATCTTGGTTTCATCAAAATCATACAGATCATAAGAATAAGAGATGGATGTATTGTCCGCTCTTCTTTCTCTCTGATCAAAACCTTCAACAGACACCCAGTAATTAAGCTGTGTAGGATAATACTTCACGGGCTGACCGCTGATCCAATCCTGGATCTGTCCCCGCTCTATAGTATTGAGATTCCTCATCCTTTCCTTTGAAACATCCAGGTCTTTCTGGCTCAACACTCCACCTACAGGAGGATGCGCCGTGGGTGCATTCCGGTTACAGCTTAACAGGCTTACTGCTGATATGAAGACTAATTTTTTCATAAACTTTTGCGAAAATACGCATTTCGGGGAAATATTGTTCAATAGGTTTTAAAAAATTTAGCAGATCATCATGAAGTATTTCTTGTAAATGGGGTGATAGGATATTTAAAGATTTAAAAATTCAAATATTTAAAAATTTCAACCACAAAAGTATTGAAACATTTAATTTCATTTAAAGTTTAGAATTCAGCTGTAAAAGTACACTGAAGTCATTATGAAAACCTTTGATTTTCTGCTTATGTGATCTTTTTTTTCAGGCTGATATAACTTTTAAAACTAAAGTGTTTTACATTAAAAACTCATGTGCCTTTTATCGTTAAATAAATGGGTTATTTAAAAAACAAAAAATCACCCCGTAAAAAGAGGTGACTGTTATTATGCTGACAATCAAATATTATTGAATAGTCACTTTAATCATTTGTGGAAGTGAAGGAAGTGTATTGAACTGATTCGGGTTGGCCAGTTGCTGCACCGGCTGGCTTTCAGCCTCAGCCGGCTCCGATCCTATATGGGCCCCGGGAAAAGAGCTTTGTAAGGTTCCACTGTCAAAAAGCCCTATGATCGAAGAGATATCACCTCTTGTTGAGCCGTCTACCCCATTATTCGTAGCAGCAATAAACCAGTCGTTGGACTGTCCGTACATCGTTGCCAGTGCAATACGGTCTCCTTTACGGGCAGATATTACCTGTGAAGCTTTACCTCCGTTATTCCCATTTATTCTGGGCTGTAAAATACCTGTAGCCGGATCTTTAAGGATGAATACTTCTTTTATCCCTGGCTTGGTTTTAAGGAAAGCAGCCAGAACATCAGCGTTGCCTTGCTGAGATAGCTCCTTCAAGCCTTCTCCACGGTCATTCTCTCCCGTCTTAAAGATAGGATTGTCATTACCACTGTATACTACGACCAATACCGGTGAAAATGCAGAATTAGGCCCTGTGATACCCGTAAGATATTGTTCAAGAGGAGTTGTTTTTCCCAATTCAGCAAGGTCTGTCAATCCGTTGGCTGATAATTTTCCCGGTGAAAAAATAGGATCTTCTTTTAAAAGTGCTGTTCCAGAAATATGGGAAACAGCCCAGACTCCGGCACTTACAGGTGTTTCATTGGCTGTGCCGCCTGAAGTATTGGTTAATTTCAGCGTAAACTTGGTTCCTTCCTCATGGGTAAGTTCCGCTTTCAGCAATTGTGAAGCAGGTGTTGCCAATGCAATCTCAGCAACATTCTGTTGAGGGGATTCTGCTGAGCCTGGATGAGTAACACCAGGACCTGTAGCTTCATTTTTACGGGTCCCGTTATCCCAAAGCCGGATCTGTGAAGAAACATCTCCCGTTACCGGATCACCATTATTCTGGTAAAGTTTGATTCCCGGATTGGAGGGAGCGAAAAACAGGTCATTACTATTTCCGTACATGGCTGCGAAACTTACAGCCTGTCCTTTTCCTGCATAGAATGTAAAAGAAGCCGATTCCCCGGGATCAATGACAGGTGATGATCCCGCATTCTGGAATGTTCCGAACTGTGTCAATGCTTTACTTTCAATTATATTTTCTACCGTTATTGTGGCGGTATCGTTTACTAACATTTCTCCGTCATCATCTTTGCCGCATGAGGAAACAGCTAAAACACTGATTATAGAAAGCATACCCAGAGGTAATTTGAACTTTACGAATTGCATAGTATTCTAAATTTTGTGAAAAATTACCAATAATTGGCGAGAAAATAAAAAAACCGGTAGAAATTTATTCTGCCGGTCGTATTATGAATTAAATAATATTAAAATTAAACAGTTTCCAGAACGTTTTTTTCAACCATCACTCTCCATCCGAAAGGATCTTCGCTAAGGTTGTTCTGAAGGTCTGTAAGATCCTTTTTAAGAAGAGCTGCAAAGCTTTCCTCATCTGACAATTTAGGAAGTTCAAGCTTCACACCTTCATATCCTAAAGCCTGGAATATGGTCGTCACAACAGCTGTTCCCACTCCCCAAACTTCTTTCAGAGTTCCGTTCTTTTGAGCTTCTACAACTGTTTTCACAGCAACAGGCTCTATTTTCACTTCAATTCCTCTTTTCTTGGCAAGCTGAATGAAGCTGTCTCTTGTCACCCCGTCAAGGATTTTTTCAGAAGTAGGCGGTGTATAGATTGTATCGTTAATTCTTACGAAAACGTTCATTGTTCCACTTTCTTCAAAATATTCGTGAGTGGAATCATCAGTCCAGATGATTTGCTCATAGCCTTCTTCGATGGCAAGCTGTGTAGGATAGAAAGAAGCGGCATAATTTCCTGCTGCTTTAGCAGAACCTACTCCTCCGTTTGCTGCTCTTGAATAATGATCTGAAATCTTTACAGAAACCGGTTCTGAATAATAGCTTTTCGCTGGTGTCGCAACGATGGCGAACATATATTTATCTGAAACCCTTGCTTTAAGAGCTTCCTCTGTAGCAAAAATCAATGGTCTGATATATAATGACATTCCTTCTCCCTGCGGGATCCAGTTTCTGTCGATATCTACTAATGCCTTCAATCCGTCTAAAAACATTTCTTCAGTCACTTCAGGCATTGCCAGACGTTTTGCTGATTTATTGATACGTTCAAAATTCTTTTCCGGCCTGAAAAGGAAAACCTGCCCGTCTTTGTCTTTATAAGCTTTCATACCTTCAAAACAAGCTTGTCCGTAGTTTACACCCATCATGGCTGGCGTAAAGGGTATTGGACCATAAGGAACCAATTTCACATCACCCCATTTTCCATTTTCATACTCACATATAACCATATGGTCGATAAAAGTATTTCCAAATGAAAAATTATTCGGATCAAAGTCCGAAAGTCTGGAGTTTTCAGTTTTTTGAATTATCATTTTTTAAAATTTTTACGATGTTCTACAAATTTAACATAATTTTCTAAATATAAAAATTTTAGAGTAAATTTGACAAAAAAATAGCTTGAAAAGAGAAATTAAGACCACAAACGATGGTAGTAAAACATTGTTTATCAATGAACTAAATGAAAACTACCATTCCCATCACGGAGCGCTTCAGGAAGCAGAACATGTGTTTATTAAAAACGGACTAAATCAGCTAAATGATTACGAAATTAATATTTTAGAACTCGGTTTTGGAACAGGTTTGAATGTTTTGGTGACAATTAATGAATATTTAAAAACTGACAAAAATCATGTCATCAATTATTTTTCCCTTGAAAAATACCCGATAAATGAATCCGAAATGAATGACCTTGCCTATTTTGAGCATTTTGATAACCCGGAATTCAAAAATATTTATCAAAAAATTCATCAGGCAGAATGGGAAAAACCATCTGAAATCATTATAGGATTTCATCTAAAAAAGATCAAATGTGACTTTTTTGACCTGAAAGACATAGACTTACCTAAAATCAACCTGGTTTATTACGACTGCTTTGGTGCAAGAGTACAGCCTGATCTGTGGGAAAAACCACTGTTTGAAATGGTTTCCGACAAAATGTCCGTTAACGGATTATTAACAACCTATTCTTCTAAAGGAAGCGTAAGACGGATTCTTCAGGAGCTGAATTTTAAGGTAGAGAAAAAACAGGGGCCTCCCGGGAAAAGAGAGATGATTAATGCAGTAAAGATGCAAAATAAGGAAGATCAGGAAGATTAAATAAGAGAAATAAAGCAGAGCAATACAAGGCTGATTTGTCAACAGGTTTATTGTCTCTTTCCACTTATTTCCTTATTTTAGCTATACAAAATATTATATATGATTGATAAGATCAACATTAGGGTGTATGCGTGTGCAGTAAAAGATAAAAAAGTACTGACCCTGTTTGAAGAATATGCCGGTGAACAGTTAATGAAATTTCCGGGAGGGGGCCTGGAATTTGGCGAAGGGCTTATAGAATGTCTTCACCGTGAATTTGATGAAGAACTGAATGTAAAAATTGAAGTTGTGGAACACTTTTATACCCAGGAAGATTTCCTGGTTTCAAGGTTCAGAGAAAACGAACAGCTTCTTACCATATATTATATAGTAAACATTACAACAGAAGAAGATTTCCTGATCCTTGATCCATGCATTGAAAAAACAGAATGGATCGATATCGACAGGCCGGACAATCCTTTTCCGCTTCCGGTCGATCGAATTGTATTTGATAAATTAAAAGAAAAATTCCTGTAAAATTATTTACAGGAATTTTTTATATTCAGAGTCTGTTCAGATGATATCTTAGTAGTTTAAACCGGTCTTATTTTCTAACCTTAAAATCGGAAGCCCCGGGATAAGGCTGTAAATAACCGGAATTCCAGTTGGACTGAAGCAGGGATTCTATAAACTCATCCGTTCTGTTCTTGTGCGGATTGTATTGGTCTTTAAGATCTATGTCTGCCATCTTTCCTTTCACATTCCACCAGAAAGCACTCCATCCGCCTCTCATCTCTTTAATGATTTCATAAACGTTTTTTCCGGTTGCTCTGTTCATCAGCTTGGCAAAAACCTGCCCTTCCGTTGTGGTAAGATCTCTAAGCTGCTTTTCATATTGATCTGCAAGCATATTCTGTCTTTCTTTTATAAATTTCCTTTTGGCTTTGCTGTCCATATCGGTCATATCCGCCTGAATTCCTCTGTACTGCTCAAGTGCAGTGACAAATAACGGATATACCCTGTTCAGTTTTTTGTTAAGGAAATAGTAATAATTTTTATCCAGCTGATTATTAAACCTCGGTTTGTTAACCAAAACCAGCTCATCCAGCACTACCACAGGTTCACCGTTAATTTCATAAATCTTTACCTTTTGACGTTCGTCATAATAGTACTTATTACCGAACTCATCAGTTTTTAATGATTCAGCAGGATATTGGTTGAGGGGTTTTGCAACAATAGAATCCTTCTGACCAAAAACACTGACTCCAAAAAAGAAGATAAAAAGACAGACAATCTTACTAAAATTCATTATTTTTACACTTATAATAACAAAAATTACCCGCAAAAATCATTCCCTTTTATGAAGTTTGAAAAGAAATCTTTGAAATTTTTAGAAAAATACTTAAACACTTCTTCCCCAACAGGTTACGAACACAGAGGCCAGGAAATCTGGATGGACTACATCAGACCATATGTAAACAAAATAGAAGTGGATCATTACGGAACATGCTATGGGATAATCAATCCCGATGCTGAATTTAAAGTAGTGATTGAAGCCCATGCTGATGAAATCTCATGGTATGTTAATTATATTACGGATGACGGATTGATCTACGTGATCAGAAACGGAGGCTCAGATCAGACGATCGCCCCATCAAAAGTTGTCCATATTCACGGTGAAAAGGGAATTGTAAAAGGCGTTTTCGGATGGCCTGCAATCCATACAAGATCCAACCAGAACGAACCGACACCAAAAATTGAGAATATCTTCATCGACTGTGGAGCCATTTCTAAAAAAGAAGTTGAGGAAATGGGAATTTACGTGGGATGCATGATCACTTACCCGGATGAATTCTTTGAAATGAACGACAGATATTTTGTCTGCAGAGCATTAGACAACAGAATCGGAGGTTTCATGATCGCGGAAGTAGCAAGACTTTTAAAAGAAAACAAAAAAACGATTCCATTCGGGCTGTATATTACGAATTCTGTACAGGAAGAAGTAGGACTTTATGGGGCAGATATGATCGCTGATACCATTAAGCCCAATATCGCCATTGTAACAGACGTTACCCATGACACCACTACTCCCATGATCGAAAAGAAAAAAGAGGGTGACCAAAAATGTGGTGACGGACCTGTCGTTTTTTTTGCCCCAAGCATTCATCATACCATAAGAGAACTCATTATTGATACAGCAAAAGCTAAAAAAATCCCTTTCCAGAGAGCCGCTTCAAGCAGGGCAACAGGAACAGATACCGATGCTTTTGCACATTCTAACGGCGGAGTACCAAGTGCATTAATTTCCTTACCTTTGCGCTATATGCATACAACGGTAGAAATGGTTTCTAAAGAAGATGTAGGTAACGTAATTCAACTGATCTACGAAACACTTCTGAAGATCAAACCGGAGATGAAACTGAAGTATCATTAAGAGAATCAAGATGCAAGACACAAGATTCAAGACGCTCAAAAATAGGTGATAAAAGATAATATCCGGCAGATCCTATCTTGGCTCATGGTTCTTGACTCTAAATATCTAATATAAAGTAAAAATGAAAACGAAGCTTATTGCTCCTTCCCTTTTATCCGCAGACTTCGGGAATCTGCAAAGAGACATTGAAATGCTGAACAATTCCCAGGCAGACTGGTTCCACATCGATGTGATGGACGGAAGATTTGTTCCCAACATTTCATTTGGCTTTCCTGTAATGAAAACCGTACAGCAACATGCCAAAAAATTTGTGGATGTCCATTTGATGATCTTAGAGCCTGAAAAATATGTGGATGAATTCATCAATCATGGCGCAGATCTTATTTCTGTACATTATGAAGCATGTACACACCTTCACAGAACTATTCACTACATTCAGAGCAAAGGAGCAAAGGCAGGTGTTGTTCTTAATCCTTCCACTCCGGTACTGATGCTTGAAGATATCATTACCGATGTAGATCTTGTTCTTTTAATGAGTGTAAACCCAGGATTTGGAGGTCAGAAATTTATTGAGAATACATACAAAAAGATTGCAGAAACTAAAGACCTTATCCTAAGCAACAATTCCACTGCACTTATCGAAATTGACGGCGGAGTTAATCTTGACAATGCTTCAAAGCTTTTCGAAGCTGGGGCAGACGTCCTTGTGGCAGGAAATGCAGTTTTCTCTGCAGAAAGCCCGGAAAGAACGATCGAATTGCTGAAGATCTAATCCTCTTCAGATTATCTTATACAAAGGCAGCTTTTTAGGCTGCCTTTTTTCTTTACTAAAATATCAGTACATACTTTTTTGTAACCAACTAAAAAAGACAGCCCTTGGGAGACTGCCTTTCTTCTTACGGAATTTGAACTTATGTGGTTATTAGTTTTTTGTCGTAAGACTTTAAATGCTTAAGATTCCTGTGCTATTGCTGATGTAAATTTGCAAATAAAATCATATATGGAACATCCGTATAAATACTGAATTTCATCATTAAGTATTTCTACGTACTCAGGCAAATTATCCGTTTAACGGCCTGTTCCAAATACATGCGCAAATAACCAGAACAATACTTATGACTGAAAATACAGTTCTGACGTTATTTAACAGGTTCCATCTGTTTTCAAAACTTTCCCGCATCTGTTTAACTGCTTCTGCTGTTGAATTACTGATATCAAACTTATCAAGCATATCATTCAAAGGAACATTTCCGGCAACCGTCACTCCAAAAACACCTATGAGATAAGCGGCCGATGCCAGCAATAGAAAAAGAAACCCCGGCTGCTCTCCCCTGAACAGAAAAGTAGTTACCGGAAGCAGTACAGCAGCTCCCATAAAACTCATAAAAAATACAGGATTAAGAATTTCGCGGTTGATACTCTGCATAGACTTTAAATATTCCGTATCGGAAAGTTTTCCCAATCCCAGAACTACAGAGCATGAATAGGCGTAGAAAAGCCCGGCGACCAGAGCAGTAAGCACGGCCGTAATTAGTAAAAATACCGTTGTCATTTTCATATATTTTAATTTGTGATGCATCGTAAAAACCTAATAAGGATTCCACTTTCTGATAATCTGCTGTGCAGTTGTGATCATTTCTTCGTTCCAGCTTTCTGGTTTGAAATAATAAAAATCGTGATTTTTAACAGATTGAACATGAGTTTCATCAAACAGCATTTTGGTCAGCTTTGTCTGTTCCTCATACAGCAGCAGATCTTCAACAGGTTCTGTACATTCTCTGTTCTTTTTACGCCAAACGCTTGGATTTCCTGTGTGAGGATATGAAGCCTGAATAATTTCTTTTACCCGGATAAAATCATTAAAAAAAACTTCTTTTTTTGAATCTGTATTCAAAGTATGCCCGAGTCTTTCAATAATGGTATATTCAAGATGACAGCATTGCGATAAAACTTCAGGAAGTATATTTAATATTTCTTCAGGAATGCCGTCATCATGCGTATCTCTTCTTACCGGTTTTTTCCCGTAAGCGCTCTCCTGCCAGCTTCCGCCTGAAAGATGAATTTCTTTCACCTTTTCCAACGGATACAGACTTATGATTTCCCGCATACTGATCTCAAAATTACATGACTGGCAATAGATGTTGTGAAGATCAAGGATAAGGAAACCATCGATATCTTCTATGAGCTTATCCAGAAATTCTCCCTGCTCTTTCACATCATTTACAGAAAACGAAAAGGCCAAATTTTCTAGTCCAACAGGAATTTCTACAGCATCCTGAAGTCTTTTGAGCCTGTCTTTTCCTATCTGAAGTGTTTTAGGATGAAGCGGAACGGGCAAAGGAACACCCTGATGAAAATTTTCGGTATTCATAAATCCGAAATGTTCGGTCATATGATTGTAGTTTCTGTGCCTGCATTCCTGCTTTAATTTCTCAATCCAGTCTTCCTGCCTCTCGGTCCATCTGGCATCAAAAAGAGAATAGTAAACACCGTGGCCAAGAAGCCTGTTATTTTCCGAATAAAAATCCAGAAGTCCGGAAAGCCATTCCGGCTCCTGTGCATCATAGAATGTATCAAAAGACCATTCCAATACATCTACAGAATTATTTTGCAGAACAGGAAGTATGGCGGAAACAAAATCTGCTTCCGGCATCATAGATAATCCTAAGAGTGGTTTTTTCATATCTTATCCCAACCCACAGGCCGGACAGTAGCCACTGCCTCTAAAAATAGTATCTTTCTTCGGAACAAGCCTTGTTTCGGCAGTCTTTATCGGCTTTGGAGTTTCTGACTTTTTAATTTTACTTACCGGTTTCTTTACTTTCTTAACAGGCTTTGTAGTCTGTCCTGATACACTTACGGCCAACAAGCTGGCCATTACTAATGCTGGAATTTTCATAACATTTCTTTTCATGGAGTTTACAATAAGTATTCCATTTATGATAATGTTAAAAATACAACAATTTATTAAAGAACCTTTCCGGATTTATGTTCAAATTTCCTATTTATTTAATAATTCTAATGTAATGATATTATCTGAAAAATTAAATCTTCTTTATTTATGGACATTTCAAAAGGTCTTTGAAATAATTTACCCCGACTGTTTCAGGACATTTTGGCACAAAAAAAACCAGAGAAAACTCTCTGGTTTATATTTTTTTTGAGGTAGTTTCTTAGAAAATCTCTCTTCCTGAAAAATGGAACTGAGCCTCGATAAGAGCGTTCTCGTCAGAATCTGAACCGTGAACTGCATTTTCACCGATGCTTCTTGCAAACATTTTTCTGATTGTTCCTTCTGCTGCATCAGCAGGATTTGTAGAACCGATCAATGTTCTGAAGTCTTCTACTGCATTGTCTTTTTCTAAAACAGCAGCTACGATAGGACCTGAACTCATGAATTCTACCAACTCACCATAAAATGGTCTTTCAGCATGTACTTCATAGAACTTTTTAGCATCTGCAACCGTAAGTTGAGTTAACTTTAATGCTTTGATCTTAAAACCTCCTTCAGCGATCTTACCTAATATAGCACCGATATGTCCGTCTGCTACTGCATCAGGCTTAATCATAGTGAATGTAATGTTAGACATAAATGTATATTTTTTTAATGCCGCAAAATTACAAAAAATATCTTTGATTTTTATTTTAATTTTTTTTTAACATAAAAATAACTTTTATTAAGAAATAGAGAAAAAGTTTTGGCACAGTAATTGTTAATTCTATTACGATTCTCATGTTTAATTTGAGTTTTCATGGTTATTAGTTTTTACCCAGCTTCGGCTGGGTTTTTTATTTGCAAAAAAATCAATTTTATATTGCGAATATAATAATTCAGAAAACATATTAAAATGATATTAACACCTTATTGCTTTTATTTCAATCAATGAAATAAAATTAATTTTTTAATATTTTTTATGACTGCTTTTTTGAATAGAATTTAAATTCTTCAAACTAGCCATATTTGGCGAAAAAAATTAAGAAAAAAGTAGAGTTATTGTAAAAAGGAATTATTTTTTGACATCAAAAACAAAGTTCTCTTAAAAAATAAATCTTTATAAGTTAGAAATTGTAGCTTACCTATTAAGAACAAAATTTCACTTCCATTCTCTGATTTGGTTAATAAGGGAGAATCATAATCGTGTAAGGGATAATGTTATCCTAACACCAGAGATAAATTTGGAAAAATTTTATTTCTGGGCAGCTTCTTCAGCCTCTTCCATTAGCTTTACATAGTTGGCATAACGGGAATACTGGATTTCTCCGGTTTCCAGAGCAGCAAGAACGGCACATTTCGGTTCGTTAATATGAAGACAGTTGTGGAATTTACATTCTTCCCTTTTCTTGAAGATCTCAGGGAAATAATGCTGTACTTCTTCTTTTTCAATGTCAATCATAGCAAACTCACGCACACCGGGAGTATCAATAACATTACCGCCAAAATCCCAAAAGTGCATCTGCGCAAAGGTGGTGGTATGCTTTCCTTTGAGATGAGAATCTGAAATTTCAGAAGTTTTTAAATTTAAACCGGGCTGCAATGCATTAACCAGCGTAGATTTCCCGCATCCTGAATGCCCGAAAAACACGGAAGTCTGGTCTTTAAGAAGTTCCTGAAGCTGGTCAAAATTGAGTTTGGAATAGGATGAAATTTCCAAAGTATCATAGCCAATTTCCTGATAAAGGAATTCGATGTCTTTTACAAGCTCTATTTCCTCTTCGTTCAGAACGTCGATTTTATTGAACAGGATTAATGGAGTAATATTATACGCTTCACAGCATGCCAAAAAACGGTCAAGGAACCCAAGTGAAGTTTCCGGATGCTTCAGTGTAAAAATAAAACACGCCAGATCTATATTGGAAGCAATGATATGGGCTTCTTTTGAAAGGTTAACAGATTTTCTGATCAGATAATTGGTGCGTGGTTCTATTTTGGTGATCCAGGCAATATCATCCTGCTCTAACTGAAATTCCACAAAATCTCCTACAGCAAGCGGATTGGTAAGTCTGGTTTTGATCAGTTTAAATTTGCCGCGGATTCTGGCTTCGAAAATTTTGTCTGTTTCGAATTCCATAACCTGGTACCAACTGCCTGTAGATTTAATGATTTTTCCTTTCATAGATAATATGGATGCAAATATAAGGAATTAGGGATTAGGGTTCAGGATATAGTTGAAAACATATTTAATAATTCTCCAATGATCATTAAATTTCAAGCTCCATTATTTATATAGGTGTAAAAACTTTAAGAAGTCTTTACACCTATATTATTTCCTAATCCCTAATCCCTAATCCCTAATTTCTATTATTCTAAACTATCCTACTATCTGTCAATCATGATACTGTTCTGCACTTCAATAGATTCTTCGTGGATCGCTTTGAAAACTTTCTCAATAAATTCCTGAGACATTCCGGTTTCCCTCGCTTTCTGCGTAGCATATTCTGTGATCACTTTCCATCTTTCAGGCTGGAAGATTGCGATATCATTTTCTTTTTTAAGTTTACCTATCTTTTCGGAGATTTTCATTCTTTGGGAAAGAAGCTCGATTAATTGGAAGTCAAGATCAGAAATCAGTGTTCTGTGTCTCCCCATCTCATTATCAAATCCTGCAATGCCTGAATTTCTTACTTTTAAGTTTCCGATAAGTTCCGCCAGTACTTCAGGAGTAATCTGCTGTGAAGCATCGCTCCACGCTTCATCCGGATTACAGTGGCTTTCAATAATTGCTCCCTGGTATCCTACGTTGAATGCTTCCTGTGTAATATCTGCAAGACCTGTTCTGTTTCCGCAAATGTGGGAAGGATCAATCAGCATTGGAATATTCGGGAACTGGCTTTTAAAATCAAGAGCAATCTGCCAGTTCGGGTTATTCCTGTATTTTGTTTTCTGGTAGGTTGAAAAACCTCTGTGAATCACACCCAGATTTTTAATATCCTGTCCTAAAAGTCTCTCTAAAGCACCGATCCATAAAGCAAGATCCGGGTTTACAGGGTTTTTAACGAATACGGGCTTATCAGTTCCTCTTAAAGCCATTGCAATTTCCTGAACGGTGAAAGGGTTTACCGTAGAACGTGCGCCAATCCAAAGAACATCGACATCCGCTTCTAAAGCTGCAAATACGTGGTGGGCGTTGGCTACTTCTGTAGCGGTCTTGAATCCGTATTCTTCCTTTACTTTTTTCAGCCAGTTCAGGCCGATAACTCCTACTCCTTCAAAACCGTTCGGCTTGGTACGCGGTTTCCAGATTCCTGCACGGAAAATGGGTACCTGAGCATTGGTTTCTCTTATCCTTCTGGCGGTTTCAAGCATCTGAGCTTCACTTTCCGCACTGCATGGTCCCGCGATCATTAATGGCTGTGAAAGCTCGTTGATCCACTCGTTTTTTACATCTTTTAAATTCATATTTTTAAATTTATTGTTTTTATTTTTCTTGAATTAACAGCAATAGTCCTTTGATTATAAAATTTATTTTTATAATTCTTTTCAAAAAATGCCGTTCAAAATTTTTAAAGGAATCAGGAAAATAAAAGGACTTTAATCCTCCTGTATTTTTTGGAAAGAAATTCAGTTAGTAATACCAGTAAAATCGATAATACGTTCTGAAATTTCTATAATAGAAAGCAGAAAAACTAAAATAACCGCTAAAGAAATTAGCGGGTACAAAATGAGACAGATATGGGATGAATAATTTTTCCACTTTGGGTCTGAAACTTCTGTTGTCTAGTTTTTTAAATCTGATTTGTTTTTGTCAAAAACTTATTTTTTACAAAAATCTTTGACAAAGATATAAAAAAACTCAATCTAACAAAAAAAAACTGTGATAAATACAATAATTTATGTCAGATCAAATTTCATTAAATCATCAAGGTCTTTTAAAAGCGGATTTTTTTCGATAAATTTTTCGAAAATTTTTCTTTTGGTAACCACTTCAATTTTGAGACTGTCAAAATCCCGCTGGTAATCTACTTCAATAGCATGGTTGTGAACTTTAGTTTTAAAATGATTGAAAAATTCACCTGCGATCTTGTCGAATTCAACTTTGGCAGAATCTGAAGGATACAGAACTTTGATGGTATTTTCTCTTGCCTTGATCAGTTTGAATGTTTTCACAGCATTAAAGATAAAGCTGTTTCTTTTCTGAAGCTGTTTGAGCATGAGGTTCCATTCCATCTGCAGATCAGTCTCTGTAAAATGGTTCTGGGGAAGATGCTCTGTTTTTACGGCTACGACTTCTTCTTTCTCTACTTTTTCTTCTTTATTGAGGAAAGAATTAATGCTGAAGCCTGAGGAAATTCCCTGTCTTGATAAAGGTTTTGTTGTTTTTACAGTGGTTTCCTGAACGGTTTCAGGTTGCTGAACGGGTTTTACTGTTATAGGTTCTTTTTTCTCGGGAGCTTTCTCCGGGATTTTCACTTCCTGTTTCTCACTGAGAAATGGAGCCAGTATTAAGAACTTTTTTTTTTAGTATCACCTAAATTGGCTGTCAGGGAAGACAGCTGCATCAGTGCAATTTCTACTGTAAGTCTTGGATTTTTGGAGTTTTTATAATTAATATCCGCGTGGTTGCAGATCTCGACGGCGTCTATGAGCTGCTGGGCATTCCACTTCTGGCTTTGCTCAACGAATTTCACCTTGGTCCTTTCCCCCACTTCAATAAGTTCTATTGTTCTGGCATTCTGGGCCATCATGAGGTCTCTGAAATGATTTCCCAATCCTGCAATAAAGATGTGAGGATCGAAACCTTTTTTCACAATTTCATTAAAAGCAAAAAGTGTTTCGGGGATTTTGTTTTCCTTGGCCAGATCCACTATATTGAGGTACTGATCATAATCAAGGATATTGAGCACTTCGGCAGCTTTGGCCAGTGTGATGTTTTTCTGGGAAAATGTGGAAAGCCTGTCAAAGATAGAAAGTGCATCTCTTAAGGCTCCATCAGCTTTTTGGGCAATGAGATACAGAGCATCGTCTTCATACTGGATATTTTCCTTTTGAGCGATGTTTCTCAGGTGTCCCTGAATATCTTCAATGGTAATCCTCTTGAAGTCATAAATCTGGCAACGTGATAAAATAGTAGGGATTATTTTGTGCTTCTCTGTAGTCGCCAAAATAAAAATAGCGTGTGCCGGCGGTTCTTCAAGTGTTTTAAGGAAAGCATTAAAGGCCGCAGAAGACAGCATGTGCACCTCATCGATAATATAAACTTTATATTTACCTACCTGAGGCGCAAAGCGGACCTGGTCTATCAGTTCCCTGATATCATCCACGGAATTGTTGGATGCCGCATCTAATTCATAGATGTTATAAGCAAAGCCGTCTTCTGAAACTGAACCATCCTTTTCGTTGATCTTTCTGGCCAGAATTCTGGCACATGTAGTTTTACCTACACCTCTTGGACCGCAGAACAGTAAGGCCTGAGCCAGCTGATTTTCTCCAATAGCATGTTCTAAGGTATCTGTAATATGAGATTGCCCTACTACAGTGTCAAACTGCTGGGGGCGGTATTTTCTTGCAGATACGATAAAATTTTCCATTGGTCAAAAATAAGAAATATAGTTTTAATCTGAAAATTAAAAGTTTTCAAATTATCAATAAAAAAATTATTTTCGGAAAATTGGAAAACTTTTAATCATTATTCTTTTGCTTTTTTCGTTTCGTAGTAGTGTTCTATAATCTCAACGATCACTTTCTGCACTTCGGCTCTTCCTTCATCAGTTCTCATATCAATACCGCAGAATTCTGTTCCGTTGTATGCAGGAAACAGGTTCAGATAGTAAACCCCTGCTGCTATTAAAGCCAACATAGCTCTTACGTTTGTAGCGTTTTCCCCGAAATAAGGATCCGTAACATTTTCAAACAGATTGGCAGCTACATCTTCTCTCTGCTTTAGTATATTTTTAAGTATAGGTTTGCTTTCGGAAAGTTCCCAAAGAATAATTTTCTGTAATTCTTTATTCTTTTTCAGACTTTCAAACTGCATGAGGATTCCCTGAGTTAAGACTTCTTTCCCTTTTCCAACCTGTACTTCCTCCTCAATATCCGGGCTGAACTTGCTCCAGTAATCCTGGGATTTTATATACTCATCAATAAGTTTATCTGTACTTCCAAAGTACTCATAAATGAGTTTTTTGTCGAAACCGGCTACAGCTGCAATTTTACTTACTTTCAAACCTGAGTAACCTTTTACTCTCAAAATTTTACCAACTGCTGCCAGCAGTTTCTGTTTTGTTTTTTCTTTATCCCTAATAGGGCCTTGGACTACTTTTCTGGGCATAATTTATTATTTTTTTGCAATATGCAATTTTTTATTTATATCATCAAAGACATTCAGTGTTTTGTCTAGATGTTCTTTTTCGTGCCGTGCTGTTACAGTCATCCTGATACGTGCATCTTTTCTGGCTACAGCAGGATACATAATAGGGTTTGTATAGACTCCCTCTTCAAGCAGTATTCTTCCAATATCCCACATTTTATTTTGATCCCCTATTTTTACGGGAATAATCGCTGAGCAGGTAATTCCTGTATCTAACCCCATGTCATTAAGCCCTGTTTTAAAATAATTGATATTATCCCATAACTTATCTTTCCAGAATGGTTCTTCATCAATCAAATCAATTGCTTTTAAAATTCCGAAGGAAGAAGGGGGTGCTGTTACTGAGAAAATATGCTGTCTGGACTGGAACTTAAGAAATGATGTTATTTTTTTATTAGCAATAACATATCCTCCCAGGTTGCCAAAAGTCTTGCTGCATGTTCCTGTTATAAAATCTATCTTATCCAATAAACCGTCGTCTTCAAGAGCTCCTCTTCCGGTTTTTCCCATCACTCCTACTCCATGGGCGTCATCTACCATAAGATAAGCATTATACTTTTTCACAAGATCATATATTTCTTTAGCCCGTGAAGTGTCCCCTTCCTGAGAGTAAACTCCATCCAAGATAACCAGCTTTGTACGGTACGTATTCTCACATACCTTCAAAACATGTTCCAAAGCTTCCAAATTATTGTGAGGAAATGTTTTTTTATTGGTAAAAGCACATCCCTCGTGTACACTGGCATGCACTCCCATGTCCAAAATAGCGATATCTTCCTTCTGCATTAAAATCTGTAAGGTAGCACTATTAGCCGCATATCCGGTGGTAAACAAAATGACCTCTTCTTCATCTCTTCCAAAAAAATCAGCAATCTTTTTTTCTATCGCATTATGATAATCAAAATATCCCCCTATCAAAGGTGATGCTCCTGTACCGGTTCCATATTTTTCAATTCCTTCAATTGCGGCCTCTTTAACTTTAGGATGCTGTGTAAATCCTAAATAATCGCTGGAGACAAAACTTACATAGTTTTTATTTTGGTTTGCAATATCTATATCTAATGTTGCATTGCTTCCTGAAGTATTTTTCAGTCTGTAATTCATATGACCTCTGGATTTCATATGGTCAAGGAATTCATAAAAGTAATTTGCTCTTTGAGCAATATCATAATCTGAAATATTCTCAAAGTCTTTAAAAGTTGCTGTTTCAAAATTGATACTCATCCTTAATGTTGTTAGTGTTAATTGTTAGTGTTTAGTGTATATTTTAGTTGTCTGAAGAACAAATATATGATTATTTAAAGCTTGCAAAATCTATCAATTATGTTAAATATTATACATAATATAAGACATTTTACTTTATGATCTGATAATCAAATCACTTTATTATCTATATATCTGTTGAGTGTTTTCAAGGGGTTAGTTGTTTTTTAATGAACCTAAATTTAACAAAAAAAAGATAACAATAAATCACTATCTTAAAATAAATCACAAAAAAAAGACAAATATTTCACAATTGTCTCATTATTAAAATCTTATTTTTCAGATTTAATTTTAGAATGTTAAAATTCATTAAAATTCAGGAATTATAAAAAGAATTTTAATGCTATTTTTGCCCTGTTCCGGGGAAAAAATATTGAATTTAATCACTGCAATCTGCTCTTCTTTCTGAACGCTCCCGGTGTAATTCCCGTCATCTTTTTAAAGAACTTGGAAAAATTGGACGGATCATAGGTAAACAATCTTGCAATTTCAGCAATAGACTGATCTGAGTCTGCTATTATTCCCTTGGCTTCACTAATGATTTTCTCATCATAAAAATAGCACGGATGCTGTCCTTTTTCTTTTTTTATAGTATCTGTAAGGTGCTGATGGGAAACAGCAAGATGTCCGGCAATTTCATTGAGCTCCATAAATTCCGGGACAATTCCGGTAATTACATCCTGAATATGCTTTTCAAGAAAATCAAAATATTGCCTGGTGATCTCTTCGCTTCTTTTCATTTGTTATCATCATTTATTTATAGTAAAAATTTACGCTATAAAATTAAAGATAAGAATAAAAAAAACATGGTGAACTTTTCAGACGTTTCACGTATAAACAAGTTATCTTTAATAAAAGCTGTCTTTAAATGCCTGTACAGAATTTTTCACTTTCAGTTTTTCAAGGATATTCTGGCGGTGCCTGCTTACTGTATTGATGCTTATGGACAAAAAATCTGCTATTTCTTTGCTGGCATAGCCTTCGCCAACGTATTTTAAAACTTCCAGCTCTCTTTTTGAGAGAATATTCTGATAGTTAAGCTTATCTTTTACAATAATTTCACCCTTAGCTGTATTAATGATCATAAAATCGGAAACCGGAAGCTGCGTCTGGTCCAGTGCAATATGATAAAGACAAAATGCAAATCTCAGCTTTCCGTTATCGGGAGAATAAATATAGAACATCCGGTGTTTTACAAGCCTGTATTCATCATTTTTATCTTTCATCCTGATTTTAGAAAGTACAGAATAGTCCGCCCGAAGTTCCGGATCCATAGCATCCATCATTTCATAAAACCGAAGTTCATGGATATATTTTTTGAGTCTGTCATCCGGATGTATCTTTTTAATGATCTCTTCTTCCCAGATAGAATTGATCTCTGACGGGTTTTCCTTCATACTTAAGCCCAGTTCCCATGCAGCTTTGGGTTTGTACACATAACTTTTATCTGCCTGCATATCGCTCAAAACAGATAGGGCACCTTCCATCTGGGAATATATCAATGCTCTCTGTTTATACTCTTCTATGTCAAGTCTGCATTTTTGTGATGATCTGTCCAAAAGCCGGCTGTTCAGTTTTTCTACGATTTCCATAAATGGTTATTTATCAGTATTGACGAAATATAGGTATAGTTATACTTTTGCTAAAATAATAATTTACACCCAGCTAAAGAGGATGAAGAGATTGATTTTAAGTTTTTGCACTGTTTTTATGGTCCAGAAAACACTTTCACAGACTTTGGAAAAGATGAACTGGTTTAATGAGCCCGAGAAATGGGAAATAAAAAACAAAAGCCTGCTCATGACTGTCACCCCACAAAGTGACTACTGGAGAATTTCCCACTATGGATTTACAGTAGACGATGCTCCCTTTTATTATACAACCTATGGCGGAGAATTTGAAGCAAAGGTAAAAATCAGTGGGAACTATAAGGCGAGATTTGACCAGATGGGACTTATGTTGCGGATTGATAAAGAGAACTACATAAAGGCAGGCATTGAATTCGTAGATGGAAAATACAACTTAAGTACTGTAGTGACGCACGGAACAAGCGATTGGAGCGTTATTACACTGGACACAGTTCCTTCTGCGGTCTGGATAAAAGCCGTAAGAAGACTGGATGCTGTAGAAGTATTTTATTCTTTTGATGATAAAAACTATACAATGATGCGCAATGCCTATTTACAGGATAATACCCCTGTAATGGTTGGGTTAATGGCCGCCTGCCCGGATGGAAACGGCTTTACTGCAGCTTTTGAAAACTTCACGGTAAAACACCTTCCCGACCAACGCAGGCTGAAATGGCTTGAAAACAACAAATAACGGTTGAATTTTATTCAATATACAGTCAATTTTAATTCGCCTCCCTTTTTCGGGAGGTTTTTTGTTTGCTTACAATTCTTCTGGTCAATCATTAGATTTTAAATACTGACAAATAATTTAAAAATTAAGAATACTATTTCACTAACCGAAGATAAAAATCATGAAATCATGCTCAATGTGTCTGGTTATTAGATAAAATTCATATCAAATGCACCTTACCATGATAATTTATGTGTATAAAATCACTAATTTTACAGCCCAAAATCCAACTTGCTCAACGGCAAGACACCAAACACAAAAATATTAATGAAAAAAAATGCACTCAGTATTCCCAACACTTAAAAAACTTCGGCTTGTATAATGACTATTATTAATAAATTTCCGCTCTAATCAAGCGGAAGCGTAGATCATTTATGTATTTATGAAAGCCTGGACATTGTTTTTTGTAATCTTGTTTTCGAACATTTACGGACAGCGTCATATTTCCATTAGGTATTTTACCGGCAACGGATTTCTGCAAAACAATGCAAAATCTATTGTCAAGGATTATCATGATTTTACGTGGACCTTTACTGAAGCTGTTCAGAAAAGAATTACACCTTTTGTAAATGCAGCCGAAAACGGAGCCTTTTACGTTCATGCTTTTAATAATAATCAAAAACTAACTACAATAACCACCGGTACAAAATAGGAACATCTGTTGCAGATATCCCAAAGAATGACCGTTGAAACAACTTTTATTAAAGCCAAATTATATGAATGAAAGAATCTTAATCGCGGACGATCACTATGTAGTAAGAGCAGGAGCTGCCCTAGTCTTAGAATCTGCTTATCCAAAGCTTAAAATAGATTTTGCTGAAAATTATGACCAGGTAAAAGAACAGGTATCCGAACACGTTTATGATCTTCTTCTTCTCGATATTGATATGCCGGGAACGCAGTATAAGAAAATGATCCCCGAGCTTAAAAGTATCCAGAAAAATCTGAAGATTCTTGTTTTTTCCGGACATGGCAAGGATGTGGCCATACAGTATATCCGTGAAGGTGCAGAAGGCTATCTCAGTAAGCAGGGCTGCGAAGAAGAGATCAGGGAAGCGGTAAGATCAGTCATTCAAAAGGGTTATTACTACCCCGGTGAACTTATCGGGCTTATTATTCAGAATAAAAAAAGTAATCCTGCAGAAAAGCTTTCTTCACGGGAATATGAAATTTTTAAACTATTGGCGAAAGGGTCCGGAAATCTTGAAATCGGGAATAAACTGGATATCCAGATGTCTACCGTAAGTACCTACAAAAAAAGAATTTTTAAAAAGCTTAATGTTTCCAATATCGCAGAACTTATCAAAGTGCATGAAATGATGCATTAGGAACCGTATATTTAATACATTCAAGCCTTATACTGCTGTAGATTTCTTATGGTTATTGAGGAGCGTATTTTCATGTCATTTATAAAAAATGGCTTCCTGTGTTATTCTTGTTTTCTGTTGAAACTTCTTAATATTTAGTTTTCCGGAAACAGAATTAAAAGATATTAAAACTCTTTAACAAAACAATAGATACCACACAAGTACCACATTTAGCATCCTGATTTCCTATAAATTCAGCCAATTTCCGCATTATATTAACATATAATTGATTATTTATGTTAATAATTAATAAAACTCCCAATAAAAACAGGATATTTATTATTGCTCTGGGCATAATATTTGCAATTAAATATTTACCAACACACACCTTTCTAAACTCAAAATATTATGAATGCAGCAGATCTTAAAATCAAAAACTTAGTTGAATACAAAAATCAGATTTACACTATCACTGAAATATTTCAGGGAACAGGTCACGATTATTTTGTAAAAATCGAAAATGACATCCAGAGTATTTCAGTTCCGGCAGATTCTCTTAAACCGATTAAGATAACAGAAGAATGGCTTGAAAAATTTGGTTTCCTGAGAACATACAGTTCAAACGAGAGAATCCGTTATGAGAGACCTGAAACATTTATTAAATATGACATTGACCTGAGTTCTAAGAAAATCCTTGAGGGATTGAAAATATACGGGAACTCGATCAAATGCAGATATATCCATGAGTTTCAGAACATCTTCTCCTGTCTTTTCGGAAAGGAACCTGCAACGTCTAATTATGGACTGTTAAAGACAGAGTCTTAGTTTATTATTATGTTGATTATAAGAAAACCGCTGCTCTCTTGCAGCGGTTTTTATTTTATATCGTGTCTAGTCCTGAAATATCGATACACAAAAAAAGAATCGTTATGGAAGAACATTTAGAAACCGCGTACATCAAACGTACACAGAGAGATTACAATTTAAGTTTAAAGCTTCAAATTGTAAGAGAAAT
>NZ_JAGEKK010000025.1:0-56548 GCF_049887855.1 Chryseobacterium sp. NFX27 | reverse complement strand
TGCATAAACAAAAGGAAATCAAAATGAAAACTTATAAAAGCAAAAACCAAAGCAAAAACAAATTTGCTCTGGTTTAATTATTTATTTTTGTCCTTTAATCTGTATCGGATTTTCAGGACGAGACATCTTTATCCGATTCAGTGTTTACTGAATCTGTAAAATACTTGAGATCTGTTCCGCCAGAGAAAGTCCGATCCTGTCCTGAGCTTCCAAAGTAGAAGCACCGGTATGCGGAGTCAGGGAAATCTTTGAATGGTTCAGTATTTCTTTAGAAGGAGTAGGTTCGTTGATGAAAACATCCAGGCCTGCAAATTTCACTTTTCCTGAATCTAATGCAGCAATTAAAGCTGATTCGTCAATAACACCGCCTCTTGAACAGTTTACAATGGCAACACCGTCTTTCATGATATCAAACTCATTCTTCCCGATCATGTATCCGTCTTTCTGAGCCGGCACATGCAGGGTAATGAAGTCTGAATGTTTCAGAACATCCTGAAGCGGTTCAGTTTCTATGTCTACATTAATGAACTGGTTGTTGTAGAATTTCACTTTAATGCTTGCCTTTCCTACATTATTATCCGCTGCAATCACTCTCATTCCTAATCCAAGAGCAATTCTGGCAACCTCCTGTCCTATTCTTCCCATTCCAACGATACCGATTGTTTTACCTCTTAATTCGATACCGGCAGTATATGCTTTTTTCAGACCCGCAAATTCCGTATCTCCTACTAAAGGCATTTTTCTGTTTGAATCCTGAAGGAATCTCGCTCCGGAAAACAAATGGGCAAAAACAAGCTCAGCAACCGATTCCGAAGAAGCAGAAGGGGTATTGATTACATGAATTCCTTTCTCTCTTGCATAATCTACATCAATATTATCCATTCCTACACCGCCTCTACCGATAATCTCAATAGACGGGCATCCATCAATAATATCTTTTCTTACCTGTGTGGCACTTCTTACCAGCAGGGCACGGATCTTGTGCTCATTAATGTAATCTACTAAAAACTCCTGCGGGACTTTTGCAGTGATCACTTCAAAACCTTTCTCAGCCAGAGCATCAATTCCAGATTGATCCAGACCGTCATTTGCTAAAACTTTCATAAATACAATTGATATTAAAAGTGAAGAGATTTAAAAATTAAAGAATTTCAGTGCGTACACTTTTTATCATTCAATTTTTAAATCTCTGTATATGTTTTCTTAATCTTCTTTGAAAACTTCAATGGTAACCTGCTTTTCTACAAGGTCTGTGAATCTGCCTTTGTATCTTGTCGCTCTTACCAGGTGGTTGTCTATCCAGTGATAATTTCCTCCTCTCGGTTTTCCGCAAAGTACACTGTGGTATTTGAAGCCATTCTTATCCAGCCAGTCGATGGTGATCTGTTTCAGGTTTTCTGTTCTTGAAGTGAAGAAGCAGATCTGATGTCCCTCGTCATACCATTTGTTGATGGTTTCAAGTGCATCAGGATAAGGTTCACAGGTAACCATTCTTTCGGGTTCTTCATTCGGAACATCGTCTGTAATGGTACCGTCTATGTCTATTAAGTAATTTTTTACTCCATCCTTAAGAATAGGACTTAAGTGCTCGATATATTCTAACTCCATCATTAAAATTTGAAATGCAAAGTTACAGCTTTTACCTGTAAGCTCAATGTCAAATTTGATATATATTGAAAATACACTGTAAAAAATGTTATTTAATGAATAAATTTAACAATACTTTATCATTAACCTAGCTGTAGTTAATTTTATTCCGTTTTTAATGTGACTTTAAAATTTTTAAATGTTACGATAAATCTGAAATAAAAAATGACCTTTAAAATTTATCTCCCAGACTGATCCGTAAACGGTTCAGAGCGTTCATCAGGGAAATACTGGAGGTGAGTTCTGCAATTTCTTTTTCTGAGAACTCTTTTTTCAATTCTTCAAGCAAGATCTTCAGGTCTTCGGTCAGCAATGTCACAGCATCCGCCCATCTTAATACCAGAATCTGCTTCGGGTCGAATGATACAGAATGTTTGTACCCCGGTATTTTATCTATTAAAGATAATTCCATTCCCATTTCTCTTAATTCATTAGCATGAAAACTGCAGCAATAGGAACATCCGTTCAACTGGGATATTCTTAGTTCAGCCAGGGCAATAAGTGTATTGTCTATTTCTGAATTTCTGATGCTTGAGTGTGCCTGATACAGATATCCTACCGTTTTTTTTGAAATCTCTTTATAATCCATTTCTTTTTTTGGCAAAGTTAGAAGTACAGCTGCTTCCGAAAGAGTATAAAAATGGGATAAATAAGTAAAAATAAAAGATCTAATTTTGCCGGATCAAGCCTGACAAAAGCATGGACCATATTCAAGAACTTATCGAGATCGAAACCGCCGAACTTACTGAATGGAAAGACAGATTCCGCAAAAACAGTTTTTTCGAACTGGTATTTATCCTGAAGGGAAAAGGAATTCAAAGTATAGAATACCAAACTAAAGCCTATGAAAAAAATGATTTTTTCCTTTTACCGCATTCTAAATGTCATGCTTACACAATTTCGGAACCCACTACTTTTTTCTTTATCCGGTTTACGGAACATTATTTCAAAAATCTTAAAAATACCTCTATAGATTATTTACAGTGGTACAGTAAGCTCAATTATATTATTGGGTTTTATGATTTCAGTACCGGCCTCTATTTCAATGATGAAAAAGACAAACGCCAGGTAAGGAGGTTATTTGAAATCATACAGCTTGAAAAAGAACAGGAATCCGAGTATTCGGAAACCTTAGTTGCCAATACATTAGCCTCTATATTAACAATAATAAGTTCAAAATTAACGGCATCCCATCATCTATACAAAAAAATTGATGATAGATTTGCAGACATCATTCAGCATATCAATCAGAATATTATTGATGAAAAAAAAATATCGGTTGTCTATCTTTCAGAGAAGTTTAACATTTCTAAGAAGTATTTCAGCGAATATTTTAAAAGAAATGCTCATGAACCATTAAAGGAATACATTCTAAAAACAAAGCTTCAGATAGCAGTTAACAGAATACAGTATACGGAAGCACCTTTCCAGGAAATTGCATGGAGCCTTGGGTTTACCGACAGCAGTCATTTAAACAAATCTCTAAAAAAGCATTTGGGGGTAACTTCATCTGCTTTAAGAAAAGAGAAAATTTCAATAAAATAATGAGGCTTGGTGCCGGAAGACATCTTAAAACAACTCTGCCCCTCCCTTCGAGAATTCTCATCTGATATTTAGCCGAACTCACGTTATGGATATTTTCAACTTCACCTCTTACCCCATATCATATGATGTTTCTCCAAAAATTTTCAAAATACATTTATTAGGCTTACATTTGTAGAAATGGAAGAATTTGTAGTTTTAGTAAATCCCGAAGATAAAGTTCTGGGCCTTATGGAAAAGCAGCAGGCTCACATCAACGGTCTTCTTCACCGTGCATTTTCCGTGTTTTTGTTCAACAGCAAAGGCGAAATGCTTCTTCAAAAAAGGGCACCCGGAAAATACCATTCTCCCAGCCAGTGGACTAATGCAGTCTGCTCTCATCCAAGAGAAAATGAAACCTATCTTGAAGCTGCCAACCGCAGGTTAAAAGAAGAACTCGGAATCGAAACGGAGCTTTCGGAAAAATTCAATTTTATCTATAAAGCAGATGTAGGAGGAGGTCTTTGGGAACATGAACTCGACCACGTATTCGTAGGGAATTATGAAGCAGATTTCAAGTTAAATCAGGATGAAGTGGAAGAAGTAAGATTCATTTCCATGGAAAATCTTGATCAGGAAATGCTGAAAACTCCTGAAAACTTCACAGCGTGGTTTAAAATCATCCTTGAAGAATATAAACACCATTTTTAAATGATGAAAAAAGTATTACTGATATCCGCTTTTTTATCGGCAAGCCTGTTTTTTGCCCAAAAAGCAAAAGTTTATGACAGTCCCGGTTACACAATTAATGTTCCTGAAGGCTGGAAATCTACCAATGACAGCGATATTGTCAATATTTTCCCTGCCAATGAAATCGGAGCCATTACCATTTCAGAATATCACGACCTGAATCTTCCGAAAGCAGAAATGAAAAAGTTTATCCTGGCTCTTTATAAATCTGAAGATCCGGAAAGCAAAATAAAGGAAACCAAAGGCAGAAAAGGATATACAGAATATTCTTACGAGTATTTTGACGAAAAAGACCAGCTTTTCTGGATCACCAGGGCTTTCCAAAAGGATAAAGATCTGTATCTGGTTTCCATCAACTGTGGCCAGAAGTACTGGAACGGAAATTATATGAGCCTTTTTAACGAAACTTTCAACAGCTTTAAAATAAAGAAATAAAATTAAATATGAAGAAAACAGCCTTATACGATAAACACGTTTCTTTGGGCGCTAAAATCGTACCTTTTGCAGGTTTTGAAATGCCTGTACAATATTCTGGTGTAACGGAAGAACATTTTGCAGTAAGAGAGAAAGCCGGATTGTTCGATGTTTCGCACATGGGACAGTTTTTTATTGAAGGACCGGGATCTAAGGATCTTTTACAGTTTGTTACAACCAACAATGTAGATGCTCTTGAAAACGGAAAAGCTCAATATTCTTGCCTTCCTAATGAAAACGGTGGAATCGTAGACGATCTTATTGTTTACAAAATGGAAGACGACAAATATTTTGTAGTGGTAAACGCATCAAATATCGAGAAGGACTGGAATCATATTTCAAAATACAACACGTTCGGGGCTAAAATGACCAATGCTTCTGATGACATGTCATTATTAGCTGTTCAGGGGCCTAGAGCTACAGAGATCTTACAGAAGCTTACAGAAACCAATCTTTCTGAGATTCCTTACTACAGTTTTACAGTAGGAAGTGTGGCAGGAGTAAATAATGTGATCATTTCGAATACAGGATATACAGGAAGCGGGGGTTTTGAGATCTACTTTAATAATGAAAATGCTGAACAGCTTTGGGATGCGATCATTAATGCAGGTGAAGCAGAAGGAATTATTCCTGCCGGGCTTGCTGCAAGAGATACTTTAAGACTGGAAAAAGGTTTCTGCCTTTATGGGAATGATATCGATGATACTACTTCTCCTATTGAAGCAGGATTAGGATGGATCACAAAATTCGACAAGGATTTTGTCTCTAAAGATACATTTGCAAAACAAAAAGAAGAAGGTGTTACAAGGAAATTAGTAGGTTTTGAGCTTCAGGATAAAGGGGTTCCAAGACATGATTACCCTGTAGTAGATGCAGAAGGAAATGTAATTGGTAAGGTAACCTCAGGAACACAGTCACCTATGAAAAAAATAGGTCTGGGTCTGGCTTATGTAGACAAGCCTCACTTCAAACTGGGTTCTGAGATCTTTATTCAGGTAAGAAATAAGAACATCCCTGCAAAAGTAGTGAAAGCTCCTTTCGTATAATTGTTCAAAAAAACATAAAAAAGAGGCTGTAATTGAATTACAGCCTCTTTTTTGTATTAATAACAGATACAGCAGAGTATTCTGTCCGGTGTACAGGCATCACCTACTCCCGGTGTATTGGAGATAGCCCCGCCTGCCGGTCCGCACAGCGTATAACAGTTGACAACAGGTCTGAACCCTCCGTTAATTTTTTTTAATGCCGATCTGTTAAGGTTTTTTGTTCGTAAAAAGTTTTTCATGATATTATTTTTTTTGTTTTATAAATATAAGTATTTAATACTGAATCCATTAAAAATAAATCACAAAATATTGATAAAATAATTTAAAAATACTTCGACTCCACTCATGCTGAGTGGAGTCGAAGTATTTTTGATCTTAAAAACCGTAATTAATCAAGAAAATTATTCCTCAACTCCAAAGAATTCTCTTAAGGCTTCAACATTTTTCTTGTCATTCCCTACAAAAATTTCATTGTCGGTGAGAAAAACAGGACGTTTCAAAAATGTATAATGATCAAGCAGTAAGTCTTTAAAATCTTTCTCTTCAAGAGATTTTGTATCCAGACCTCTTAATTTGATCTGTGTGGATTTTTTACTGAATAAGGCTTCGTAGGATTTTGTTTTTTTATACATAGCTGCCAGTTCTTCCTTTGTCACCGGCTCTTTTTTGATTTCACGGAGTTCCCAGTCTGTAAGGTCAAACTGCGCCAGAATCTTTCTGCATGTATCACATGTATTGAGATGAAATACTTTCTTCATTGTTACTTTTAAATCTGTTATGGGTTAAATTTCCTTCTTCACTGAAGTTTTATCTTTCAAAAGTAGGATTTAATCTAAAATTCTGGAAATTATTAAATAACTTTATTAAAATTTTATAAAGATGCAGAACAAACCTATTACTTTTCAGTTTATTTCAGAACCCTCGGACGTGAATTATGGAGGAAATGTACATGGAGGAAGCGTTATGAAATGGATTGATCAGGCAGGTTACGCCTGCGCCACTACTTGGAGCGGAAATTACTCCGTAACCGTTTATGTGGGTGGGATCCGTTTCTATGAGCCTATCAAGATCGGAGAAGTGGTCAAAGTAGACGCACAGGTCATTTATACCGGAAAATCGAGTATGCATATTTCAATCAATGTGTTTTCAAGAAATTTAAAACAGCCTACCTTTGATAAGAAAACCCACTGTATTATTGTTTTTGTGGCAGTAGATGAAAACGGTAAAAAGCTCCCTGTCCCAACATGGGTTCCGGAAACCGCAGAGGAAAAACAGCAGGAAGAATACGCAAAACGCCTGATGAACCTGAGAACACAGATTGAGGATGAAATGAAACCATTTTTATAATCTATGCAAAGAAAAGATTTCATTACCCTTTCATCATTAGGACTTCTGGGCTTATACTCCTGTGGGATTTCCAGCGTTAGCCGTAAAAAGCCTTTAGCTATTCAGCTTTATACCATCCGCGACGCTGTTTCGGATAATCTTGAGAAAGCCCTGGAAAAACTGGCTGCTTTGGGCTTTACAGAGCTGGAAATTTATGGTTACAATGGAACATTCTTTGGAAAAAGCAGAACTGAATTTCAGACTATTCTTAAACAAACCGGTTTAAAAGTCATAAGCTCGCACCATACTACAGGAATTATCCATCAAGACGAAGGAACTTTATTGTATGGCTGGGAAAAAAGTGTAGAAGATCTGCATTTTATCGGCGCTCAGTATATGGTATGCTCTTATATTTTTCCTGAAGAAAGAACTGTTGAAAACTATAAAAAGCTTCCTGAATTATTTGAAAAATGTGGTAAAGCAACCCAAAAAGCAGGAATTCAGTTTGCTTATCATAACCATGATTTTGAATTTGAAAAACTGGAAAATGATAAAAGTGTGTATGATTTTATTTTAGAGAATACATCTTCAGAACGGGTTAAAATGGAGCTGGATCTATACTGGATTTCAAAAGCCGGTCTTGATCCGCTGGCCTACTTTGAGAAATACCCCGGACGCTTCCCTCTTTGGCATGTAAAAGATATGAAAGCCGGTACAAAAGATTTTACAGAAATAGGAAACGGACTTATTGATTTCAAAAAGATTTTCAGTGCGAAAGAAAAGGCAGGCCTGCAATATTGGTTCCTTGAACAGGACTCCAGCGACAAAGATATTTTTGAAAGCATCCGGATAAGCAAAAAGTACATTCTTGAAAACAGTTTCTTTTGAAATAATACTTATATTTGCACGAAAGGAAATGGTGCTCTTCCTTACCCAACCGCTTTACAGAAGCTGATGACGCCTGATTAAGAGATTATTAACCAATAACTTATCAGGATTATTATGTCAAAAAAACAACGAACACTACGCAGAAAAATAATTTTCCATACTCAATACTTTTTCAGAAAATATCCTGCCCTGCCCTATATTTCAAAATGGCTTTGCATCAGCATTATTCTTGGTGCTTTGGTAGGAACGGCCTCTGCTGGATTTTTGCAGTCTCTGGAATGGGCTACAAACTTCAGGGAAAATCATATCTGGCTGATTGCCCTGCTTCCTGTTGCCGGATTTCTTATTGGCCTCCTCTATTATTACTACGGAAAGGACGTAGAAGCAGGAAACAATCTACTGATTGACAATATTCATGATCCGAAAGAGATGATCCCTTTCAAAATGGCTCCTTTTGTATATCTTGGAACTATTGTTACGCACTTCTTCGGGGGTTCTGCCGGCCGCGAAGGAACTGCACTTCAGATGGCGGGAGCTATAGCAGACCAGCTCAGCCGACCTTTTAAGCTTGACAGACACGATAGAAAAATTCTTCTCATTGCAGCAATTGCAGCAGGTTTCGGGTCCATTTTCGGGACACCTCTGGCCGGCGCGGTTTTCGGGCTTGAAGTTTTCCTGATCGGAAAAATACGGTATAACGCTATTTTCCCGGCTTTTGCATCAGCAATTCTTGCAGATCTGGTTACCAATCTTTGGAATGTGAAACATACCCATTATCATATAGATCTCATCCCAAAACTGGAATTTCTTCCTGTTTTGTACAGTATGCTGGCCGGAATTGCTTTCGGAATCTGCTCTGCAGGCTTTAGCAGAATTATCCATTGGGTGGGTTCAGTTTTTAAATCTAAAATTAAATATCCGCCATTCCGCCCTGTAATCGGGGGAATTATCATTGCTCTGGCTGTTTTTGCGATGGGAACGACGCGATATATCGGATTGGGAATTCCTGTGATTCTGGAATCTTTTGAGAAACAGCTTCCGCTCTATGATTTTGCTTTAAAAATGATCTTTACCATTGTTACTCTTTCTGCAGGATTTAAAGGCGGAGAAGTAACTCCTTTATTTTTTATCGGCGCCACTCTCGGAAGTGCTTTGTCCCTGTTTATCCCTTTACCGTTTGGTCTGCTGGCCGGAATGGGTTTTGTTGCTGTATTTGCCGGAGCAACCAACACTCCACTGGCCTGCATGCTGATGGGAATAGAGCTATTTGGTGCAGAAAGCGGTGTTTACATAGCTATTGCGTGTGTGGTTTCCTACCTGTTTTCTGGGCGCCACAGCATTTACACGAAGCAGAAAATCGGGGAAGCGAAGAACAGAAGGTATGAAAGTGACCGGGATAAATCTATTTCGGATTTATGAAAAGTTTGAGGGGTTTAAGGTGTGAATGTTAAAGTGTCTTGCTTCTAACAAAAAATTCTCAACATTATAGCGCTCAAACTTTACAACACTCAACTCCCAATTTAAAACTCCGCATAATTTTACTAAGTTTGTTAGTATAAGTTCGCAATCAAATGTTTGACTACAGATTAAAAGTTTTTCATACAGCCGCATCAAGACTCAGTTTTACTAAAGCTTCTGAGGAACTTCATATTTCACAGCCGGCCGTCACCAAGCACATCAAAGAAATTGAAAGTCAAATGGGGACCAAACTGTTTGACAGGAAAGGAACTTCGGTGCAGCTTACCCAAAGTGGAAAAATTTTATATGAATATGCAGAAAAGATCCGGAATATCTACCGCGATCTGGAATTTGAAATGAGTCAGATTAAGGAGCAGCATAAGGGAAAACTGATTATTGGAGCCAGCACCAGCGTCGCACAGTATGTTTTACCTGAAATACTGGCCAAATTCAACTCTTATTACAGGGATATTAAAATTGAGCTGATCGCTCATAATACTGAGATTATTTCCGAACTTCTGAAGGAAGGAAAGATCGACCTGGGAATTATTGAAGGGGAATCCCAGTCATCCTTTTTTGATTACAGAATTTTCAAAGCTGATGAAATTGTTCTTACGGCAAAAACAGAACATCCATTGGCTCATAAAACTTTAAACTTAAAAGATCTTTATGATCTGAATCTGATCTTCCGGGAACAGGGCTCTGGCACCCAGGAATTCATCCAGAACCGCTTAAAGGAAAAAGGGATCAACATTGAAGCGCTCAATACCGTCATGCAGCTTGGAAGCAGTGAAAGTATCAAGAATTATCTTTTACACTCAGATTGTATGGCATTTTTGTCTATCAGCACCATTTTGAATGAACTGAAAAATAACAGCCTGACTATAGTTGATATTAAAAACTTTAGCATTGAGAGAAATTTCCACTTTATTCTTCCAAAAGGTGGTCAGTCTGAAATGATTGAGCTTTTTCTGAGGTTTGTAAGGAGTTAGGTTCCAGATGTTTAAATTACAGTCATTTATTTAGATTTTACACGGATGGATGTCAATGGTGAATTTTAAGTTTGTAGAAAGAACGAATAATCAGGAATCAAGATGCCAGGCATTCAGACATCAGACGATAACTCATTAACTTTACTACTACGAACCAGTAACCATCAACTGACCACAGTACTTAACTCATCTACTCTAAAAGTTCTCACACTCATAACTCTATCACTCTCAAACTCTCCTACCTAACTCAACCCAAACCATAACCAAAAGTTATCCATTATAATAAAATACAATTTACTTTGTAATACTATATTTCGGAATTTTGGAGTCTGATTTCAAACCTTATTTTATGAAAGATTTCCGAAATGAAAAAATACGAAAAGCTGTATTTATTATACTTGCCGTTATGTGCCTTACTCCTTTACTATCTTCTCCTATAGCCTTGGCCTTAGGTTTTGGTCTTGCTGTTTTTATAGGAAATCCGTTTGAGCAGCATCTTCACAAATACATCCACTTGCTTCTTCAGATTTCCATTGTAGGATTGGGTTTCGGCCTTAAACTAAATGAAGCACTCCAGGCAGGAAAAACAGGGTTTCTTTTAACGGTTGTAAGCATTCTGACAGTAATGATTCTTGGGTATGTATTGGGAAAAGTATTCAAGCTTGAGAAAAAACTTTCCTACCTTATCTCTGCAGGAACAGCAATCTGTGGCGGAAGTGCCATTGCCGCTATTTCACCTATCATAAAGCCCGATACAAAAGAAATTTCTTTGAGCCTGGCCATTGTTTTTACTTTGAATTCTGTGGCTTTATTCATTTATCCGGCCATTGGACATCTGCTGCATCTTTCGCAGGAACAGTTCGGGCTTTGGTGTGCTGTAGGAATACATGACACGAGTTCTGTGGTAGGTGCAGCCGGAAAATATGGAAATGAAGCATTGAAGATCGCTACTACAGTGAAACTGGCCCGTGCTTTATGGATTATTCCGGTTTCTATCATTACTATGTTTATCTTTAAAAATAAAGAATCGAAGGTGAAAATCCCTTGGTTTATCGGTTATTTTATTATTGCTATCCTGCTTAATACTTACCTTCCTTTTCCGGAACACTTAACTATTTCCATTACAGCTCTTGCAAAATCCGGATTGAATCTGACCTTATTTTTTATAGGCTCTACCCTATCGATCCAAACTTTAAAAACAATAGGCTTCAAACCATTGGCTGCAGCTGTTATTTTATGGGTGGTTATCAGTATAGGAAGTCTGTCCTACATTATACGGTAATCATCCCGATAAATACTACTTACAAAACTTTACCTAACAGTATTTAAAGCTATTTCAAAGACTGTTTCTTGCAAAGCACAGATCAAAACATAATTGATAATCAACAAGATTCATACACTGATGTACATTTGAAGTATGTTTGATGTATGGCCAATTAATTCATCTTGTTTAGAATTATATAGATTTGTGTCTGAAACAGATAATAATTTTATACTTTGAAAAAACACAATGAGAAAAACAATTTTAAGCCTGTTATTTATATTTTCGTCCGGAATATTTTTTTCACAGGTAGGCATAAACACGGCACAGCCCACTGAAGCATTAGATCTGGCGAATGGTAATCTAAGAATCAGAGACATTAATACCAATATCAGCAATGACTCTACTGATAAACTGGTGGTCACTGATCCCAATGGAATATTAAAGGTAAATAATCAACTTTTCATCCCAAGCACTTCTGTAGTAGGAAATAAAACAACTCCTACCTCTAATATTGCGGCGAATTTCAATGAAACAGTTATTTTTAACACAAATCCTCTTTTAAATAATTTTACTTATAATTCAGCTACCGGAGTATATACAGCTTTAAAATCAGGATATCATCAAATCACGATAAACGTAAATAAAGATATCAGCATGAATAATCCAGCAACAGACGGATCATCTGTGGTAAGGTTATTAGTAAACAATATTATAAAAAATTCCATGATTGACGGATATCTTTCCGGAACACAGACAATTAATCAGAATTTCACATACGTTACTTATTTAAATTCCGGTGATACTTTCAAATTTATCACATCTTTTACGAGAACTTCTTCCATTGTCAGTGCGCAGGTTTCCGTGATTGCCTTAGGAGGATAAGAGCAGTATACGGGTGATCAGTTTTTATATACTTTATTCAAAATAAATAAAGTCTAGTAATACCCCTTGCCTATGGCATCTTCCATATTTTACCAATAGTCAATATTGAAAAAATATAAACATTAACAAAAAACACATATTATGAAAAAGTCTATTTTTTTAATAGTTTGTTTTGCGCCGATTCTTTTCTTTTCACAAGTTGGCATCAATACAGCATCTCCGACAACCACACTTGACATTGTTTCCAGTCCCGCTGATTTATCTAAAAAAGATGGTATTACCATACCCAAACTTACCAGACAGGAGCTAACTAATAAAGGAGACACACTATATACTGCAAATGAAAAGGCTACTATGATCTATATTACAGATGTCAGTGGAGGAAATACTACGTCTCAGAGAATAAATATCACAGCAGCAGGTTATTATTACTTTGATGGTAAAGTGTGGCAGAAAATGAGCCCTGACAAGTCAACTCCTATGCCTGCCTATTTTAAGCTCACTAATGATATCCCAAACTTTTTAGCTTCCCAGTCTAACGGTCAATCTGCAAGAATATCTAATCTTTCACAAGTAAAAAATGCAATACCCGGCCTTACTTATAATCCCTCTACTTCTACAATTACGTTTCCTCCGGGTGTATTTCAGATTACATTAGTATATGAAGCAGTCCACTTTTCAAAAGGCTGTACTTTGAGTTCATATTATGTTGATTTTCCTGAAGGGGCTGCTCCTACCAATACGAGAGTGCACAGTACGGCCAGCCACAACGAAGGAGGAACTTCCAATCATGGTGGTAATATTACCTATACAACAATGTTTACGGGAAACAGAACCTGGCAGGTCACTTTGGGAAGAGGGCAGTCCGGTAATTGTAAAGGAAGCGGAATGACTCTGAAAAAGCAATCAACCCACTTACTGATTTTTAGAATTGGAGATTAATATGAATATAGTTCGATTCAAAGTATAAACATGCTACTGCTTCAACTTTGTTTTATTCCACAGACAAGTTTCCTAATCAGAACCCAATCAGTTTAAAACAAATTGATCGTCTAAAAGTAAAAATTTTAAAATACAAAAGCCTTTTGAAAATCCAAAAGGCCTTTGTGTATTAAATGTGGAAATGTTTATTTCTTATTGAAATAAGTCTTAAACCGGCTTAATCAAGACAGTTATAAACCTGCGGGCATCCTATATACTGTACACAGTACCAAGGTCCGGTTACAGAACCTGAGCAGCTGCACCCGCAAAGTGATAAATCAGGGTTTCCGCTGATTCCTCCATTAATGTTCTTTAGATCTGCTTTTTTTAATTTCTTAGCATTTTTCATAGTGTAAATGATTTGATTTGAGATTAAACAATATAGTTTAGTTACGTTCCAAAGTTAAACAAATATTAATTATTCGCAACATAATTTAATTAAATTTTTAATAATGTATTGATTTCATTACTTTTATTATGTTATAATCGAAATAATACCGCTTAGCATTTATTAAACAATTTTATTATCCGGCCTTTTAACCCAACATAAAACCGTTCAGGAGAAGACAACAGGTTTTCTTGAAATTCTTAAGTGTAAATCAATAAAACCTTTCAATTGCTCGAAAGGTTTTACTGATTTTTTTATTAACAGGTTATTACCTGCAGACACTTTTTATACTTTATACAATATGACGGACCTGTTACTGCCCCTGTGCAGCTACATCCACATTGTGAAAGATCCGGAGTGATTACTCCACCAACTCCGCCGATAATGTTTTTAAGGTCATCCTTTTTTAACTTTTTTGCTTTTTTTAAAATTTCCTGTGACATGATGTTTTTATTTTAATTAAACAATAGAATTAATTTCCTTTACCTTCAAAATTAAACAATTAATAATTATATAAAACACAACAAAATGTTAATTTATTTATTTCATTGAATCTAAAAAGAGATAATTTTTGTTAAAAATATTATATTATTCGGTGAATTCCAGGTCTTTATTGTGCGTTTCCGAAATCGTCAGCGATGAATAGAAAGCCAGCCCAAATACAACAATTCCTACAATTGCTGCACTTATAATGACAGTGAAATTATTTTTTAACAGATCAAATGCGAGAATCATTACAGGCACCAATCCTCTTACCATATTGGGAACGGTAGTAGTTGCCGTATTTCTGATATTGGTCCCGAACTGTTCTGCCGCGAGGGTAACAAACATTGCCCAATATCCAGTGCCTAAGCCCAGCCAGACACAGAACATATAGTATTTTGTTTCTGTATTGGTATTTCCAAACAGCATGACCGCCACCCCAATTATGGTGAACAGCAGCATATAAAAAATAGCCATTTTACGTGATTTCAACGCGTGGGAAATAAAACCGCTCATCAGATCGCCGACAGAGATCCCTATATAAGCCCACATAATGGCTTTTCCAGGGTTAAGATCCTTTATCCCTAATTCCGGGGCAAACTGATTGGCTAAAACCGCCAGAATGCCTATACAATACCATGTAGGCAGGCCGACTGCTATGCATTTGAGATATCTGGTCAAACGTTCTTTATTGGTAAAAAAGGAAAGAAAGTTTCCTTTGGAAACACTTTTATGCTCAATATTTTTATAAATACCTGACTCTGATACGCTTACTCTTAAAATCAATAACATGATTCCCATAATTCCACCTATAATGTATGAAATATTCCATCCTCCAGCCAGTTCTACAGTAAGCTGGGCCACTACTGCACCCATCAATCCGAAACCGGCTACTACAGAAGTTCCTATGGCCCGCAGGCTCTTCGGCAGGCTTTCAGAAACCAGGGTAATTCCGGCTCCAAGCTCTCCGGCCAGGCCTATTCCTGCAATAAACCTTAAACCGGCGTATTGATACACGAGATGCTCTTTGGGGAAATAGGGTAAAAAACCACAGGCTATGTTGGCAAGGGAATACACCAGGATGGACCCGAAAAGTACGGAAAGCCGCCCCTTTTTATCTCCAAAAATACCCCAGAAAACTCCACCGATAAGAAGGCCTACCATCTGGCAGTTCAGGATAAAGGTTCCGTCAGCATCCGGATTCAGACCTAAAGCTTTTAAACTCGGAATTCTTACGATACCGAATAAAAGCAGGTCGTAGATATCTACAAAATAACCCAGAGCGGAAATGATAACAGGGATTGAAAAGATGTACTTCAGTTTTGAAGACAAAGACAGTTCTTGCATTTTTAAGTTTTGATAAAAATAAAAAACCTTTCAATCTCTTGAAAGGTTTTTATTAAATATCTTGATCGTGTTATTATCTTGCAATATTCACGGCTCTTGTTTCTCTGATTACCGTTACTTTTACCTGTCCCGGGTAGGTCAGTTCATTCTGGATCTTTTCAGAGATGTCGTAAGACAGCTGGTTGGCTGTTTCATCACTTACTTTTCCGCTTTCTACCATTACTCTCAGTTCTCTACCGGCCTGGATCGCATATGCACTGGAAACTCCGTCAAAGCTTAATGCTGCAGATTCAAGATCTTTCAGTCTCTGGATGTAAGATTCCAAAACCTGTCTTCTCGCTCCCGGTCTGGCTCCTGAGATGGCATCGGCCACCTGAATGATTGGCGATAAGAGTGATTTCATTTCAATTTCGTCGTGGTGAGCTCCGATTGCGTTAACAACTTCTGCATTTTCACCATATTTTTCAGCCCACTGCATTCCTAATAAGGCGTGAGGAAGTTCAGACTCCTGCTCAGGCACTTTACCGATATCGTGTAAAAGACCTGCTCTTTTGGCTAATTTTACGTTTAATCCTAATTCTGCAGCCATTGTTGCAGCAATGTTTGCTACTTCTCTTGAGTGCTGTAAAAGGTTTTGTCCGTAAGAAGAACGGTATTTCATTCTACCTACGATTTTGATCAGTTCAGGGTGTAATCCGTGGATCCCAAGATCAATGATTGTTCTTTTTCCTACTTCAATAATTTCTTCTTCGATCTGTTTTCTTGTCTTTTCTACTACTTCTTCAATTCTCGCCGGGTGAATTCTTCCGTCCGTTACCAATCTGTGAAGTGAAAGTCTTGCAATTTCTCTTCTCACTGGATCAAAACATGAAAGAAGAATAGCTTCCGGGGTATCATCAACGATAATTTCAACACCTGTCACCGCTTCTAGTGCACGGATGTTTCTCCCTTCTCTACCGATGATCCTTCCTTTTACTTCATCAGATTCAATATTGAAAACCGATACTGAATTTTCAATCGCCTGCTCGGTTCCGATTCTCTGGATCGTCTGGATAACAATTTTTCTTGCTTCGTTCTTAGCATTCAGCTGTGCTTCTTCCATAATGCCCTGAACATGAGCCTGAGCTCTGGTCTTAGCTTCTGCTTTCATAGTTTCCACCAATTCTGCTTTAGCTTCTTCTGCCGTATAATTGGCGATTTTTTCCAGGATCTCTACTTTCTTAGTGGTAGCCACATCCAGTTCCTGCTGTTTTCTTTCTAAGATCTCGTTTTTCTTGGCATAATCTGCAATCTGCTTGTCAAGGTCCTTTTCAAGTTTTCCGGTCTTGCTAAGCTCATCATTAAGCTTATGCTCCTTGTCTTTAATTCTCTTTTCAATCTCCTGCATTTTTTTCTCGCGGGACTGGATGTCTGCATCATGCTGGGATTTCAGTTCCAAAAATTTTTCTTTGGCCTGTAGATTCTTTTCTTTCTTTATGGATTCAGCTTGAACATTTGCTTTTTCTATAAGGTTTTCGGCATTTTTCTTTGCATCATCTACAATAAATTTTGCTTTGGTATTCAGAGAGCTTTTAGAGAAAAGAATCCCTAACACTGCTCCTACAACTAAGCAAATAACGCCGACTATAATGGCTGTTGTCATAATATATATTGAGTTTTAATTGTCTTACACTTATCTAAATAAAAAAACCTACAACAATTCAGGGATTGAGAGTAAACTCCTAATCAACACGATTTGAACTGATTTCCTCTGTCTGTAATCCGGGAGACCCGGCACGCCATTCAGCGGACATTTGCTCGGTAATTGTTTAGCGTTGAGTTTACCTTAAATGTGTTAGAATTATTGTAGGCAGTCTGATGGGAAAAAATCTATTTCCCAATTTCATTCAACGACTGATTAATCTGCACTAATCTTTCGTTGGTAGAATTTATATTTTTTTCGTAATTAAGAGAAACTACTTCAGCATTGGTTCCCAGTTTCAGGGCACACATAGCCAAAGCATCCTGTTTGTCTCTTACATCGAAGTTCTGTTCAAAATCTTTAATCATACTTTCAATCTGCTTTCCTACTTTACGCAGAGTTTCTTCTTCTGCGGCCGGTACGTTCAGCGGATATACCCTTCCTGCGATGTTGATGGTTATTCTTCTTACATCCATTATAGTCCACTGTTTTGAAGCTGTGCAATACAGAAATCAATTTCTTTCACCAATCTGTTGATATGGTTTTTCATTAATCTGTTGTGTTCAGGATTTCCTGATATTGCTGAATAAAGCTTTATATTTTTTTGTTCTTCTGCTAATACCTGATTTCTTCTTCTTTCCTCATCATATTTCGTTTTCAGTGCTTCATGTTCAACAGTTAATTCAGATAGTCTTTCAGTAAGATTTTTATAGTTCTTTTGTAAAAGCAAAATCTTTTTTTCTAATTCTGAAAAATTGTTTTCTAAATCTTGAAGCATTTCAGGTTTTCTATATTCTAACTAATAGCAAAAGTAAAAAAATAATAACAGTAACAAAAATAAAAGTCTCTATATTTTGATTGTGCACTAAAAAAAGGAGATGCACAAGCACCTCCTTTTATATTATATTCGTATTTTTTTATTCGAATTTCAGAACAAACATCACAGCTCTTGTCTGAAGCGTAGACATTGCCGTTGCCCAGTACGGAGGTGTCGTTGCATTATCTGCCACTTTCTCGTTATTCATGAAGAATGTTCCTCTGATAGCCGGAGTAAGTTTAAATTTGTTGAAATAAAACTGTATTCCCATTTCAGCAGACCACGCAAAGTTGTGCGTTGTTGATCTGAAAACCTGCTGCATATTGTCATCTTCAGAATCTGAATTGGACTGAAGGTTCACTATATAGTTCACCCCTGCCGCAATATAGGGTCTGGAATTGTACCATCTCTGGCCGTGAAGCTCCAGCAAAACAGGAACATCTACCAATGTAGATTTGATCTCTCTTATTCTGTCTTTTTCAGTTAAAGCGATTGGGAAAAAAGGAGGGTTCGTCAATGTTCCGGCTGCATACTGGTCATTGGACTGGGTGTTAAAGATCAACTGCCTTTGAGCAAATTGCAAGCCTGGTTCCAATCTTAGGTCCAGATAGTCATTCAGTCTCCATTTGGCGATCAAACCGGCACCAAAACTGTAGCTTTCTCTGGATTTAACAAGATTCTGATTACCTTCCGAACCATATCTTGGATGTAGGACGATACGGTAGTCCAGCCTGTTGCCGTTCAAATAAAAACCCCAACTGAATTTCTGCTCGTCAAAGTCTTCCAACTTATCCATTCTGTTTCGGGTTCTGAATTGTGCATCTGCAAAAACTGCAATATTGACTGAGGCTAAAACCAGTGCTCTTAATAGAAATTTATTCATAGGTTACTTTGTTGCTTTATAAATTGTGGCTATACCTAAACTTAGCTTTTTATATTCTACTTTCTTAAATCCTGTATCTAAAAGAATTTGCTTCATCTTTTCCCCGAAAGGAAAAGCATTTACAGAATCCGGAAGGTATGTATACGCCCTATTATCTTTGGAAACCAGTCTGCCGATGGCAGGTAATATGTTTCTGAAATAAAACATATAAAATGGACCTAAGAACCCCTCAACCTTTGAAAACTCCAGTATATAAACACTCTTGTTATCTTTAACTACTCTTCTTAATTCTGCCAAACCTTTGGTAAGGTTTTCAAAATTCCTCACTCCAAATGCAACGGAAACAGCATCAAATCTATTGTCCTCGAAAGGTAAATTTTCTGCATCCCCCTTTTGCATGGAAATTTTGCCGTCTAATTTAAGTTTTTTTATTTTAATAACGCCAACATTCAGCATTTGTTGTGATAAATCCAGACCAATTACTTTCGCATTGGTTCCTTTTTCAATCGTGATTGCTAAATCTCCCGTTCCTGTAGCCACATCCAGCACTTCCTGCGGATTGTCTTTTTTCATCATTTTCACCAATGTATTTCTCCATAAAACATCAATTTTCATAGATAAAACATGATTCAGAAGATCATACTTCGGTGCAATATTGTCGAACATATCCTCTACCTGGCTTTTCTTGGTAGCCTCAGAATTGTAGGGAGTAACTTTGGTAATATCTTTTGTCAAAACTTTAAAACTTGTAATATTCTTTGTAATAATTTAGGAAATCCTGCTTTCTGAAGATTTTTGATCTTGATTCCACTTTCTGGATGTTTTTGATCACTTTATCGTAATCTTCATCTACATTGTAATAAAAATCTTCAGTGTAAAGCTTATTGAAGTGCCTTGCTCCTCCGAAATAAGCTTTTCCGTCAATTGTGATTTTGTCCAGGGCCAAAAGTAATGAATCTTTTTTAAGATTGTACCCATAATATTGATCATTAATATAATAATCCTGATGGGCAATATTGATCAGTCCACGTATCTTATTTACTTCAAATGCAGAATCATACAGCATTTTCTTGTTCTGGTCGAAAACTTTGATGGAGTTTTTCCCCTTTTTAACATCTACATGAACGTACTGGCCTGCAGAAATAACTCCTTCGGAACCGTTATTGATCTTAAAATAATACGTATTGGACGTAGGGTTGTCTACTACAAAATAATTTTTCTTGGCTAAAAAAAAGAAGTAGACCCCAAAGGCAACGATAAACACCAGAGCTGCAATAAGTAAGCCTTTTAAGGACGAGTTGTTTTTCATACGATTGTAAAGTACAATTTTTGCAAATTTAATAATATTTTTAATTCTCCGTTATTAATATTAATTATTAACTTTGCATCTTTAAAAAATCATATAAACGAATGCCGAATACGATCATTATTGGTTCCGGATCCTATATTCCTAACAGAGTTATTGGTAGAGATTATTTCATGGATTCTGAGTTCTACACTGAAGACGGAGTTAAGATTGAGAAACCTGCAGAAGAAACCATCGCAAAGTTTGTAGAAATCACAGAAATAGAAAACAGAAGATTTATTGAGGACGATCTTTCCAACTCGCAGATCGGCTCTGAGGCTGCCAAAGCTGCCCTTGAGGATGCTAAAGTAGACGGTGAACAGCTGGACTATATTATTTACGCGAGCAACTTCGGAGAAGTTACGGTAGACGGATATGTAAATTTTATGCCCAATATGGCAGCAAGAGTAAAAAACAGGCTGGGCATTAAAAACAGAAAATGCATCACTTATGATATGATCTTCGGATGCCCGGGATGGGTAGAAGCCATGATCCTTGCGGACAACCTTATCAAAGCAGGAGCTGCCAAAACCATTCTAGTGGTAGGTGCAGAAACATTAAGCCGCGTTACTGATCCTCATGACAGAAACAGAATGATCTTTGCCGACGGAGCCGGAGCAGTGGTAGTACAGGCTACAGACCAGGAAAATGTAGGTATTATTGCCCACAACACGATCTGCGACAATGGTCCGGAACTGTGTTATCTGGAAAATGCGCCTTCTATTAACGCCAATGTGGACCAGAGACGTCTTTACGTAAGAATGCAGGGAAGAAAGATCTATGAATATGCCCTTAAAAATGTTCCTTCAGCCATCAAGGAAACTATTGAAGCTGCAGAACTTTCCATTGAGGATATCGACAAGATCCTGATTCACCAGGCGAATGCAAAAATGGATTATGCCATGATTGAAAGACTTCACAAGCTTTATGATGTGAAGGATTATGACCATGCCATCTCTCCTATGACCATTCAGAATCTTGGAAATACGTCTGTAGCAACCATTCCTACAATGTATGATTTAATAATTAAAGGAAAAATGGAGGGTCAAACGTTTAAAGATAAAGGTAACATTGTAATGACTTCGGTAGGTGCCGGAATGAACATCAATGCTATCGTTTACAGATTTCCTTAAAATATTTAATTAACAAAAAATATAAAGCACAGGGAAACGTATTCTTTGTGCTTTTTTAGATTTATCATGCAAAGAAATTTTTTGATCATCACGGCCATCTTCCTGTTCCTGGAAGCCTATATTTACCAGGCTATCAGAACATTAACTGATAATTTCTGGATAAGACTTGGTTATTGGGTGATATCTTTAGCCGTTTACGGGATCTTCGCCTATGAAATTGCCCACTTCCAAAGATCGGACAGAAGTACGACCAGGGCACAGATTATGATCTCATTATTCCTGATCTTTATTCTGCCGAAAATTTTCGTGGTCTTATTTTTATTAATCGATGATATTTTCAGAACCGGAGGATACCTGATCGGGCTAACACAGCCCAAAGAAAACTTTTTTCCTGAGAGAAGAAAGTTCCTGAGTATGGTAGGATTAGGTCTTGGAGGTGTTCTTTCTGCTCTTTTCATTGACGGAATTACATTTGGGAAGTACAGACATACCGTAAGAAGAATAAAAGTAAAAATACCCGGGCTTTCTAAAAGTTTCGAAGGTTATAAAATAATCCAGATTTCTGACGTTCACAGTGGCAGTTTCTCTGAGCCGGACAAACTCCAGCACGCGATTGACCTGATTAATGAACAAAACCCTGATCTTGTTCTGTTTACAGGAGACATGGTCAATAACGTGGCAGATGAATTCAAACCTTTTATCCCGTTATTCTCTAAGATCAAAGCCAAAGACGGAAAATTTGCAGTGCTGGGAAACCATGATTACGGCGATTATGTATCATGGACATCCAATGATGCCAAGAAGAAAAATCTTGAAGCTCTTATTGACTATGAAAAACAGGCCGGTTTTGATATGCTGAGAAATGAAAACAGGATAATTGACAGAAACGGAGAAAAGCTATTCATCCTCGGTGTTGAAAACTGGGGGCTGAAACCATTTCCTCAGTTCGGGAAGATCGACGACGCTTTAAAAGGCGTACCGGAATCTGCCCCGAAAATATTAATGAGCCATGACCCTACCCATTTCGATTATGTCGTAAAAAAGCATCCGGGAAACATTCACCTGACTCTTTCGGGACACACTCACGGAATGCAGTTTGGTCTGGATCTGAAAAATGTAAAATGGTCTCCGGTACAGTACCGTTACCCAAAATGGGCTGATCTTTATGAAAGTGAAGGAAAGATGCTGTATGTAAACAGAGGATTTGGGGTATTAGGCTATCCGGGAAGAGTTGGGGTCCTGCCGGAGATTACGCTTTTTGAACTGTCTTAAATAGTCTCTCGCAGATTTAGCAGATTACGCAGATCTTTATGCAGATTAATTCAAATTCAAAATAAACATAAATATTTCCGGTTAAAAATTACAACTTATAATCCATTACAAGATTGTATAACGCAAACATCTGTGTAATCTGCAAGAACACAAAATCTGAAAATCTATAAAATTTTGCACGAGAAACCTAAAAAATATAATCCTTCATACGGGAAGTAGCCAATTCCTTCTCGTTGATCCAGGTAAGGAGGGCATCCAGTTTGTCCTCCATTTTTTTGCCTGAAAACAGGCTTCTGTAAAACGGAATATCAAACCGGTATTTCTTAAAATCGGTGAACTGCCAGGAATTGAGATAGATCAGTACAAAGTCATCATTTTTGAGGGTTTCAAAAACCATGTTCTGATAGTAATTCATCGGCAGGATCTGAAATACAAAATCATTATAGGGCAGCTGGCTGTATGGAGAGATACTTTCAGGGACAATACTCAGTCCGTCTTCTTCATTGATCTCCGTATCTCTTTTGAGTCTTTTAAACGGAAAAAGAATATCGGCATTATCGATATTGGAAACATAATTAAACTCCACCGATTTCAAATCCTGCTGAGAAAGTCTGAAGTCTTTCTGCCTGATTCCCCTAACCTGTTTTTCCAGAAGATCCTGAATATTCTTTTTAACATTTTCAATCTCCTGAAGATTGGAATTCAAATTATAAAAAGCAATTTCATGCCCTTTGGATGAAATTGCTTTTATTAAATTCTGCAGTTTTTCAGCGATAGAAATCTCCACAAAAAAACTTGCTTTTATATCATGAATATCTAAAATCCTAAGAATAGCTTTTGTATTTTCTTCTGTGATTTTCAGTCTTTCCACATCAGAAATTTCTGCACTGTTTTTCGCCTCAGCTTCAATATTCAAGATGTTAAAAGTCAATAAAACCATTTAAATTAAATTTTAGATAAATATTATAATATTTTGAAAATCAGGTGTTAAAAATAAAACTAATTAAATATACACTTTAAGTAATTAATTCCTATTCAATTTCACCTTAAGATTCTTGATCATGTCCTTCGTCATTTCAGAAATTCCGAAATCATAAGTGAGTCCCCAATCTTTTTTCGCTACGGAATCATCAATGGAAGCCGGCCACGAATCTGCAATTGCCTGTCTGAAATCCGGTTGATAATCGATAGAAAAATCAGGGATTTCTTTCTTGATTTCTTCTGACAGTTCTTTCGGTGTGAATGACATTCCACCTAAATTATAGGAGGAACGAACGGTAAGATTTTCCTTCGGAGCTTCCATTAATTTCAATGTTGCATTGATAGCATCATCCATGTATAACATCGGCATTCCTGTATCTTCGGAAATGAAACTTGTATATTTTCCCTCTTCTATTGCTTCGTAAAAGATCTCAACGGCATAGTCTGTTGTACCACCTCCTGCAGGAGTTTTCCACGAAATAAGTCCAGGATATCTTATACTTCTTACATCTACTCCATACTTGTCGAAATAATATTCACACCACTTCTCTCCTGCCATTTTTGAAATCCCATAAACCGTTGTAGGATTCAGAACCACATCCTGACCTACATTGTGTTTTGGAATTCCTTTCCCAAATACCGCAATTGAGCTTGGCCAGAAAATCTTTTTAAGAAGGCCTTCTTTCGCCATTTCGCAAAAATGAAGAAGAGGTTCAAGGTTCAGTTTCCAGGCAAAAATTGGCTGTTTTTCTGAAGTTCCTGACAAAAGCGATGCTAAATGATACACTGTTGTGATCTCATAGTCTTTAATAACCTGTTTTACCAGCTGCGTATTGGTAACATCCATTCTTTCATAATGTCCGGCAGCAGTAATTCCTTTTTGCCATCTGTCCAGTCCTGACGCTACTACATTATCAGCTCCGTGAATTTCAACAAGCCTGTTTGTCAATTCGGTGCCGATTTGTCCCAAAGCACCCGTAATTAGTATTCTTTCCGTATAGGATTCCATTTCACATATTTTTTTAGAATTCTACAAAAGTAAAAAAATCATATCAACCAAAATAAAAAAGGTATGCATAAACATACCTTTTTCACAATAACCAACAAGAAATTCCTAAAAGGTCAGATTGACTCTTGCAAAAAGAAATCTCCCATTCATCCCGAACTGGGATGTATTTCTGGAGTAAATGAACTGATTCTGATTGGTAAGATCTATAGGAGCAGCATTAACGTAAGTCAAATTACCGGAACTATCCAGAGCAGGTACTTTCACCGCAGCAGGTCCGTAATTTTTATCCGGATAAATATCAAATAAGTTATTGGCTCCAATGGTCAGCCTGAAACTGTCGCTGAATTTGTAGCCTACGGATAGATCTGTAATTACCTTTCCACCCCAAACAGGATGTTCTGTGGCCACAGCCTGTCCGTTAATAATTTCACCGCTTATAATACCGTCTCCATTGGCATCCATTGCATTCGGATCCGTAACCTCTCCGAAGTATACATTTCTCAAAAGCACATTAAATCTACTGATTTCCAAAGCGTTATTAAGAGAAGCTTTAAATCTTGGTACAGCCTCTTCAAGATAAATCCTGCTGGATTCCGAGTAATAACGGTTGATCTGCCCTGCTTTAATCAAAGCATCCGAACCATGAATATCTCCTACCCTGTTGGTCTTGGACACCGTGACTGCCAGATCAGAATTTAACGAAAATTTCTCGGAAAATTTACCTCTGTGAGACACTACTCCTTCTATTCCTTTAGTTTGAGTATCAATAGCATTGGCAAAAAATGTAGCCGCATTGGCATTAGCCTGATCAAAAAGATTCTGCAGAACTTTTTCAGGACTTCCGTCAGCATAAGTTCCGGCCGGTCTTGAGAACTGATCGGTAAGAACCACTCTGTTTTTAATTTTAATATAATAACCGTCTACAGTAAAAGTAAGGTTAGCCTGTGGAATTTTCGCCGTAAAACCAACGGAATAACTCGTTGACTCTTCCTGTTTCAACTGTGGAATGCCCAGGAGCCCTGCAGCTTCTGAATCATTTGAAAATGTCCCTACTTCAAATGCTGTCCCTCCTACAAACTGAGTTGCCGTGGCATTGAAATAAATCTGTTGTAAAGAAGGAGCTCTGAATCCGGTTGAATGAGCTGCTCTTATATTAATCTGGTCGGTCAGCTTATACCGTGTTGCTATTTTATAATTGAACGTAGATCCAAAGTCCGAATAGTTTTCATAGCGCAAAGCAGCACTCAAAAGCCACTTATCCGTAATATCCAGTTCGGTATCCACATAAGCCGCTACGGAACGTCTTCCTTCATTTAAAGCATTTTCAGGTCTGAAACCGGGAAATACCTGCGATCCGCCCGGTCTGGTAGCTCCTAAAAAATCTGTTGGTTTTAAAGAAACAGCGGTTGATGGCGTCTGGATTCTTCCATTGATATCATAAAGCGCCCAAGACGCCTCTTCTCCATTTTCTATTTTATACCGTTCAAATCTTGCTTCAGCTCCGAAGGCAACATTAAAACCTTTCAGCCAGTCAAATTTTGTATCGAAATCAGCATTGATTGTATTTTGCATAAAGCTCAGTCCACCTGCATCAAATTCCGTTTTACCGGGATAGGCCATAGACGCATTAGCTGTATTTTTAATAGTATAATCAAAAGTATTCTGCCCAAAAGTGTTGCTGATGTCATAGTTGACATTCCCTAATTTTCCTTTAATTCCACCTGCAAAAGAAAGATCAATAACATCAGAGGCTATTTCCGGCAAGAAACCGTTCGGGTACAGGGCCGTAGACGTTCTGTTTTGATTGGGTCTTCTGAAAAAACCGGCTGCATTACCGTCTCTGTAAGAAATTCCTCCAAAAGCATATCCTTTCATAGATGACGAAAGATCAAACTCAGAATTCATAAAAAACTGGCCGGACATCAATTTTGACTGTCCTACCCGCATATTAAAATCATCTCTCGTTAGCTTCCTGTAAGCCAATTCATTTTCAGTCACATTAACCTTCAACAAATTCTGCAATTGCGTGATCGAGTTCGCAGACTGAATATCTGCCTGCTGCTGCGCTGTAAAATAACCGACTTGTGGAGCATACTGATGAATATAATCTATGATCTGCTGGGTATTCGGAGTATTGGCAATGTTCCCAAACAGGGAAGAAAGATTCACTCCGTTTTCCAGCGCCCGTTGTTCAATGGCATTATAGGCATTAAAAATATCACCGGTTGCCGCCATGGCTCTTCTGGTATCGTCTCTGCTTAATAAACTTGCTGTGAAATTGATGAATCCATTGGTCCCGACTTTAGTCCCGTAATTAAGATCTACCTGGTATTTTCCACCGTCCCATCCTCCATGATGGTCATTGGCTCCTTTAGAATTAAAAGCTCCTGCTGTAATAGCAGCTGTAAAAGCATTGGTGTTTTTCTTCATGATGACATTAATCACCCCGGCAATAGCGTCAGACCCGTATTGTGCAGAAGCTCCGTCTCTCAGCACTTCCAGCCTCTCAATAGCAAATGCAGGAATAGCATTAAGATCAGTCCCAACTGAACCTCTGCCCGGTGAACCGTTGATATTAACCAAAGAAGAGGTGTGTCTTCTTTTTCCGTTGAGCAGGACTAATACCTGATCGGGTCCAAGTCCTCTTAGCTGGGCAGGATCCACATGATCCGTTCCATCTGCTACAGTGGTAGAATTAGACGTAAAAGAAGGGGCTGCATAATTCAGAATCTGATTAAGATCCATCTGAGGACTTAAAACTGACTGAGAACCAATATTAATAACATCTACCGGCACCGGAGTATCGGTAGCAACCCTTGCTTTATTTCGTGAACCAATAGTAATTTTTACTTCATCCACCTGATTCGTCTTTATAGAATCATTAGTTTGGGCATTGGCATTGGCTGAAATAAAAAACAATACTCCAAGCAAAGCAATTTTCTGATAGTTTTTCTTCATATGTATTTTTTTGAAATTAGTAATTATCATATAAAAATACACTAAAAACAACAAAATAAAGATTAATTTAACAATAAAAAAGAAAAAAGGAATATTTACATGAGATTTATCAATACAATTGATTTTTTACATATCAAATAAATAATTCAGGAAATAGTTTACTTTCTATTGGGCGATATAGTGATAAACATCTGTTAAAGACAGATCAGTTTCTTTAAAATTATCTACTTTTGCCTCAAACATAATCTTATGAAACGAATATTTCTGGCTGCCTTATTGATGGCATTTAATTTTTCATCTGCTCAGTTTACTGATTTCAATATTATAAAGGAGGTAAAAGTAAAGAATAAGGGTGTAGTGGTTTCTGCACACCCTCTTGCCAGCGAAGCAGGAGCTGAAGTGATGAAGATGGGCGGAAATGCCTATGATGCTGTTGTAGCAACACAGTATGCTCTTGCTGTAGTTTATCCTCAGGCCGGAAACATTGGCGGTGGCGGCTTTTTAGTAGGCGTTAAAAACAATGGTGAAAAGTTCACCCTGGATTACAGAGAAACAGCTCCTAAAAAAGCATCTAAGGACATGTATGTTGATAAAAACGGAAAAGCGGATACAGATCTTTCCCAATATGGAAGACTGGCAGTAGGTGTGCCGGGAAGTATCTCCGGATTTTTTGCGACTTTAAAATACTGCAAACTTCCAATGGACAAAATTATCCAGCCTGCCATTGATCTCGCGGAAAAAGGATTTAGCATTACAGAAATGGAAGCCAATATGCTGAATACACACAAAGAAAATTTCTTAAAACACAATAAATCCTCTATTGCTTTTGTGAAAGATACGCCCTGGAAGGCCGGTGATCTTTTAGTTCAGAAAGAACTGGCTGCAACATTGAGATTGATCCAGAAACTGGGAGCAAAAGGATTCTATGAAGGAAAAACTGCTGAGCTTATGGTTTCGGAAATGAAGAAAGGCAACGGAATTATTACTTTGGAGGATCTTAAAAGCTATACCACGGCAGAAAGAAAACCTTTGGAATTCAATTATAAAGGAAGTCGTGTAGTTACTATGCCTCTTCCGTCCAGTGGCGGCGTATTGCTCGCTCAAATGCTGACGATGGCCGGGTATGAAAATCTGGAAAAGTACCAGCAAAATTCAACGGAGGCAGTACAGATCATGACGGAAGCTGAAAGAAGAGCTTTTGCAGACCGGGCAGAATACATGGGCGACCCGGATTTTATTGAAGATAAAACGGCTTACCTGACTTCCGATTCGTATTTAAAAAACAGATGGAAAAGTTTTAGCTTCAGTAAGGCTACACCAAGTTCAGAAGTCGGAAAAATCATCAGCCAGCCAAAAGAATCCACCCAAACCACCCATATTTCCGTTATAGATAAGGAGGGAAATGCAGCTTCTGTGACCACCACACTTAACGGGTATTACGGAAGTAAGGTGGTTGTTTCGGGGGCAGGTTTTTTTTTAAATAACGAAATGGATGATTTCTCTATCAAACCCGGAGTTCCGAATATGTTTGGAGCCGTAGGCGGAGAAGCCAACTCTATACAGCCCAATAAAAGAATGCTTTCTTCTATGACCCCTACCATTCTGCTTAAAAACGGGAAACCCTATATGGTAGTGGGAACACCGGGCGGAACAACAATTCCTACTTCAGTTTATCAGTCTATCGTGAATGTGGTAGATTTTAAACTGAACGCCAATATCTCTGTGAATGCACCGAAATTTCATCATCAGTGGCTTCCTGAGAAAATTACGGTAGAAAATAATTTCCCTGAGAGTACAATTACAGCGCTTAAAAGTAAAAATTACGTAATCGAAAAAATAAAATACATCGGAAAAACAGAACTGATCCTGATGGATGACAACGGAAATATCCATGCTGTGGCAGACGGCCGCGGGGATGATTCTGTAGCGGTGGAATAATTTTTTATTAATAGTATAGATGCTTCGACTCCGCTCAGCATGACACAGTTTACATCAACGTGGCCATGCTGAGCGGAGTCGGAGCATTATTTTATCCACTACTCTTATTATCCTAAACTTCCAGAACCTCTATCTCCCATCTCTATTCATCATCAGTTTTAACTGACTTTCGTCATGTTTTAAGATAAAAATTCTTAATTTTCCGCGTTCAAAATCTAAAAAAAATCCTTTGAAAGCTAAAAAATTCTATCAGCAACTTTATTTTCAAGTCATTATTGCCATAGCAGCCGGTATACTCCTGGGAAGGTTCTATCCTGAACTGGGTGAAAAAATGAAACCACTTGGTGATGGATTTATCAAGCTGGTAAAAATGATCATTGCTCCGGTGATCTTCATTACCCTTACTTTAGGAATTGCTCATATGACCGATCTCAAAAAAGTCGGCCGTATTGCGGTAAAGGCAATGATTTATTTCTTTACTTTTTCCACCTTAGCCCTGATTATCGGATTGATCGTAGGTAATATTTTACAGCCAGGACACGGCTTAAATATTGATCCTGCTACTCTATCAGGCGATGTTTCACAATATCAGCAAAAGGCCCATGACACTACCCTGACAGGCTTTGTCATGAATATTATCCCGGAAACACTTTTCAGTCCGTTGGTAGGGGAAAATATACTTCAGGTCCTTCTGGTAGCCATTCTGATGGGTATTGCACTGGTTCTGACCAAAGAAAAAAGCCAAAAAGTAACGGATTTTCTACAGGATCTTTCTACCCCGGTTTTTAAAATTGTTCATATGCTGATGAAGCTGGCCCCAATCGGAGCATTTGGTGCTATGGCATTTACGATTGGAAAATACGGTCTTCATTCTGTCGTGAACTTAATATTTTTAGTAGGAACCTTCTATATCACCTCTATTCTTTTCGTTATCATTATTTTGGGAGCGGTTGCATGGTATAATGGATTCAGTATTTTCAAGCTGATGTTCTACCTGAAAGAGGAGCTTCTATTGGTATTAGGAACCAGCTCTTCGGAATCCGCACTTCCGGGAATTATGGAAAAGCTGGAAAAGGCAGGCTGTTCAAGAGCGATCGTAGGACTTGTAGTCCCTACTGGATATTCTTTTAACCTGGACGGAACAAACATTTATATGACACTGGCTTCCCTGTTTATTGCCCAGGCTCTGAATATTGATCTTCCGCTGGAAAAACAGCTGATACTTCTTTTGGTAGCCATGCTAAGCTCAAAAGGTGCTGCAGGTGTTACGGGAGCAGGGTTTGTGACATTAGCAGCAACACTGGCTGTGGTTCCTGAAATACCCATTGCAGGAATGACTCTTATTCTGGGAATCGATAAGTTTATGAGTGAATGCAGAGCTTTAACGAATGTGATTGGAAACTCGGTGGCTACGGTAGTTGTAGCCAACTGGGAGAAGCAACTGGATAAGACACAGCTGCAGTACTGTCTGGATCATCCGAGTGAAATTGAGAAGAAGCTTGAGGTTTGATATTAAGATTAAAGTGCCGGAAGCTGGAAGAGGGATGCAGAAGTTACTATTGGGCTAATAATTTCTTAAAATTAAATTAATTAGTCTTGAAGAAATTAATACCGAAGTATAATTAAATTTTACGTCCTCAATAACTTCCCCTTCCAGCTTCCTTACTATGTTATTTTTGAGATTGCTTCACTGTTTCGTTCTTCTCAAAACTGAAAAATCAAATCAAAATATTCAGACTGGCTGGTAAAACTTTTACATGAACGGGTGATTTTATCTTATTGAATTCACCGTCAAGATGCCAGTTTTTGGTCGTTACTTTAAATGAAATCTCCGAAACGGGCAGATAAGTTACATATTCATCGTCTTTCAGTCTTTTGGTAAACATCCTGAAAGCAAAAAGAGCGGAATAGGTCAGCGGAAATTTCTTTACCAGCACCATATCTACTAATCCGTCACTTTTACTTGCATTAGGAGCAATATAAGCATTGTTTCCAAACTGGCGTGTGTTGGCTATATTCAGCATCAGGTATTTCCCATTGTACTGCTGATAGGCTTCATCAAAAAATTTAACCTTGATAGGTTTATAATTGAAAAATGTCTTCAGGGATACTTTGATATAGTTTTTGAATCCCCGGTTGGTTTTTTCGAATTCTTTAACTACTTTTCCGTCAAATCCGGTTCCTGAAACATTGATAGACAGTCTGTCATTAACGGTAAAAGTATCAATCTTTCTGGATGCTCTCGTTTTAATTTTTTCTAAAAGCTCATCGAGGTTTTTACTGAATTGGGTCTCATTGGAAAAGCCGTTGCCTGATCCGGCTGGAAAAATGGCCAGAATTTTATCCGTATTAATAAGATTTCTTGCCACGGTTGAAATAGTTCCGTCCCCTCCTATGGCCACAAAAATATCAATCTGATCAAAATTTGCTCTGATAAAATCATCTGTCGCCGGAATAGATTCGGAGATATAATACAAAGGATTGTCAACCTTTTTTTGAAGTTCGTCAAGAAACGGCTGATAATTTTTTTTGGCCGAAAAAGGATTAATGATAAAAGCTACTTTTTCCATTACCGCAAAAATAGAAAATGCTTCCAGATCCGGAAGCATTAATTTACTTTATTTTCATTCTTTCTTTGAATTCTGCATTCAGTGTTCCTTTCAGTTCTTCCCAGGATACAGGAATAACAATATCTCCGGCTGCAAAAGCGGTAATTTCATACGGACTGTAATGGAAGTAGAGATTTTTCTGGTCAAAGTAGAAATTATCTGTAGCAGGAATGACTTCTACCAGCAGCATATCTGAATTCTTCACTTCGCCTTCACCGTCTGTTGTCCCGCTGTGTACTTTATTAATATTCTTCATCAATACAGCTTCAAGTTGAGCTTTTGGCATTGAAGTAATATCTTTAAGTTCCAGCTTTTTATTGTTTTTAAGGTCAAAAATCCTTTCTGAAAATCCATAATTATCGTGGGCACCACCTTCATAGGAACTCCATGCATATCCAATATGCATATAATCATTATCAGTTGAAACCAGGTTCATCTGGGTATTTGTATACCATTTCTGTGCATAGGAAATGCCCGAAAGCCAGTCTTTACTGTCACTTTTTACAGAACTGAAATATTTATTTTTCTCACCATCCAGAAAAGCCTGCAGTCCTTTTTTAGAGAAGTCTTTGATTCCTTTATTTTGAAAATAGATACTGTCCAGCAATTGTTTGTCTTTCAGCGTTGGAAAAACAAGCAGTTTGGAAGCGAAGGCTATGGTTAATGAATCTGCAATCTTTGAGGAGTCGCTCACTTTCACAGAATCCACTATGAATTTTTCCGGTTGAGAAGTTTCTGTCTGATCAGGTAGACTTGTATTTTCTCCTTTTTTGCAGGCTGAAAAAACAAGGAGGGAAGAAACTGCCAGAACGGCAATGGTGTTTTTCATAATTATATCTTTTGGGTGTGAATGCAAAAACCATTCAAAAATGAATGGTTTTGCAAAATTATTTGTATTTGATCCCATAATTGGTCTCAGAAAACTCTCCTCTATGATTTTTTAATCAGGCTTATCACCTGGTTTTCACTTTTTGAGGCAGTTCCCCAAATCTGTTTGAATGCAGGATAATATTCTTTAGGATAGTCCGGACTGGCAATTTTTGTAGTAGAGATTATTTCAAGTTTATTACCTTTCTGCTCGGCAATATAGCTGTACTCAATTTCTTTATCTTCTGTTACGATCTTTTTACTTTTAGGCATTGCTTCTATGATGTAGCCTTCCGGTATTTCAAGGGTTACTTTTTTCACCTTAGTAATTGAAGAAATAAAGTCGATGGGATATTTTCTTTCCTCGGTCTGATCAAATTCATTGGAATTTTTGCTCAGGAAAAGCATTGGATTGATGATCATTTTCTTCCCGATCTTATCGATCAGGTTGTCTGAAGAGAATTTCATTGTACTTTCGAAATCTCCATTTTCCAGAGTTTTGGTATCAATTCCCGTAAAATCTATGGAGAAGTTTTCTTTATACTGCTTTTTATATTTTTCAGCATTTTCGTCATAGCTTTCCTTGGCAAACATGGCATATGAACCGGTATCCTTATCGGAATATGTTCCGGAAATACTGCCATCTTCATTGATTTTTGCTTCTGTGGTAAGATAATTGAAACTGGTTGTCGTATTTCCCATCTGCATCAGCGCGGCTTTATCCTTAGCCATGAGAACACCATACTGATTCCAGTCTCTTGGAGGCAGATTATTCATTGACGACTGCTTTGAAGTGGCATCATAGAGATTAAGAGCATCTTTTATTTTAACAGTTGCAATAACAAAATTCATCCCGACTATGCTGGGAGAAGTCAGGTTGATCAAACCGTTGTCTACCGTGGAAATAACAAGAGGATCTGCTTTCAGCCCTGCTTCTCTAAGCATCATGACAAGCAAAAGGTTTATTTCTGCAGCATTTCCGGTTTTGGTTTCTATCAGTTTCTTTATTCCGTCTTCTGTATAAATTCCTCTGTCTTTGTTCCAGGTGAATGTATTTTTTACATAATTAAAAATGGCATCGGCTTTTTCAGCATCGGAATTGAGGCCAGAAATAAGTGTTGATACATTTTCTTTAACCAGTTTCGTTTTTTTCAGCTCTTCGCCAAAATCTTCGTCTTTATACAGCTTTTCTTTGATTTCTTCCCAGGAAGAGGAATGCATCTTAAGTTCTCTAAAATTAGTGGAATGCAGCTCTGCACTTACTTTTGTACGGTAATTCCTGTCATTTTTCACAAACTTTTCAGTTTTGAATCCTTTCAGATTTTCATACGCGAACCTATAGGTTTTAAACGGCATTCCGTACATGTTTTTTTCTTCCACCGTTCTGTATTTTGGAGACAGTGAGCCTGTATAGTTTACATTATAAGCTATATGCAAAGGGCTGTCCAGAATATATTCGGTATACAGTGAAGGAGCATCAGACTCTATGATGATCTGTGGAACTGAATATAAAAAGGGTGATGAAACTTCATACTGGTATTCTATAACCGATCCGTTCTTTACATTGGGAAAAGCAAATTTGGTAATGGTTGTATATTTGCTTTCTTTGCTCTTGTATTTTGAACTCTTATCTACTTTCGTAGCAACTGCAGTTCCGTTTTCGAGATTATATACGAAAGCTTTCATTTTATTTAAAATCTCTTCATGCCCACCATTACTTTTGTGTAGCGGAATTTCAAGATTCAACCAGTCTTCTGCTTTATCTTTATCATAGATCTTCACTCTGTAAAAAACCTTTTTCCTAAGATCTCCTGTAGAGGTATCAATATCAAAGTGTATTGATTTATATAAAATTTCCGCCGGGGCATTTTCATCCAGTGTTGATTTTGTTTTGGACAGATCAGCATTGTTAAATTTAGGGGGATCAAGAAATTCATGCTTCTGGCCGTTTATATGAAGCAAAGTTCCGAAGAAGAATGCTGTTAATATTATTTTTTTCATGGTTAAATTTTAGTCAGTAAAATTTTGGAATTATCGGTATTCAGTGTCTTTTTTCTGAAGCTTACGTAGTCGTTATATTTTTCTTTAGGGAATATTCCTTTGTTAATTTTAATGAATCGTGTCACTTTCAACGATTCGCCGTTTTTTACAATATTCAGTTGATAGGTTCCAAATTCAGAATTGATGGTAACATTCTCCGGAACTTCGTCAATTTTATAATTTTTTGGAATGATAAAATTAATTTCATATTCATCCTGGAACGACTGTCCTATTTCAAAGGGAAGCTCTCTATTTTCATCTGATTTATAATAATTGTTGGCGAAAATAGGCACTGCCCTGAAAATTAAGTTCGTTCCTGTATTTTTGGAGTAATTATTCGCCTTAAAATCCATGTTGAATTTTATCACTGCATGGTCTTTATCATTGACAAAATCTTTCATTTCAACTTTTTCAAAACTCAGAACATCAAATCTTGATTTCATGGCCTCAATTCTTTCCTTTGGTGATAAATAAACGTAAGGCAAATTATTATCATACTGACTTCCGGTATAAGCAAACTGGATTTCTCCGTTGATGCTGTTGTCTTCTGTAAGATTAATTTTTAAAATCTGTTTTTCCCTGTTCTGTTCGGCTGTATAGGTAGGTGTATTGATAAGTTCGATTCCTTTTTTGGTGACAGCAAGAACATTTCTGTCAGCGGTACTGTAGCTCAAATGGTTAAAAGCAATCTGCTGCGAAGTATTTTCCAGCCAGATATTTCCTTTTTCCGTAGGTACCATCAGGATCGCATGATTCCCACCCATAGATGGAAAATCCGGATCGAAGGACACCTGCGATGAGCCGGAATTGATCACGCAGTAATGAGAAGGAATTCCAGCCTCATTCAATAAGGTTTTCATATAATTGGTAAGGCCTTTACAGTCTCCATATCCTTTCTTCTGAACTTCATCCGGAAACATAGGCAGCCATCCTCCGATTCCCAATCCAACAAATATGTATCTGGTTTTCGACTGCATGTGCTGATAGATCTTTTTCACTTTTTCCTCCGTTGTTCCTTCCAGTTTCAAAGCAGCCACCTCAGCTTTAATGGCAGGAGTAGAGGCAGCAACAGGTTCTACCAGGTTAGTATAATACCAGGTTCCAAAATCTGTCCAAGTGTTCAATGTTCCCTGTTTGCCTTCTAAATTAAATTTAGCCAGGGCAAAGCTTACTTTAGGCAAGATCTTTTCGGGCTGAGGAAGCATCAGGGCATCGTCTATTGCCGGGACATTTTTATAGGAATAGGTTTTTTCTGTGCCATTGTCAGCTATGGACACAGAAGTATAGTTATATTTCGACGGATAAGTTTTGGTTTTAAGGTCAATCCCGGATTTATTGATCACCTTGAACTCTGCATCTTCCAAAGCTGTGTTGGGAGAGGAGAACGGCATAAAATCCGGAATAAAAATGGTGTTCTCATTCGTGATCTGATACGAGAAATCAATGGTATACGGATAATACGCAGAAGTATAGGGCAATGCCAAAATTCTGTTGTCTGAATAAAATACACCTTGGGTATTGTTGGCAAAGTCACCAAAATCTGATTTTGAAAAGCTTTTTACTTTCTTTCCGGATTCATCATACACAGTAACTTTTACATCAGAAATATTGTCTCCTTTTTGATAGGGAATATAAACCTGCGCTTTAGAATCGCCGTCCTTATTTAAAACTGTAATTACTGTATTATGCTGATATTTAATTTCATCAATTTTATTAATCTGAGCTGTTGTAAAATCCTTTCTGATTACAACATTGGCATTTTTCTTCAGATTTTCAGGAATAGCAGATACAGGGTAAGTCTGTGCAAAATATAAAGAGGCTGTAGATAAGGCCCCAATAATTATAATTTTCATCATGGTTATTAAAGTTGGGCAAAAATAATAAAAATCTTAATAAATGTTAATTTTTTATTTTAATATAAATAACAATACTATTAGAAAATACTTCATCATCAATGTCACTTTATATTATAATTTTAATAGTTTATATCTCTAAATAAGGATATTTTTATTATTTTCCTGTGAAATTATTTTACAACATTATATTTAAAATTTCAATCTGTGAATGAAGACATAAAAAAAGACTTCATTTCTGAAGTCTTTTTATCTTTTTAAGTTATTGATTATTGGTCATTTGGAATTCTGTTGCTGTCGTATTGATCACTGCTGAAAGCAAGAACAGGGATGAAAATAAATCCAAAGAAAAACAAAAGAAGGGTATAAACCGGAGTTTCCTTTCCAAAAGCTTTTGCCAGTCTGTCATTAACCACCCATGACGCATAGATATTAGCAAAAGGAATGAAAAATAAAATGATCCACCATATTGGTTTCTTGACAATATCCAGCAGCACAATCATATTATAGATGGGTACAAAAGCGGCCCACGCATCTTCCCTTCCTGCCTTCTGAAATATTTTATACATACAGTATCCATAAAATATATAGATAAGCAATCCGAAAATCATAGTCCCCATTCCCAGTCCTGCAGCTGCTGCACCCGACATTGCATCGACCCCATCATAAGGATCTGTTTGTAAAAGAGTTAACATAGTATTAATTTTTATTGGTTTTCACCAAATATAAAAAAAGCTTCTAAATATTAGAAGCTTTTTTAAATATATTTTTATTAAGAATTATGCATCAATCTTTGCATATTTTGCATTTTTCTCAATAAATTCTCTTCTTGGCGGTACCTCATCACCCATTAACATTGAGAAGATACTATCAGCCTCTACTGCATTATCAATCGTTACCTGCTTTAAAATTCTGTGTTCAGGGTTCAGGGTGGTTTCCCAAAGCTGCTCAGGGTTCATTTCCCCAAGACCTTTATAACGCTGAACTTCTACGCCTTTTCCGTCCGGAGCCATTTCCAGAGTAAATTCTTCACGCTCTTTCTCGTTGTAAGCGTACATTTTCTTGTTTCCTTTCTTTAATAAATATAAAGGCGGCTGAGCGATATAAATATATCCGTTCTCAATAAGTTCCTTCATAAATCTGAAGAAGAAGGTAAGAATAAGCGTAGAAATGTGAGACCCGTCAATATCAGCATCGGTCATGATCACCACTTTATGATATCTCAGTTTAGCCATATTCAGGGCTTTACTATCTTCTTCGGTTCCTACAGAAACTCCAAGAGCGGTGTAAATATTCTTAATCTCTTCGTTATCATATACTTTGTGAAGCATAGATTTTTCAACGTTCAGAATCTTACCTCTCAAAGGTAAAATAGCCTGGAAATGTCTGTCTCTACCCTGCTTAGCAGTTCCACCTGCGGAATCTCCCTCCACAAGGAACAATTCAGATTCTGCCGGGTCTTTAGATGAACAGTCAGACAGTTTTCCCGGAAGTCCTGAACCTCCCATCGGAGATTTTCTCTGAACCATTTCACGGGCTTTCTTAGCAGCCTGTCTTGCTTTGGCAGCTAAAACCACTTTCTGAACGATAATTTTCGCCTCATTAGGGTTTTCCTCTAAGAAGTTAGTAAGCATTTCCCCTACTATTTTATCTACAGCCCCTGAAACTTCGGAGTTTCCTAATTTTGTTTTGGTCTGTCCTTCAAACTGAGGTTCCATTACTTTTACAGAAATTACAGCCGTCAGTCCTTCACGGAAATCGTCTCCTGTAATTTCTACCTTTTCTTTAGCAGGAATTCCCAGATCATCGGCATATTTCTTCAGTGTTCTTGTTAAAGCACGTCTGAAACCGGCCAGGTGGGTTCCCCCTTCATGCGTATTGATGTTATTAACGTAAGAGTGAAGGTTTTCACTGAATGACGTATTATAACGCATCGCAACTTCTACAGGAATATCATCTCTTTCTGCTTCCATGAAGATCACATTCTCCATGATAGATTCTCTGTTTCCGTCGATAAATTCAACAAACTCCTTTAAACCTCCTTCTGAATGGAAAACTTCCATTGCGAAAGATCCGTCTTCGTTCTCTGCTCTTTCATCAACAAGAGTGATCGTAATTCCTTTGTTAAGGAAAGCCAGTTCACGTAACCTTGTTGCAAGGGTATCATAGTTGTAAACAGTTTCCTGAAAGATCGTAGCATCCGGCTGAAAGAAAACTTCTGTTCCTCTTTCAGTCGTAGTTCCTATTTCAGCAACATCTGCAAGGGCTTTACCTTCTGAATATTTCTGTTGATATAATTTTCCGTTAAGGCTTACTGTAGCCACCAATAAAGTAGAAAGTGCATTCACACAAGATACTCCCACTCCGTGAAGACCTCCGGATACTTTGTAAGAATCTTTATCAAATTTTCCACCTGCTCCAATTTTAGTCATGACAACCTCTAAAGCAGATTTTTGTTCTTTTTCGTGAAAATCTACAGGAATACCTCTACCATTATCTTTTACAGAGATACTCTCTCCTTTGTGGATGGTTACCAAAATGGTATCGCAATACCCCGCCAAAGCCTCGTCAATAGAGTTATCTACTACTTCATAAACCAAATGATGAAGACCTCTTACTCCTACATCTCCAATGTACATTGATGGTCTTAATCGTACGTGTTCCATTCCTTCTAAGGCCTGGATACTGCTAGCTGTATATTGTTTTTGACTCATATAAAAATTAATAATTTCGCGTAATGCAAAGACCTACAAATATCGTGATTTTTTTCGACTTATGAAAGTTAAAATATGTCAAAAAAAGACAGGGCTTTTAGTGAAAAAAAGAAAATTATTCCACTAGAAAAAAGGATTAAAGTTATTATCTATTTCTCAAACCTCAACTGTATTAAATCATATTATACATCCGTAATTTATCCTTAAATTTATTTACTCAAAAGTTGATCGTATGGATGATTTTATTGCAGCCCGCGCGCAGATGGCCTTGTCGCTGGGTTTTCATATCATTTTCGCCTGTGTGGGAATGGTAATGCCTTTTCTGATGGCCTTTGCCCACTGGAAATACCTTAAGACCAATAACGAAGTATATAAAGGCCTCACAAAAGCCTGGAGCAAGGGAGTTGCTATTCTTTTTGCCACCGGTGCCGTTTCGGGGACCATGCTTTCTTTTGAGCTTGGCCTTCTGTGGCCGGGATTCATGAAACACGCCGGACCCATCTTCGGAATGCCGTTTTCTCTTGAGGGAACTGCATTTTTTATTGAAGCTATTGCCATTGGATTCTTTCTCTATGGCTGGGAAAAATTCAATAAATGGTTTCATTGGTTCTGCGGATTTCTAGTCGGTCTGAGCGGACTGGCTTCCGGAATTCTTGTTGTAGCAGCTAATGCCTGGATGAATTCACCAACAGGTTTTGATTATATCAACGGACAATATACCAATATAGATCCTATAAAGGCTATGTTTAATGATGCATGGTTCCCGCAGGCTCTTCATATGACGGTCGCGGCATTCTGTGCAACAGGATTTGCCGTAGCAGGAGTTCATGCCTTTTTAATCATGAAGAAAAAAAATGTGGAATTCCATACAAAAGCATTCAGGATTGCGGCAGGATTTGCATTAATTGGGGCATTTGGAGCTCCCTTAAGTGGTGATGTAGCTGCTAAATCCGTTGCAGAAAGACAGCCTATTAAACTTGCTGCAATGGAAGCTCATTTTGAAACTGAAAAAGGAGCCCCTTTCGTTATTGGCGGAATTCCTGATGAAGAAAAAGGAGAGGTGAAATATGCAGTAAAAATTCCAAAAGTGTTAAGCTTCCTGGTGAGCAATGATTTCAACCACGAAGTAAAAGGATTAAATGATTTCCCACGTGATGAATGGCCTCCGGTAGCTGTTGTCCATTACGCTTTTCAAATTATGATCTTCTTCGGCGTGGTCATGATCATCATCGGAAGTATTTACCTGTATGCTTTCTTTTTCAAAAAGGAATGGCTGAATAAACACTGGCTTTTAAAAACATTTCTGATCGCAACACCTTTCGGATATATCGCCCTGGAAGCGGGATGGACAGTGACCGAGGTCGGAAGACAGCCATGGATTATCTATGGAATTATGAAAACGGCAGATGCTGTAACACCTATGCCGGGAATACAGTATTCATTTTACTTCTTTACGGCCATCTTTGTATCATTATCACTGATTATTATCTTCCTTTTGAGGAGACAGATCCAGATGGTTCCTAAACTTTATGACCCTACAGACGCTCAGTTTAACGATAAAAACAAAAAATCATGATCTACGTTGTTATAGGATTTCTGTGGCTTTCTATCTGCCTTTATATCATTCTGGGCGGCGCTGACTTCGGAGCCGGAATTGTTGAGCTTTTCACCCATAAAAAAGCCCGTCACAAAACAGAGCAGATCATGTATCAGTCCATTGCACCGGTATGGGAAGCCAACCATATGTGGCTGATCATTGCGATCGTTATCCTTTTTGTAGGATTTCCTGAGATTTACACGACCATGTCGACCTATCTCCATATTCCATTGGTACTGATGCTTTTAGGGATTATTGCAAGGGGAACAGCCTTTACATTCAGACATTATGATGCTGTGAAAGATAACTGGCAGGTTTTATATACCCAGATTTTCTATTATGCAAGCCTGTTGACCCCTTTCTTCTTAGGATTAATTGCAGCCGCTACCGTTTCACATTCTATCAATCCTGATGCAGTTGGATTTTTAGATCTATATATTTTCAGCTGGCTGAACTGGTTTGGGGTTTCCGTAGGTCTTTTTACAGTAGCGCTTTGTGCTTATTTAGCCTCTATATTTTCATTAAGAGAAACGCGCGATAAGGCTGATCTTACCCTGATGATCAAAAAATCCAGACAGACCATGGTATTTGTAGTGATCACAGGGATGTTGGTGTTTCTGACAGCTTATATTTCTGATATTCCTCTTGTAATGTGGGTCTTTTCAAAGCCATTAGGCGTTATGGCGATATCTTTTGCTACAGTAGCTTTGGGACTGATCCTTCGTGCTCTGCATCAGCGGAAACTGCTTCCTGTACGCGCACTGGCAGGATTCCAAATGGTCATGATTCTGGTTGCCGCTACTTACCAGCATAATCCTGATATTATCTTACTGGGAAATGGGCAGCACCTTTCGCTTCTGGAACATATGGCACCTCCGAAAACTATTAATGCCCTAGGTTGGGCATTGATGCTCGGCTCTTTGTTTATTCTTCCGTTTTTGTTTTATCTGATGGCCTCGTTCAGCAGACAGAGAAAATAATATGGTACAGTACAAAGACAAGACAGAACTTATTGAAGCAATAAAACAGTATTATCTGCTTTATGATAAAGAGTTTGATGATATTTCTGAAGACAAAAAAGACATACTGAAACCTGGAATTGATAAAAGTCCTTCACAGAATATATCGTATCAGCTTGGATGGACCCATCTTCTGCTGCAATGGGAATCGGATGAAAAGGAAGGCATAAAAGTACAGACTCCGGCACCGGGTTATAAGTGGAATAATTTAGGCGGATTATATGAATCTTTTTATAAAAAATATGGAGCTTTAAGCCTTCTCCAACAAAGAGAGATTCTGAAAAATCAGGTCAATGAAATTATAGAATGGATTAAAACTCTTGATCACGAAACTCTATTTGTTCCTGAACAGAGAGAATGGGCTACAACACCTGCGAAATGGCCAGTCTGGAAATGGATACATATCAATACTGCTGCTCCTTTTAAGAATTTCAGGACACAGCTGCGAAAATGGAAAAAAGAAACCGGTACAGAATGATTCTGTACCGGTTTTTGTTTGTTTTTATATTAAAAGCTTATGCCAGTTTCATCAAAAGAACCTCATCAATCTTATCCACTTTCACAAGATTATTCTTAGTCAAAGTTTTAGATGCTTTATCCCATTTTTTACCGGATAACTGGCTTCTTTCTTTCACTTCGGCTAAAGTAAACGGTTCTTCCTGAGAATTAAGGATCTCAAGAATCACCTTTTCATCCTCACCCAATTCAATCTGAGGAACAGTTTTTTCAGGTCTCATCTGAGGGAAGAATAATACTTCCTGGATGGATGCGTTGTTTGTAAGGAACATGATCAGTCTGTCCATCCCGATTCCTAATCCGGAAGTTGGAGGCATTCCATATTCCAGTGCTCTCAGGAAGTCCTGGTCGATAAACATTGCTTCATCGTCCCCTCTTTCGGATAGAGCCATTTGGGATTCGAAACGCTCTCTCTGATCAATAGGATCATTTAACTCGGAATATGCATTGGCAATCTCTTTTCCGCAAACCATTAATTCAAAACGCTCTGTTAAGCCTTCTTTGCTTCTGTGTTTCTTGGTTAATGGAGACATTTCAATCGGGTAATCCGTAATGAAAGTCGGCTGTATAAAGTTTCCTTCACACTTTTCACCGAAGATCTCATCAATCAGCTTTCCTTTACCCATCGTTTCATTTACATCAATTCCGATAGATTTAGCAAAATCAAACAGTTCCTCTTCAGTCTTCCCGGTGATATCGAAACCTGTATATTTTTGGATCGCTTCCGTCATAGAAACTCTTGGATAAGGCGCTTTCCAATTGATGGTATGCTCTCCGAAAGTAGATTCCGCACTTCCATTCACCTGAACTGCACAGAATTCCAGAAGTTTCTCCGTGAAATCCATCATCCAGTTGTAATCTTTGTAAGCTACATAGATCTCCATAGCTGTAAATTCAGGATTGTGCGTTCTGTCCATTCCTTCATTTCTGAAGTTTTTAGAGAACTCATATACCCCGTCAAAACCTCCGACGATCAGTCTTTTCAGATATAGTTCGTTCGCAATTCTTAAATATAAAGGAATATCTAAAGCATTGTGATGCGTGATAAATGGTTTTGCTGCCGCTCCTCCCGGAATCGACTGTAAAATAGGGGTCTCCACTTCAAAGTATCCGGCATCATTGAAAAAAGTTCTCATCGCATTGAACATCTTTGTTCTTTTTACAAAGATTTCTTTTACCTGCGGATTAACCGTTAAATCTACATAACGCTGTCTGTATCTCAGTTCAGGATCTGTAAATCCGTCATGCACTACTCCATTTTCGTCAGTTTTTGCCTGAGGAAGCGGACGTAAAGCTTTGGTAAGAAGCGTAAAGTTTTTTACCAAAATCGTCATTTCACCTACCTGAGTAGTGAATAAAGTTCCTTCGATACCGATAATATCACCGATATCCAAAAGGTGCTTATAGACTTCATTATAAAGCTCTTTATCTTCACCCGGACAGATTTCGTCTCTGTTAAAATAAACCTGGATCTTCCCTTTAGAGTCCTGCAATTCAGCAAAAGAAGCCTTCCCCTGAATTCTGCGGGACATCAATCTACCAGCGATCTTCACCTGTTTATTCTCAGAAAAATCCTGTTTTATAGATTCTGTAGTATCTGTAATCGTATACTCTTCCGCAGGGAATGCATTAATTCCCATTTCAGTAAGCTTATTCAGCTTTTCTCTTCTAATGATTTCTTGTTCTGATAATTGCATTTCTTATTTTTCTAAAAGCGTACAAATTTAGGCATTTTTAGTGATTTGTCAATTATGAATTGTGAATTTGCTTGCCGGCGGAAATTATCACTGACTATTAGCGGATTAAGCGTGAATTATCACTGGTGAATCTGCTTCACCATGATTTTTTTGGTAGGATTATCATTGACCTTTGACTTGCGCAGCAAAAATTGACCATTGACATTTTTATATCCACCCCTTCCTCTCCTTCTCAGGAATAAATGTCCAGGCCAGCATCCTGCTCACTTTTTGTCCCTGAGCCATATCAATAGTTTTGACATCTAATGCTTTGACCTTCTTTAAAAGTGTGGTCAATTTATAAAGATTATCTTTTTTAGATACCAAGCATGTAAACCAAAGGATCTGGGAGGAATACAGAGTACTTTCTTCAATCATTTTTGAGATAAAAGCAATTTCTCCACCTTCACACCACAATTCTGCCTGCTGTCCGCCAAAATTAAGGAGAGGCTTTTTAGACTTTGATGTATTGATATTCTTTGTTTTTCTGAGATTTCCCTTTAGCGCAGATTCTTCGGAATCATGGAAAGGAGGATTACACATAGAAAATGTAAAACGGTCACCAGATTCAATGATATTTTTAAAGATATGATTGGGATCAGACTGTTGTTTTAATTGAATAACAGGTAACAAATCTGGATTTTGATCTAAAATATGCTGTGCATTTTCCAAAGAATCCTTATTAATATCTGTCCCAAAAATTTTCCAGCCATAAGATCTGTGAGCCAGTAAAGGATAAACAAGGTTTGCGCCTGTTCCGATATCTAAACCAGACACAGAAGCTCCTGTCGGGATTTCAGGTTGGTATTCGGCGATAAGATCGGCGATATAGTGGATATAATCAGCCCGTCCGGGAATAGGAGGACATAGATTGGTTTCGGGAATATCCCAGTTTTTGATATGATAAAAATGTAAAAGTAATGCCTGATTAAGCAGTTTTACCGCTTTGGGAAGACTAAAATTAATGGTCTTTGTTTCATAAGCATTGACGAAGACATAGTGTTTCAGTTCTGGCACACAAGAAATAAGCTGATCAAAATCATAGGGATTGCGATGCAGATTTCTTGTGTGCAGACTGGATTTTTCGGTAGCCATATTTATTTTTTCTGACTCAGAATATATTCTACCATTTTTTTAGCATCTTCTTTAGATACCTGTGGATGAGGAGCCATCGGAACGCCACCCCAAACTCCGCTTCCCCCTTCTATGATCTTGGAAGCCAGCAGTTCAATATCTTTTTCAGAATACTTTTCTGCGATTTCCTTATAAGAAGGTCCTATCATTCTCTCATTGACGGCATGGCATCCTGAACAGTCTAATGTTTCGATGATCTGGTCACCTGAAAGATTAGTCTTTACCGGTTCCGAAACAGCGGATGTTTCGGAAGGCATACTCGGCACCTCCGTATTTTCTTTTTTAGAACAGGAAAGGATCAACAATCCCATAGTTCCTGCCAAAAGGAATTTCTTCATTATTTTTTTGCTGCAGCAGAATCTGTTTTAGCGGCTTCAGGAGTAGCTGGTGCAGGTGTTGTGGATGCATCCGGAGTTACTTTCTTAGCTGTAGAATCCACCACAGTTGTAGCCTCAGGTTCTTCAAGCATAGTGTTGCTGTCCTGTAAATTATTTTCCGGTTTCTTAGAACAGTTTACGACGAATAAACTTCCGATAAATGCAAGTGCTAATACTTTTCTCATTATTTTTTCTATAAAATTTACACAAAAATATAAAAAATAAGCTTTGGAATTAATGACATTTTCCCATTTAATAATATTTTTGCTGTATTAAAAAAAATGATATTATAACTAAAAGATCATTTTTCAGATATAATATCCGGATGTTAAATCTCCATACGTTGTTAATTTCACTTCCGTTTATCAGATAAATCAAAAATGAATAACAACTATAATTACAATAAAGAAAAAAAGTTAAATAGTAAACTTATCTGGGTTTTATTCATTTTGAGTTTTATTTTTCTCTTCGTTTCAATTAAATATTCTTTATCCAAATTGCCAAATACAAACAGCATTACCGAAATAAAAGGACTTTTAAAAGATTTTAAAATAAATAGAGGAAGAAGGGGAGGTAATTTCTTAACGATCAAATTAAATGAGTATCCTGAAATTAATTTTATAATTGGAAGCGTCTCTATGAGCCAAATATACTACCAAGAATTTGTGACTGAAAATAAATTGGGAGACTCAATTAGCCTTTTTATCGAAAAGCATCAGTATAACAGAAAAATATTAAAATCAGAAAAGATTCCATTTCCGGAAAAGTATTTACACAAAAACAATATAAGTATTGTGGAACTTCATAGTAAGAACACAGAATATTTATCTTTAAATGATTATATTAAAGTAAATCAAAACAATAATTATCTAGCAATTGCATTTTTTGGATTTTTGGGACTCTTAATGTTGCTTGTTGGAATTAAACATTTAAAATATTATAATACAAAATTCCGGTAAGAAAGTTAATTTTCGCTATATGTTTTTTATCTGTTTAAATTTTTTAACTTAGTAAAAAATAGCTTGCTCATCAAATGATTTTTATCTCCAAAATTCTGTTTTTCACCAGTCATCATGGTTTTTACACGGTGATCATACTTCTGATGTTCTTTGGTCTGCTTTCATTCGTGACAAAAAAGGCATGGTTCCTGGCACCAATTCTTCCTCTTGCTATTCTGAACGGTGTTGCCGGACAGTATCTGAATGCCTGGTTTTTAAATAAATACGGTGTAGAAAGTACAGCTGTCATTACCTCTGATGTGGAAACCAATTCCACGCTGAATGACATGTACATTCATGATTATGAAGCCATTGTAAAAAAGCAAGACGGAAAATATACCTCAACGTATTTCTCCACGACGAGTGCCGCAATCTACCCTATTGAAAATGCCATCAGGATTCCAAGGATGGAACAGCATTTTCCTGTAAAATATATTCCGGGATATGAAAAAAACATGGTGATTCTTTATTATCAGTCTGAAGAAGGAAATGCCTTACTAAAGTATGAAAAAATGGCTCCGGTAAACTCTGCGAAGATCAAATATGAGGCCGACAGAACCAATAAGGAATTCATTGAAGAATATATTTCTGCTTTGGAAGATTATGTAAAATCCTATGACAGTGAGGAATACAGAACAAAAATTGAGGAATTAAAAAAGGAGCTGAAGCAGCTTGAATAAGGCATCTACATTTTAAGTTATTTTATTTTTGGCCTTTTTTTGTTTTTATATTAAAAAAATCTCTACATTTGTCACATGTTTAATATGAGCAACAATATTTGGTGGTGGCTTTCAAACTCTTCGTCGGGTCTGAAGGTATTGTCATGTTGCTAACGAGATAGCAAAATAATAAATATACAATATATAGGCTTTGACGGATTCCGTTGAAGCTTTTTTTATTTCATCCAAACAAAAAATACAAGTCAGATGACCACTCAGAAAATAAAAATAAAAACCGATTCCAAAAAAACACTGGGAGATCTTTATACTCCCATGAATATCTATCTTCAGATCAGAGACCGGTTCCGGGATACTATTCTTTTGGAAAGTTCAGATTCTAAGAATATTGACAATAATTTCTCATTTATTGCAGTGAATGCCGTTGCAGGAATTGAGGTTAAGAATCTTACTGAATTTGAAATCAAGTTACCGGGTTCAGATCCTGTGAAGCAGCTGATAGGCGAACGCAATATCACTGATATTTTTGATGAATTTCAGAGTATTTTCGAATGTGAAATCACTCATGATCCTATTGAACAGACCGCTCAGAGTCTTTTTGGATATACCAGTTTTGAAGCCGTACAGTTTTTTGAAGACATCAGCTTAAAGCCACAGAGCCCGGAAGTAGAGATTCCGATTCTGCGTTACAGATTATACCAATACGTTATTGCCATCAACCATTACAATGACGAGATGCATATCATTGAAAATCAAATCCCTGGATTAAAATCTGAACTTTATCTGTTGGAAAACCTGATCAGAAATCAGAATACTCCGGTTTATCCTTTCGAAAAAACCGGCAGCGAAACCTCTAATCTTACGGATGAAGAATACATTGAGCTGGTAAAAACGGCGCAGAAACACTGTATGAGAGGTGATGTTTTCCAGCTCGTTTTAAGCAGAAGATTTGAACAGAAATTCAAAGGGGACGAATTCAACGTATACCGTGCCCTTAGAAATATCAATCCTTCTCCCTATCTTTTCTTTTTCGATTACGGAGACTATAAATTATTCGGCTCCAGTCCGGAAAGCCAGCTGATTATTAAAGACAATAAAGCCATCATTCATCCTATTGCAGGAACTTTCAAAAGAACCGGGCATCTGGAAACCGATCTCCAGTCTATTGAAGCTTTAAAAAATGATCCGAAAGAAAATGCAGAACATACCATGCTCGTAGATCTGGCAAGAAATGATCTCGGAAAACTGGGCAAAAACGTAACCGTTACCAAACTAAAGGAGATCCAGCTTTTCTCGCATGTTATTCATATGGTAAGTGAAGTCACAGCTGATCTTCCTGAAAACCTCAATCCTCTGGATATGGTTTCAGCAACTTTTCCTCAGGGAACTTTAAGCGGGGCACCCAAACATAAAGCTCTTCAGCTGATCGATCAGTATGAAAAGGATTCCAGAGGCTATTATGGCGGATGTATCGGCATGATCGGACTGAATGGCACCTGCAACCAGGCGATTATGATCCGTACCTTTTTAAGCAGAAACAACACGCTTTATTACCAGGCAGGAGCAGGATTGGTCGCAAAATCTGTCCCTGAAAATGAGCTTCAGGAAGTGAATAATAAATTGAATGCTCTGAAAAAAGCAGTCGACAAAGCGGGTAAAATAGTGTTGAGCTAAGAGCAATCCAACAATTAAAAAACAAAAAATGAACAACGATATAAATCAACCGGCAGCCAATGGACAACTGAAAGTTCTGGTTTTTGATAACTACGACAGCTTTACGTACAACCTTGTCCAGATTATCGAAAGAATTCTGGATCAAAAAGTGGACGTGGTAAGAAATGATCAGATCAGTTTGGAAGAGATCGGGAAGTATGATAAAATTATCCTTTCCCCGGGCCCGGGAATTCCCGAAGAAGCAGGAATTTTGCTGGATCTGATCAGAGAATATGCACCTACAAAAAGTATTTTAGGCGTCTGCCTCGGACAGCAGGCTATTGCTGAAGCGTTTGGAGGAAACCTGATCAATCTTTCTGAAATTTTTCATGGTGTGGCTACTTCTGCCGAACTGGTGAAAGAAAATACCAAAATTTTCAGGAATCTGACTTCAGGAATGGAAGTGGGAAGATACCACAGCTGGGCAGTGAATCCGGAAGGTTTTCCTGAAGAACTTGAAATCACGGCTGTAGACAAGGACGGAATGATCATGGCATTGCAGCATAAAACCTATGATGTTCACGGCGTACAGTTCCATCCTGAAAGCATTTTAACTCCTGATGGAGAAGTTATTATCAGAAATTTCCTTTTACCTTGAAAACTACAGAAACACCCAACCCTATAAAAGCCCCACAGATGAAAGAGATCCTCCAATACCTGTTTAACCATCAAACCCTGTCCAAATCTGAGGCAAAGGCTACGATGATCGAAATCGCCCAGAATAAATTCAATGATGCAGAAGTTACAGCCTTTATCAGCGTTTTTCTGATGCGGAATATTACTTTAGAAGAACTGAAAGGTTTCAGGGAAGCCCTGTTGCAAATGGCAGTTCCTGTACATCTTAATTTTGAAGATACCCTGGATATCGTAGGAACCGGTGGCGATGGAAAAAATACGATCAATATATCCACTCTGGCGAGCTTTGTCGTTGCAGGAACCGGTCAGAAGGTGGCCAAACACGGAAACTATGGAGCTTCTGCTACCACCGGATCATCCAATGTGATGGAAGAGCTTGGCTATCAGTTTAAAAATAATTCAGATCAGCTGAATAAAGATCTTGAGAAAGCCAATATCTGCTTCCTGCATGCTCCCTATTTCCATCCTGCATTACAGTCTGTCGGTGCTTTACGGAAGGCTTTAGGACTGAGAACATTTTTCAATCTTCTGGGCCCTCTTGTCAATCCTGCCAAGCCGAAATATTCCGTAATCGGGGTGTATAATCTGGAAATTGCAAGAATCTACCAATACCTTCTGCAGAAAGAAGAACGGGAGTTTATTCTTGTACACGGCCTGGACGGATATGATGAAATAAGCCTTACGCAGGACAGCAAGATTATTACAAAAAGCGGTGAAGAAATTTATTCTGCTGAAGATCTGGGATTTGAATCTGTAAGTCCCGAAAGTATCAAAGCCGGTGAAACTCCTCAGGAGTCAGCAAAAATATTCAGAAATATTCTGGAAGGAAAAGGCTCGGAACAACAAAACGCGGTGGTTCTCGCGAATGCATCAACCGCTCTTTTCCACACTAAGAAATTCGGAACCTATGAAGATTGCCTTGCACTGGCAAAAGAAAGCCTCGAAAGCGGAAAAGCATTAAGAAGCCTTGAATTACTGGTGAATGGCTAATACCTGATAATTAATTAGTTGCTTGTGCTTGTTGTCAGTTATAGTGAAAATCTTAAACTATTCTCCCGCACATCTAACTTCTAATTTCTAACTTCTAACTTCTAGTTAAACAATGACAATACTGGATAAAATTATTGAAAGAAAAAAAGAAGAAATTGCCGTTTCGAAAGCGAAAATTTCAATTGATGATCTGAAGAATTCTGAATTTTTTGGAAGGCAAAGTTTTTCTTTAAAAGAATCTGTAAAAAACAAAAGCGGAATTATTGCCGAGTTTAAAAGAAAATCTCCTTCAAAAGGAATTATTAATGATCAGGTTCAGCCCTTGGAAGTGGTTTCTGCCTATGAAAATTTTGGAGCATCCGGAATTTCTATTCTGACTGACACTGATTTTTTTGGAGGAAGTTCTGATGATATTTTAAATATAAGGAACCATATCCATATTCCTGTTCTCAGGAAAGATTTTATGGTAGATGAATATCAGTTTTATGAAGCCAAAAGCATTGGCGCGGATGCTGTTTTACTGATTGCAGCCTGCCTGTCTCCCGGCCAGGTACAGGAATTTACAGAACTGGCGCATCAGCTGGATCTTGAAGTCCTTCTGGAAATTCATACAGAAGACGAGCTGGGACATTTCAATTCTAAAATTGATCTTGTCGGTATCAATAACCGGAATTTAAAGGATTTTAAGGTTGATCTTCAGCATTCCGTTCTTTTAAAAGATCAGCTTCCGAAAAATGTTCTGTCTGTTGCAGAAAGCGGCATTTATACTATAGAAGATTTTAAATATTTAAAGGAAAAAGGATTTGACGGTTTTCTGATGGGAGAATACTTTATGAAGAATGAAGATCCGGGAGACAAATTCGCTGAATTTGTTTCTAATGTAGCAAAGTAACAGTTTATCAATCTAGCAATGAATAAAAACCTGCGGCCAAAACTAAAAGTGTGTGGATTGACTCAATTAAAACAGATTCACGAACTGATTCCTATGAAAACAGATTTTCTCGGTTTTATTTTTTATGAAAAATCGCCAAGATATGTTTTGAATCATTTGAGTCTGGAAGATATTTCGAAAATCAGTCATCCGGGAAAGACGGGAGTTTTTGTCAATGAAGAAATCGGTATCATTACAGATATTGCAGAACAAGCAGGATTGAATCTTATTCAGCTTCACGGTGATGAAAATGAAGATTTTGTGATCAGATTACAACAAAATATCAGATCGGAAATTAAAATTATAAAGGTTATCAGGATCGGAAGCAATAATGAAGAAACGAAGGAAAAAATAGAAAAAACAATCAGCTCACATGTTTCAGTTGTCGATTATTTTCTCTTCGATACAGACAGCAAGGCGTTCGGAGGTACAGGAAAACAGTTCGACTGGACGGTCCTGAATAAGATGGAAATTCCACTTCCCTATTTTCTGAGCGGTGGAATTTCAGAAGAGAACGTTGAAAATATCAGTCTTTTGGACAAGAAGCCTTTTGTGGTAGATATTAATTCAAAGTTTGAACTGGCACCGGGAATTAAAGACCTGGAAAAAATAAGAAAATTAATTTCGAAAGCGTTCTGAAAGAACTGCTAAAAAATACACACAAAGATGATGAACATACATCTGCTTAAAAAAACATTTTATAAAACCTTATTTCCGCCTAAATTCGGGAATGAAAAAATTCAGGCTCTGTACAATTTTGTTTCACAGAATGACAGCGATGCAGAGAACTGGACTATGGACAAACAGTTACAGGAATTTATAGATATTATCAAAATTTTTGATGGTGATGATATCCAGTATTTCTTTGAAAGAATCAGTCTGTGGAACAGCTATTATCTTGTGATTATATCTGATAAGTTTTTAGATAACCACGTCAAAACGAATGTAAAATACGATCTGGGAAAGATTTATGCTAAAATTTTTCTGCTTTATGAAGATTCCGATCCTTATTTCTTAATTGACAATCTGGAAATTGCCGTTACCATGTATGATTCAAAGATAGATGTTGCCACCTTAATTGACCTGATGAGTAAAATTGAATTGCTTCATCATAAAAAACTGATCACCAGACAGCAGCGGAATTATAATATAGAATTTATCAACAGTTTAACCGATGAATTATCAAATTAAAAAGTCAAGTGAATTAACGGATCACGAAACGCAACACATTTTAAGCCTTTGGGATGTCCCTGAGTGGAGCGGAATGCCCCCATCAGACTTCCGCAGCTCCTTTAAAAACTCGGAATTTCATTTCATATCAGGATCTGAAAATGAAATACTGGCAATAATCAGGCTTAACCTTGATTTTGTCTTAGAGATCTCCGGAAAGCAGTATCCTTTTGCTGAGGCTGTAGGATTGGTTTCTGCTCAGAAAAAAAGAGGATATGGGTCACAAATTGTTCATGTTTTTAAAGAAAATATGATTCAGAGGAAAATTGAAACCATTGGCTTCTGTTATGCTGATTTGAGACCTTTTTATCAAAAATGTAATATTGAAATTCTGGAAAACAAGGCTAAAACTATTCTTGAAACTAGTGAAAACAGATGGATCAGCTCTGAAGACGATGATATTTTGATTTTTAATATGTCCGGAGAAACCCGGGAACTCCTCAGACAGCTTAGCCCGGAAAAAAATGCTTATTTAATTGCTAAAAAATAATACTATGAATTATAAAAACCCTAATGAAAACGGATATTATGGTGAATTCGGAGGTGCTTTCATCCCTGAAATGCTTTATCCTAATGTAGAGGAGCTGCAGAAAAACTATTTGAAGATCATAGAGTCTGAAGAGTTTCAGGATGAGTATCAGGACCTGCTTAAAAATTATGTCGGACGTGCGACACCACTCTATTTTGCTAAGAATTTAAGTCAGAAATACCATACTCAGATTTATCTGAAAAGAGAAGATCTCAACCATACCGGAGCCCATAAGATCAACAATGCTTTGGGGCAGGTTTTATTGGCAAAACGACTTGGAAAAACAAGGATTATTGCAGAAACTGGAGCCGGGCAGCACGGCGTGGCAACGGCTACGGCCTGCGCCTTACTGGGGCTGGAATGTATCGTTTATATGGGCGAGATCGATATCCAACGACAGGCTCCTAATGTAGCAAGAATGAAAATGCTGGGTGCAGAAGTGATTCCGGCAACCTCAGGCTCCAAAACCCTGAAAGACGCAGTCAATGAAGCTCTTAGAGACTGGATCAACAATCCTGTAACAACCCATTACGTGATTGGAAGCGTGGTAGGACCTCATCCTTTTCCTGATCTGGTGGCCCGGTTTCAAAGCATTATCTCAAAGGAAATCAGAGAACAGCTGAAAGAGAAAACCGGAAGAGAAAACCCTGATTACGTAATTGCCTGCGTAGGCGGAGGAAGCAATGCTGCAGGAACTTTTTATCATTTCGTCGAAGAACAAGAGGTGAAGATTATTGCCGCAGAGGCTGGCGGATTGGGCGTAGATTCCGGAAAATCTGCAGCCACAACTTTTTTGGGAACCCTGGGTGTTCTTCATGGAAGCAAAAGCCTTGTGATGCAAACCGAGGACGGACAGGTGATTGAACCTCATTCTATCTCTGCGGGACTTGATTATCCGGGAATCGGGCCTTTCCATGCTCATCTGTTCAAGGAAAAACGGGCAGAATTTTTCAGCATCAATGATGAGGAAGCTTTACAGTCTGCTTTTGAATTAACAAAACTGGAAGGAATTATTCCTGCACTGGAAAGCTCACATGCTCTGGCTGTCTTAAATAAAAAGAAATTCGGTGAAAACGATATTGTTGTCATCTGCCTGAGCGGACGTGGGGACAAGGATATGGAAACGTATTTAAAAGAAATTAGAAGTTAGAGATTAGAAATTAGTCTTTTGACAGCTTCAATTTATAATACTCCTCTAACTAACTTCTAATCTCTAACTTCTAACATCTATTATAACAATGAAAAAACTAAATATATATTTCACAGCAGGAATTCCGCAACTGGAAGATACCGCTGACGTTATACAACTGATTCAAAATTCGGGAGCTGACATGATGGAAATCGGGATGCCATATTCTGATCCTGTAGCAGACGGTCCGGTGATTCAGCAGGCACACGAACTGGCTTTAAAGAACGGAATGACCATTGAAAAATTGTTCTCACAGCTGAAAACAGTAAAGAATGACATTCACATTCCCGTTATCCTGATGGGATATATCAATCCTGTTTTGAGTTTTGGATTTGACGAGTTTTGTCGTGAATGTTCGGAAAGCGGAGTTTCAGGACTGATCATTCCTGATCTGCCACCTATTGAATTTGAAAACAATTATCAGCAGATTTTAAAAAAATACAACCTTAATTTCACGTTTCTCGTTACTCCCGAAACTTCTGATGAAAGAATTCTGTATCTAGATTCTTTAAGTTCCGGATTTTTGTATGCAGTAAGCTCTTCATCTACGACAGGAAATGACAATGCTGTTCTGAAAAATGAAAACTATCTGTCTAGGCTGGCCTCTCTTCCTGTTAAAAATCCTGTGATGATCGGTTTCGGAATCAAATCCAAAGATGATTTTGAAAATGTCACGGAAAAAGCTGCCGGCGGAATTATAGGAACAGCTTTCGTTAACACCTTATTGAACCATAAAGACTGGAAGAATGCTGCCATAGATTTTATCCATGCTGTAAAAGGGTAAAATTCACTAAATTTGTATGTCAAAAAATGGTTTTGGAATTACAGTTTCATATAACCATTGCAAGAAAACAGACATCAACGTATGAATACAAATCAAAATAAATCGGTAGAATTTGAAGATCTGGGTATAAAAGAATATCAGCCCGCCTGGGATTACCAGGAAAGCCTGATGAAAAATATCATTGATACCAAGATAAAAAACCGTGATTTGCCGGCTGAGCAGCACATCACGACTCCAAATCACCTGTTATTGGTAGAGCATCCTCACGTTTATACATTGGGGAAAAGCGGTCATGAAGAAAATATGCTTGCAGGTATCGACAAGCTGAAGGAAATAGACGCTACTTTCGTGAAAGTGAACCGTGGCGGAGATATTACGTATCACGGATACGGACAGATCGTTGGCTACCCTATTCTGGATCTTGAAAATTTCTTTACAGATATTCATCTGTATATGAGAAACCTGGAAGAAGTGATCATCAGGGCTATTGGTGAATTCGGTATTAAAGGTGAGCGTTCCCCGGGAGAAACCGGTGTATGGCTGGATGTGGGAAAACCTTATGCCAGAAAGATCTGCGCGATGGGTGTAAAAGCCTCGCGATGGGTTACCCTGCATGGTTTTGCGTTGAACGTGAATACGGATATGCGGTATTTTGAATATATTGTTCCGTGCGGGATTAAAGACAAGCAGGTGACTTCTGTAAAAAGAGAACTTGAGAGAGAACTTTCTCCTGAAGAAATGGAAGACCTGAAAGCAAAGATCAGAAAGCATTTTGCAGAGGTTTTCGGAGCTGAACTTGTTCATAAATAATTAAAATTTTGTCTCGTCCTGAAAATCCGATACAGATTAAAGGACAAAAATAAATAATTAAACCAGAGCAAATTTGTTTTTGCTTTGGTTTTTGCTTTTATAAGTTTTCATTTTGATTTCCTTTTGTTTATGCAT